>JANRJF010000402.1:0-4138 GCA_033764095.1 Deltaproteobacteria bacterium | reverse complement strand
CGCGGCGCGGCTCGTCCTGGCTGCCCTGGCGCTGAGTCGACGACTCAGGCGCGGCGCACGCGACGCGCCAGCAGCGCGACGCCGAGCCCGGCGAGCGCCGCGGCGAGGGCGAGCAGCCCGAGCGGCGCCGCCGCCGGCGCGCCGGCGGTCGGGCAGATGATCCCGAGGCCGGCCAGCTCGTCGCGGCAGCTCGGTCCCGGGGTGTTCGGGTAGCAGACGAGATCGGTCGGACCGGCCTGCGCGTCGCAACGCATCTCCAGCCCACCCTCGTCGCCGCTCGCCGCCTCGGCGCAGAAGAGCGCCGCCTGGGTTTCCTTGAGCTCGGCGCTGCCGCCGCCGTGCGCGTCGTGCAGGTCCGGCACGCAGGCGCAGCAGTAGTCGAGCAGCGTCGCGCGCGACGGCGCGGCGGCGAGCCAGAGGAGGCACGCCAGGGCGAGTGCGAGGCGAGGCAGTCGAGCGCTGTTCATGGCGGGCGCTTCTGCCAGAAATCGCCGGGCGACGCCACGACCCGAGCGGCCGACGGGTGGCTCGCTGGTGAATGGGGCCTAGCGAATGACGCGCTTGATCGTGCCGCGGACGTCGAGGCTGAACGTCCCGGTGGGCTGGGCGCCGAAGCTGGCCAGCGGCAGCGGCCGCATGTCGGCGACGAAGCGGAAGCGCAGCTGATCGCCATCCGCCGCCTCGACGGTCATCGTGCCGCTCTGCGGGCTCCAGGTGCGCTGGAACACGTTGGGGTCCTGCAACTCGCCATACACGATGGTCGACAGCGGGAAGCCGGCCGCCTTCACCTCGGCCGACGCGCCGGCGGTCATCGGGGAATTGACGCCGATGAACTGGATCGAGATCGAGCGGTGGAACTGGACGCCCTCCAGACACTCGAGCGCGGTCACGTTCCAGATGTAGAGGCCTGTGCGCGTGTCGCGCACCTCACCGGCGGCGACCAGGCGCAGCGTCAGATCGGTGGTGACCGCGTTGGTATTGGCCACGTTCGAGTACGTGAAGGTCACCTCGCCGTTGTCGCACGCCGGGTTTGACGAGGTTGGTGTCAGGTTGGGGGCGCCGGTCGGGGTTGGGGTCGGCGTCGCCAGCGAGCCGCCACAGCCCTGCAGGACGCTGTTCACGGCGCCGACCAGCTCCGCCACCGTGACCTGGCCATCGCCGTTCGCGTCGGCGGCGCTGCATTCGCCGACCGCGGTACTGCCGAGGGCGATCGAGACGGCGCGCACGAGCTCGTTGACCGTGACGACCCCGTCTCCGCCACAGTCGCCGCTGCAGGTGGCGGCGGCGATCGGCGCAGGGTCGAAGCTGAGAGCGGCAAGCAGCGGCAGCAGTAGGCGCATCGGCGTCGGTCCTCCCGGCGGCGCCGCGGGCGCCGCCTGCTACCTGGCGTTCAGAGCGGGTGAACGCCGTTCACTACCCGTTTGGGGGATGGACGACGCCTGCCGTCAGGCGCGCGCCGCCAGCGCCGCGATGCGCTCGATCAACTGCGGCCAGATGCCGCGCGGCATGTCGTGCCCCATGCCCGCGATCGGCAGGAACTCGGCGCCGGGGATGGTCGCGGCAGTCTCCTCGCCGCCGGAGAAGGCGACCAGCGGATCCTCGCGGCCGTGGACGACCAGGGTCGGGACGTCCAATCTGCGCAGCGCCTCGACGCGGCTGCCGGAGGCGAGGATCGCCGCCAGCTGGCGGGCGGTGCCGGCCGGGTCGTAGCCGCGCTCGTAGGCGCGGGTGACGACATCGCGCACCTCCGGCTCGTCGAACGGGAAGCCGGGGCTGCCGATGGTCCGGTAGGTCAGCACGCCGCGCTCGATCGCTTCCTCGCGCGTCGTCGGCTGCGGCGCCAGCACCACCGCCAGCACCTCGGGGCGCGGCGGCGGCAGGCTGGGGCTGCCGGTGTGCGACATGATCGAGGTCAGGCTGCGCACGCGCGCCGGATGATGGATGGCGAGCGTCTGCGCGATCATGCCGCCCATCGAGGTACCGACGATATGAGCTCTGTCGATGTCGAGCGCGTCGAGGACGCCGGCGGTGTCGTCGGCCATGTCGCGCAGCAGGTAGGGCGCCTGCGCGGGTTGTCCGGTTGCCGCGGCGGTGGCGATCAGCATGACGTTGGGCATGCCGGCGCTGTCGAAGTGGGTCGAGGCGCCAACGTCGCGGTTGTCGAAGCGGATGACGCGCAGGCCGCGTTGCGCCAGCCCGCGGCAGAAGTCGTCGCGCCAGAAGATCATCTGCGCGCCGAGCCCCATGATCAGCAGCAGGGGCGGGTCGGTCCGCTGTCCGAACTCATCGTAGGCGATACGCAGCCGGTTGGCGTGCAGGAACGGCATCGCGCTTCGCTAGCAGGTCGGTACTCGACGCAGCAATGCTGCGCCGGCTCTACTTAGCCGTACCCATTCCCGGCTCCCTTCCGATCACCGCGTCTTCGGCGGCCCGGCGCGGAACAGATCGTTGACCTCGGCCTGCGACCAGTTGCGGTTGAAGACCTTGAGCGAGCCGATCGACGCCGGCGCGGCCGGCGCGCCGCTCGGGAACGACGAGCCGACGTAGAGCTTGGTCTCGTCCTGGAACTCGGGCGGGTGGGCGAAGCTGTTCTGCGACACCATGACGCCGTCGACGTACAGCGTCAGTTGATTGCCCGCCCAGGTGGCGGTCACCAGGCGCCATTCGTTCGGGGTCCAGCCGGACAGGTTGCTGCCCAGGCCGTTCTCGACCCCGGCGCTGTCCTGGTACTGGAAGCGCAGGAAGTTGACGTTCTTGGTGATCTCGAGGCCGCTGTCGCCGAGCTGCACGAGCGTCGCGTCCTCCTGGCTGCCCTCGCCCCACTCGGGCTTGACCCAGAAGGCGACGGTGCCCGAGCCGCCACCGATCGGGCCGGCATCCTGCACCTCTTCCTGCGAATCGGTGGGGAAGAAGCGGTCCTCGGCGCTCTCGAACGCGACCTCGGGGATGGGCTCCTGGATGTTGCCCTCGGCGTCGTAGTCGACCACCGGACCGGTGCTGCCGGCATCCGGCGCGTCGCGCCGCGTGACGTCGGGGCCGCGCATCTGCGCGACATCATCGCCCGCGGCGCCGCCCGGCGCACCGAGCGCCGCCGCCTCGCGACGATTGCCGGTGATGCCGCCGGCGACGCCTGCCGCCATCGCGCCGGAGGCGCCGTTGGCCGCGCCGCCCGCGCCGCCGGAGCCGGAGGCGGGCGGCAGCTCGCGGCGGCGGCTCTCGCGCAGACCCGAACCGCTGGTGGTCTCGCCGCGCTGGCCGCCCGGCCGCGCACTGCCCAGCCGGTCGCCGCCGGCCGAAGCACCGCTGCCGGAGCGCACCGCGACCGTCTCCTCGTCGGTCTGGCGTCCGCGCAGGACCAGCAACAACACGGCCGCCAGCACGACCACCACGGCGACGACGCCTCCGCTCTTCATGGCACTTCGCTCTCCCCGCCGGCGATCGTGTCGGCAGGCGGCGGTGGATGTCAATTCCTCCCGCAGCGGCCGGCGGCTCGCATCGGGCGCGCCAACGCCGCTATGGAGAAACGATGCGCCGTGTCGTCTGCCGTCAGTTCGCCCCGCTCGACTCGCTGACCATCGAATCGGCCGACGAGCCGCGCCCCGCCGCCGGCGAGGTGCTGGTCGCGGTGCGCGCCGCCGGGGTGAACTTCGTCGACGCCCTGTTCGTGCAGGGCCTCTACCAGATCAAGCCGCCCCTGCCCTTCGTCCCCGGCAACGAGGTCGCCGGCGTGGTCAGCGAGATCGGCAGCGCAGTCACCACGCTGCAGGTGGGTCAGCGCGTGTTCACCAACGTCGGCCTCGGTGGGTATGCCAGCGAGGTCGCCGTCCCGGCCAAGCGCGCCGTGCCGACGCCTGATTCGATGACCGACGGACAGGCGGCGACGTTCACCCAGAGCTACTCGACCGCGTGGTTCGCCCTCGTGAAGCGAGCCCGTGTGGCGACCGGCCAGTCGATGCTCGTGCTCGGCGCAGGCGGCGGCGTCGGTCTCGCTGCCGTCGACGTGGGCAGATCGCTCGGCATGACGGTGATCGCTGCGGCGTCCTCGGAGGAGAAGCGGGCTGCGGCCACGGCGCGCGGTGCCGCGGCCGTGATCGATTCGAGCACGGAGGACGTGAAGACCCGGGCGAAGGAACTCGCC
>JANRJF010000401.1:0-5515 GCA_033764095.1 Deltaproteobacteria bacterium | reverse complement strand
CCGCGCCGCCACGAGCGCGCTTGCCGCCGCCCGCCGCCACGCCAACCGCGCCGGCCGCCTCGCCGCCACCCGCGTCGAGGACGCCGCCGCCGCGCTGAGCGCAGACCGCACAGGCCGCGACGACATCCGCGCCGACCTGCGGCGCGCGTTGGGAGAGGCACCGGAGGATGTCGTCGTGACGTTGCGGCTCTGACCAGTTGCTCGGGTGCGGGCTGTCACTGCAAGGCGGACAGAAGCGAGCCAGTGCCTGTGTCTGCGTGGCGACTGGCGATTGAACGGCTGGGTACAGCTGACCCGCTCCAGTTCCTTGTTAGGTGACTACCGCCGCGCTACCCTCCACCTCGTGACCAAGGCAGCGAGCAAGCTTCTCGAAGACGCCTTGAAGCTCGAGGTAGCTGAACGAGCAGAGCTCGCCTCTGAGCTGCTCGCAAGTCTCGACGCAGAGGCCGACGACGACGCCGAGGCGGCCTGGGCGGCCGAGATCGAGGCGCGCGCGGCGCGCGCGCGGTCGGGTGAGGATCCCGGCGAGCCATGGCCGGAGGTCCGCGATCGCCTGGAACGCGCCCTCAAGCACCGTTGAGGCGTCGGGTCCGAATTGGTCGCGGGGCGCAGGCGGACATGGGCGATGCGGCTCGCTGGTACAACGGGCAGCAATCCGGTCTCGGCCTCGACTTCGTACGTTCGATAGGTCGCGCGATCGCGCGGATCGAGGCCGCCCCACGCGTGGGATCACCCGTACCCGGAGTACGCGACGCGGATGTCCGACGAGTCCTGGTCCGTCGATACCCCTACCATGTTGTGTACATCGAACTGCCAGACCATGCACAAGTCTTGGCAGTCGCACACCATCGACGCCGTCCTCGCTACTGGATCGCCCGCGTTCCGCGCTGACGAGACACGAATCGCTGAACGTACCGGGATGCATCAGTGACTCGATGAGACCTTCGGTCTAACCAACCAGGTCGGGCGGCGGGCCAGGCCGTCGGCTCCATCACCCAATATGGACCGCCTTGTTCACCCCGTTTTCATCCTTGCGCGACGGTCCTTTACCTCCCGAAGCCACTCCTCCACGCAGGGACGCGTATCTTCCAGGGTGGCTACGCCATCGAACGTGCGCTCCACCTTTCCAAAGTAGCTCTGAAGAACTGACCGAACTCTCCCATCGCGTACCCGGACGGCGGCGGTCCAGGTCACGTTCGCAGCACCATCGAGTTCAGCGGCGAACTGAAACAGTTTCTGCGAGCACAGCTCAGCGTCCTTAATGATCTCCCCTAGAGGCCGCGGGTTTCTTCGGACTTGACACCTGATTCCGTGCGCTTCGAAGGACTCCGAAACGAAGGATGGCGGCAGGTCGAGAAGCGGATGTTTGCTGTCTGGATCTCGGTTACCGAGAGGCTCGTCGGCCACCTCGAACCAGATTCCGCGACAAAGAACCTCGACGAATTGGTCGTGAAACCTAAAGAGATAATGGGAGAAGTCCCTCAGCATCTCGTCGACATCGCCACCAAACTGGTATGCTTGGCCATAGTGGCGCTTCTCGTAGGCATATCGTTCGCGGAGCCACGGCGACGGCGCGACTATCGAAACCCAATGCAGAGGTTCTCCTTCCTGCCAATCATTGGGGTACGGATCATGCTCTCCACGCGAAACTCGTAGCGAGTCCAGATTGTCGAATGTTACGCGCGCCCAACGCTCGTCACGCGTCATCAAGTTGATCGAGGCTGGGCCGACGCCGTACGTGACGGTCGGACCCTCTACGGGGTCGGCCAGGACCGGGACGGCGATACCCCGCATCTTAGGTTCTGATGAATCCACGCTTGCTCCAGGTGGGTGGTGCCAGTGCAGATGATGGCGGAGACGGAATACCAGTCGCCTAGCGGAACACACACCCCTCAGATGACGTACTCGAAGACGCGCGCCATGCCGGCTTCGAGGTGGTAGGCGTTGTGGCAGTGGAAGAACCAGCGGCCGGGGTTGTCGGCGGTGAACTCGATGCGGACGGTTTCGCCGGGGGCGACGTTGACCGTGTGTTTGAGCGGGCAGTAGTCGCCGGCGCCCTGCAGCAGACGGAAGAAGTGGCCGTGCAGGTGCATCGGGTGCCACATCATCGTCTCGTTGGGCAGCTCGATCTGCACGCGTTCGCCGCGCCTGATCGGCAGCGGAGCGGCCTGCGGCCAGGCCTGGCCGTCGATCTTCCAGATGTAGCGCGCCATGTCGCCCTGCAGCGGCAGGCGGAACGTGCGCACCGGGCCGTCCGGCAGCACGGTCGGTGACGGCGCGCGCAGCTCGGCATAGCTGAGCGCGCGACCGCTGAACGACGGCAGGGTGCGATCGGGCTGCGGCGTGACGCCGGGCGTGTGCAGCACCCCGATCGCCTGGCCGGAGCCGTCCTGCGCGACGGCGTGCAGCGTATAGCTGCCGGCGGCGCCGACCGTGACGACGGCGTCGTAGGTTTCGCCCATGCCCATCAGCAGGTGGTCGACCTCGACCGGCTCGACCGCCAACCCGTCGGCGTGGGTGATGCGCAACCGATGACCGTCGAGCGCCAGACGAAAGTAGGTCGACGCGGCGCCGTTGATCAGCCGCAGGCGGACGCGCTCGCCGGGATTCACCTGCAACGCCCATGGCGCGTCCTGACCGCGACCGTTGAGCAGGAAGGCGTCGTACTGCACGTCTGAGAGATCGGCCTTGCCGCCCATCGCCATGGCGCCCGGCGTCGGCTTGCCCATCGCCATCGGCTGCGCCGCGCCGGCGGTCGGCTTCGGCGCCGCCGGCAGCGCCATCGCGCCCATGCCGCTCATCGGCCGACCGCCGGGCATCGGCACAGCCGGCTTGGAGCCGCCCATCGGCATGTCGCCCATCTTCATGCCGTCCATCTTCAGCGCGGCGGCGCCGCCGGCCGGCGCAGCGCTGGGCGCGCCACCGCCGTCGCCGCGCAGCGCTTCGAAGACCGCGGTCGGATCCTTGCGCAGCCAGTCGCCGAGCAGCACCACCGCGTCACGATCGACGCGCAGCGGCTCGACCGCCGGCTCGATGACCAGCGCGCCGTAGCAGCCGAGTTGCTCCTGGAAGCCGTAGTGCGAGTGGTACCAGTAGGTGCCGCTCTGCCGCAGCGGGTACTCGTAGACGTACATCTGCTGCGGCGCGATCGGCGCGTTGGAGATGTCGGGCACGCCGTCCATCCCCGCCGGCACCAGCACGCCGTGCCAGTGGATCGCGGTCGGGGTATCGGCGAGCCCGTTCTCGACCAGCACGCGGAACTGCTCGCCCTCGCGCAGGCGCAGCTCCGGACCCGGCAACGCGCCGTTCAGCAGCACCGCCGGCGCCGCCGCGCCGCCGGCTGGCGCGATCTGCGCGGCGCCGACGCGCAGCACCTGCTGCGCCGCGTTCGGCGCCGGAACATACGCCGCCTCGCCATCGCTGACGGCGCGCGCCAGGCGCGCCGACGACAGGGCCGCCGCTCCCGCCACCGTCCCGCGCAGCACCGCGCGCCGACTGATGCCTTTCGGGTCCCGCATCACCGCCACCTCCCTGGCGCTGTTTCCCCCCTTCGAAGAAGGGGGGCAAGGGGGGATTTTCAGACTGTCGCGTCGGGGCGAGTGGGGCGATCGCGGATGATGGTCGCGAGCGGGATGCTGGCTGCGCGCGTCGGTTTGGGAAATCCCCCCTTGCCCCCCTTTTTCAAAGGGGGGGAACGATCGAAAGGGGGGAAGCTACGCGACGCCGCGTGTCTGATCCTTCCAATACGGTTCGCGCAGGACGCGCTTGAGGACCTTGCCGCTCGGGTTGCGCGGCAGCGCGTCGAGGAAGTCGACCGAGCGCGGCAGCTTGTAGCCGCCGAGCTTGCCGCGGCAGAAGCCGACGATGTCGTCGGCGCTGGCGGCGGCGCCGGCGCGCAGCACGACGATCGCCTTCACCGCTTCGCCCCAGCGCGGGTCGGGGATGCCGATGACGGCCGCGTCGGCGACGGCGGGGTGCGCGAGCAGCACGTTCTCGACCTCGCGCGGGTACACGTTCTCGCCGCCCGAGACGATCATGTCCTTCACCCGATCCTCGATGAACAGGAAGCCCTCGTCATCGAGCCGGCCGGCGTCGCCGGTGTGCATCCAGCCGTCGCGCAGCGAGTCGGCGTTGGCCTCCGGGCGTTTCCAGTAGCCGCGCATGAGCTGCGGGCCGCGCACCAGCACCTCGCCGACCTCCCCGGGCGCCGCCGGCTGGCCGTCGGCGGCGAGGATGCGCAGCTCGGTGGCGGGAATGGCGCGCCCGGCCGACTGCAGCAGGTGCGGCGCATCGCGCAGCGCGCGCCGATGCGCCGCCGGGCTGAGACCGGTCGCGCAGGCGGTGGTCTCGGTCATGCCGTAGCCCTGCACGAAGTCGCAATCGAAGACCTCGATGGCGCGGCGCAGCGTCGATTCGCCGATCGGCGAGGCGCCGTAGACGATGACGCGCAGGGTCGGATAGCGGCGCGCCGCGACGTCGGGCACCGCCACCAGGCAGGCCTGGATCATCGCCGGCACCAGCAGCGCGACCGCGATGCGCTCGTTGGCCAGCGCCTGCACGGCAGCGGCGGGTGCGAAATCCTCCTGCACGAACAGCGCCGCGCCGCAGGCGAGGCCGCGGAAGGCGGAGAGCGCCGCGGCGGCGTGGTAGAGCGGCGCGACGATCAGCACGCGCTCGCCGGCGTACACCGGGCTGACCGCGTTGATCTGCAGGACGTTGGCGAGCAGCGCCGCGTGCGCGATCACCGCGCCCTTCGGCAGGCCGGTCGTGCCCGAGGTGTACATCTGGTACGCGTCGTGCGCCGCAGCGACAGCGCGCGGCGGCGCGGTCGCCGGCTGGCCGTCGAGCCAGGCGTCCCAGGCGCGCCAGCCCGGCGGCGGCGCGGCGTCGATGGCGATCCACTCACGCACCGCCGGCAGCTCGCCGCGCACCGCGTCGACCGCCGCAACCAGCTCGCCGCGCGCCACCAACAGCACCGCGTCGGCGTCGCCGACGATGAACTGCCACTCGGGCGGCGCCAGCCGGTAGTTGAGCGGCACCGGCACCGCGCCGGCCTTGAAGCAACCGAGATAGAACAGCACCAGCTCGGGGCAGTTCTTCGCCAGCACCGCGACGCGCTGTCCGGGCGTCACGCCGCTGGCGATGAGCGCGTGCGCGACGCGATGTGCCTCGGCCTGCGCGGCGGCGTAGGTCAGCGATGTTTCGCCGAAGACGATGCACTCGGCCTCGGGTTGCTCGGCGGCGAAGTAATCGAACAGCTCGTGCAGCAGCATGCGTCCCCCATCACGGGCAAATCGCGCGCTGTCAACTTTTCGAGGCGGTGCGTCTCGGCAGCGAAGCGCACGGGCGAGGCTGTTAGGGTGTTAGGCTGTTAGCTGTTAGTGCCGCCACCGGCCGGGCCGGAACACTCGGGCGAGAAACGCGCGTCCTCGCCGCTTAGAAGATCACCACCAAGACACCAAGGCACCAAGGTCTGAGGTCCGCTTGGTGTCTTGGTGCCTTGGTGGTTGGCCTT
>JANRJF010000400.1:0-14327 GCA_033764095.1 Deltaproteobacteria bacterium | reverse complement strand
CAGCTCGCCGAAGACGAACGGCTTGCCGAGGTAGTCGTCGGCGCCGGCGTTGAGGCCGGCGATGCGCTCTTCGACGGCGCCGCGCGCGGTGAGCACCAGCACCGGCGTGTCGAGGTGGGCGGCGCGCAGGCGGCGCAGCAGGGTCATGCCGTCGCCGTCGACCAGGCCGAGGTCGAGGACAATCAGATCGTACGGGTGGAGCAGCGCCATCCGCCACCCCGCTTCCACCGCGTCGCAGCGGTCCACCGTCCACGCTGCCTCAGCGAAACCGCGCTGCAGGTGCCGGGCGAGCGTCGGGTCGTCCTCAACCAGCAGCAGGCGCATAGGAGATCTCCGCCGCGGGGTGGGCCAGCCATGCATACAGGACCGGCACGCCGAGCAGCGAACAGGCCATGGCGACCGACAGCCCGCCGAGGATGGCGATGGCCAGCGGCTGCTGCATCTCGCCGCCGGCGCCGAGCCCGACGGCGAGCGGCGCCAGGCCGGCGGCGGTGGCGAGCGAGGTCATCAGGATCGGCCGCAGGCGCACGCGCCCGGCGGCGATCAGGCGCGCCTCGATCGTCTCGCCCACGTCGACCTGGGCGGCGAAGTCGAGCAGCAGGATGCCGTTCTTGGCGACGATGCCGATAACCATGACCATCCCGACGATCGACGAGACGTTCAACGCCGTATTGGTCAGCCACAGCGCCAGCAGGCTGCCGCTAAGCGCCAGCAGGCTGCCGCCGATCACCGCCGCGGTCGCCGCCAGCGAGCCGAACTCGATCAGCAGCAGGGCCGCGACGCAGGCGAGCGCGGTGCCGAACACGACCAGCAGCTGCTGGAACGCCTCCTGCTGGCTGGCGTGCAGGCCGCCGTACTCGACGCGCACATCCGGTGGCAGCGGCACGCCGCGCATCGCCTGCTGCACGTCGTCGGTCACCGCGCCGAGGCTGCGGCCCTCCAGCGTCGCGGTGACACGCGCCAGCGAGCGCAGGTTCTCGCGCTCGAGCTGCAGACTGGGCGGTCCGGCGGCGAGCGTCGCCAACCCGGCCAGCGGCGCCAGGCCGCCGGCGGGCGTGGCGAGCACCAGGTCGTCGAGCGCGGCGAGCCGCCGGCGAAAGGCGTCCGGGCCGCGCAGGCGTAGCGGGATGGCGCGGTCGTCTTCGACCACCTGACCGACGACGACGCCGCTGACCGCGATCTCCAGCGCGTGTTGCACCGCCGTGGTGTCGATCCCGGCGCGCGCGGCGCGGCGCGCGTCGACGGCGACCTCGTACGTCGGGCCGATCTCGGTCAGGCCAGCGAACACGTCGGCGGCGCCGGGCACGGCGGCGATGCGCTGCGCCGCCGCCACCGCGGCCGTGCGCAGCGCCGCCGGCCGTTCGCTGAACAGTTTCACCTCCACCGGGCTGGGATTGCCGCTCAGGTCGCCGATCATGTCCTGCAGGATCTGCACGAACTCGACGCGCAGCGCCGGGACGCGGTCATGCAGGGACTCGCGCAGCTGGCTGACCACCGCCTCGGAGCCGCGCCGGCGGTCGCGCCGGAGCCGCACGGCGTAGTCGCCGCGATTGGTTTCGGTGAGGAAGAATCCAAGCTCGGCGCCGGTGCGACGCGAGAAGCTGGCGACCTCGGGCGTGGCGCGCAGCAGGGCGTCCACCTGGGCGAGCAGGCGTTCGGTTTCGTTGAGTGAGCTGCCGGTCGGGGCCCAGTAGTCGAGCACGAAGGCGCCCTCGTCCATGGTCGGGATGAAGCCGGTCTCGACGCGTTCGTACGCGAGGCCCCCGACGACGATCATCGCGAGGGCTGCCGCGAGCGCCGCCACGCGGTGTCGCAGGGCCCAGTCGAGCAGGTGCGCGTAGTGCGCCGCCAGCGCCTCGACCACGCGATCGCCCGCTCCGTGCCGCGGCGTGCGCGTGCCGCTTTCCGCCACAGCGGCCAGCGCCGGCGTGAAGGTCAGCGCCAACCCGAGCGATACCAGCAGCGCGATGGACATGGTGATCGCCAGCGGTTGGAAGAACGCGCCGGGCACGCCGCCGAGCTGGCCGAGCGGCAGCAACACCGCCACCGGGGTGAGGGTCGAGCCGAGCAGCGGACGCGTGATCTCGGCCAGCGCGGCGCGCACCGCCGCCTCGCCCCCCAGCCCGGCGAGGCGATGGCGATGTACGTTCTCGACCACGACGATTGCGTCGTCGAGGATCAGCCCGATGCCGGCGGCGATGCCGCCCAACGTCATCAGATTGAAGCTCATGCCGAGCCCGCTCAGCGCGGTGCAGGTGATGAGCACCGTCGCGGGGACGACGGCGGCGGCGACGGCGGTGGCGCGGCGGTCGCCGATGAAAGCGAAGACAGTGGCGACGGCGAGCACCAGGCCGATGGCGATGCTGTCGCGCACGCTGGCGATGGCGTCGCGCACTAGCTCGGCCTGGTCGTAGAAGATGCTGAAGTGGAGATCCGGGTGCTGGCGCGCCAGCTCGGCGAGGCGCTGGCGCACCTCGGCGGAGATGCGCACCGCGTTGCCGTCCGGGCGGCGCGAGATACCGAGCAGCACGGCGCCCTGGCCGTCAGCGGCGGCGCGCGTGAAGTCCTCGCGCAGCGCTGAGTCGACCCGCGCCACGGCGTCGAGCGTCACCGGCACGCCGCCCTGCTGTGCCACCACCACCTGGCCCAAGGCGCTCGCCTCGGCGCCCGGCCCGCGCACCACGGTCAGCGCCAGGTTCGGGCCGTCGACCACCGAGCCTGCGGCAGCGACCAGATTGGCGCTGCGCACCGCGTTCTCGACCGTCGCCAGGTCGAGCCCGTGCTGCGCCAGCGCCACCGGGTCGACGGTCAGCGCATACTCGCGCACCTTGGCGCCGTTGAGGTCGACGCGGTAGACACTGGGCACGGTGCGCAGGCGTGGCGCCGCTTCGTAGAGCGCGAAATCCGACAGCCGCGCCAGATCTCCGTCGGCGGCGCTGATGGCGACGCCGACGATCGGGAACGCGGACGTGTCGAGCAGCCGCGCCTCGAGCTCGGTGCCGGCCGGCAGCACGGCGCGCGTCTCCTCCATCGCCGCCTGGACGCGCTGCAGCGCCAGCGGCATGTCCGCCTGCCAGCCGAAGACCAGGTCGAGCTGCGCCCCCCCGCGTGTGGTCGTGGAGCGGATCGTCTCGACATCCAACACGCCGGTCATGGCGTTCTCCAGCGGCTGCGTCACGGCGGTGAGCGTCTGCTCGACCGGCAGGTTCGTGGCCCGGGCGATGAGCGAGACGCGGTGGAAGGCGACTTCGGGGAAGATCGACACTGGCAACGTCCACGCCGCCACGGCTCCGGCCGCGACGCCCAGCGCGGTGATGGCAACAATCGCCGTACGGTGGGCGTGGACGCACGCAGCGAGGCTCACGCGTCACCGGCCGGCGCGGGCGCCGGAGTCTGCGCGGTGATCGGCGCGCCGTCGGGCAACCCGACCCCGGCCTCGGTCAGCACCAGGTCGCCGGCCGCGAGCCCGGTGACGACCTGTACCTCGTCGGCGCCACGCACGCCGAGCTGCACGCGTCGCCGCTGCGCGCGACCTTCGACCGCGACGACGACGACGCCCTCGTCGCCGACCAGCGAGGTGACTAGGGCGCGCGTCGGGATCAGCAGCGCCGCAGTGTGGCGCGCGGTGACGATGTGACAGGCGACCGCGGCGCCGAGCTGCGGCGGCTGCGGCGCCGTGTCGAGCGTGATGCGCACCGGGACAGTAAGCGCCTGCGGCGTCAGGCCAGGCAGGACGGCCGCCACACGTCCGTTGCCGGTCTGCCTCGCCCCCTGCACGGTGACCGGCATGCCAGGGCGGACGAGCGCGGCGGCCGCCGCCGGCACCTGCGCGACGACGACCAGCGAGCTCGGATCGAAGAGCTCCAGCAGCGCCTCGCCCTGCGCCACCTGTTCGCCGGGATTGTGCAGGCGCGCCGCGACTAGGGCCGCGAACGGCACACGCAGGGCGACCGCGTGGTCGCGGATCTCGCGCGTCAGCCGCCGCGCCAGCGCGGTGTCGCCGTCGGCGAGCGCCCCGGCGCCGGCGAGCACGTCGAAGCCGTGCAGCACCGATTCGTTCTCCAGCGGCAGGACGCGCGCCGCGACGCTGCCCGCCGCCAGTCGGTCGCCCGGCTGCGCGTCGAGCTGCGTGACGCGGCCGGCCACCGGCGAGGCCAGGCGCAGCGCGCTCAGCGCCACGGTCTCGCCGCTGGCGGAGAGGGTGGCGTCGATGTCGCCGCGCCGCACCGCGACCACCGGCACGACGATCGGCTCGGCATCGGCCGGCGCCTCGGTCTCCGGCGGCGCCTGACAGGCGGCGCCGGCGACGAGCAGCGCCAGCATGACGCGCGCAACGTGCCGGGTCATGCGCCGCTGCGCCCGAGCAGCTGGTCCACGAGCGCCAGCGCGGCGCGTTCCGCGGCGCGGGCGCGCACCGCGGCGATGCGCGCGTCGATGGACTGGGTGAGGGCATCGAGCACGTCGAGCAGGCGCACGTCGCCGCCGCCCAGGTAGCGCGCGCGCATGAGTAGAAACGCTTCGGCGGCGGCCGGCTGCGCCGCCTCCCAGGCCAGCGCATCGGCGCGCGCCCGCTCGGCCTCGCTGCGGGCGCGTGCCAGGGCGATCGCCAGGGTCTGGCGCGCCTCGCGCACCAGCGACTCGGCGCTGGTGGCGCTGGCAGCGGCGGCGTCGACGCGCGCCGCCAGCGGGGCGTCGAAGAGCGGCACGGAGAAGGCAAGCAGGAACTCGCCACCGCCGTTCTCCTCGAACGTCTGGCGGAACTGATCGCCGAGGAAACCGGCGTCGCCGCTCAATCCGAAGCGGCCGCGTCGCTCGGCGCGGACGCCGTCGGCGTCGTGCCGCGCGGCATCGGCGCTGGCGCGCGCCTCGGCGACGATGGGTGCGGCATCCAGATCATCCGTCGTTGCCGCGGCGGCGAGCGGCGGGTCGACCAGCGCAGCCGCGTCGATTGCGACGCCGGTGAGGATCGCCAGTTCGTCGAGCGCCGCGCGCTGCGCCGCGGCGCTGTCGCGTTCGCCGCTGCGCGCCGTCGCCAGGGCCAGCGTGGCGCGCGGTACGTCGCCGGCCGGAACCAGGCCGAGGCCCGCCTGGCGGTCGAGCAGCGCCAGGTAGGCGGTGAGGGCGAGCACCGCATCGGCCTGAACCAGGGCGGCGGCGCGTGCGGCCACCGCGGCGTAGTAGGCGTCGCGGGTGATGAAGGTGACGTCGGCGTCGCGCTGTCGGGCGGCGGCGCTGCTCGACCGCCAGCGTGCTCGCGCCGCCGCCAGCGCCGCGGCGCGTTGGCCGCCGTCGTACAGGGTCAGCTCGGCGCCGACGCCGAGCTGCGTGACGCCGCCGTTGGTGACCGCCGTGTTGTAGCCAGCCGACTGACCGTACTGCGCGATACCCGCGAGGCGCGGCCAGTAGGCGGCGCGCGCCTCGGCGACGTTGGCGCCGGCGGCGGCGAGGTCGGCGCTCGCCGCCTCGACCAACGGCGCGCGGCGCAGCGCCAAGGCGACGCACTCGTCGACGCTCAGCGCTGCGGCGCCGGCAGGCGTCGTGGGCAGCGCCAGCAGCATCAGGCTCGCCACTGCCGAGCGGACGCGCAATCCGGCGCGGGCTGTGGCGCCAGTGCGTTCGGCGGGGCGTGTTGGCATCGTTGGCGGCTCCGGGCGTGTAGTTCCCCACATAGACTACGCGCCGCGGCCTGAACCCGGCATGAACGGCACCTTAATTTCCGTTCATGTCGCCACTCGGGCGGCTCAGCCCGGCGCGCGATATAAAAGGCTCAGCGCGTGTGGTGGCGCGCCGACGGTCAGTACCGGTCGGAGGACGGTGCGGAGCGCGTCCCCCGGTTGCCAACTGTCAGTCGCGACTAGGATGTAGCCCGGCGGCGCATCGTCGAGCTTGCCCGCCAGGCGTGGAACGGTGCGGTCCAGATAGAAAAGGATCGGCGGCGGTAGAGCACCTGGTCCATACCAGTAGAGAGTGCTCGTCGCCGGGACGACCTGTTGGATCCGTGCCGCGGCCCGGCGCGCGGGCTTGCCGCCGCAATACCGCACGTCGGCGTGCGGGAGGTACAGAGCGTTGAAGACGATCTGTCCGCCAACGGCCAGGGTGAAGGCGCCGCGCCAGATGGCGCGACGCTGGGGGGCGGCGGCCCCACACAGCCACCACGCCAGCAGCATGGCCGCTGGCGGCCACAGCGGCAACAGGTAGGCGCGCCGCTTGTAGGCGACGAGGGAGAACACCGCGAGTGTGACGACCCAGAAGATCGCGAACAGCTTCGGTGCCACGCGTTCCGTTGCAACTCGGGTCCGCGGCTGCCTGAGCGCGGCGACGACTGCGATGGGGACGAGCACGCTCAGCGGCGGTGAGTTGAACAGCAATGGACGCAGGTAGTACCAGGGCGGCATCGCACCGAGACCGCCGATGGCGCGGGCGGCGTTCTCGCTTCCCAACTGTCGTTGCAAGAAGTCGGAATGACCGGATGCTAGGCAGAGCCCGTACCAGCTCACACTGACGACGATCAGGACGAGTGCTGGGCCCCGCGACAGACCGGCGATGGCGTGCCGCCAGCTGCCGTCGACGATGAGAAAGATCCCCATCGCCAGGAGCGGAATGAGCATGCCGACCGGGCCCTTGGCGAGCACTGCCAGCCCAAGTCCCACGGCGCAGAGATACTGCCAGGCGAGGCGCCGCCCGCCGCGCGTCGTTCCCGTCGGCGGGACGGATAGCCAGCCGACGAAAGCGACGAGAGCCAGGGCCTCGCAGCAGGTCAGCGCCATGTCGACGCGTCCGAAACGGGCCGCCGACATGTACTGGTACGACCCGAGCAACATGAGCCCGCTGAGCAGCGCACTGTGCAGGCCTAGCCAGCGCAGCATCAGCAGCATCGCCATTGCGATGCCGGCTAGGCCGTAGAGCGCTGATGGGAGGCGCACGACCAACGGCGTCGTCGATTCAACCCCGAGGCCTGCGGCCAATCCGGCAGCCGTCCAATGGAAGAGCGGTGGCTTGTACATCGGCTCGTGGGCGTTGAGCAGCGGGAAGAACCATTCGCCGTGATCGACCATACGCTGCACGAACACAGCCTCGACCGCTTCGTTGTGCTCACAGATTTCAGCGGTGCCGAGGCGGTAGAGCATCAGCCCTGCGCCGAGCGCCAGCACCGCGGTCAACGTGAGCACCGCGCGCCACGTGACGGCCGTGGAGGCGCCGAACACCGCGGCTATGTGACCGTCGACGGCGCGCAGCGCCGCCCCTGTCCACTCGGCGCCGCGGATGACGCGCGGATGGGCACAGCGGTCGTCGCCGGCGCGCTCGCGGGGCCGACGCGATGCGTATCGTTGCGGAGCCATGGCACCGGTTGCCGTCTCACTCGCATTGCAGATCTTGCATGACGAAACCGTGAAGCAGCCCGACTCGCCAACCGGTCGGTAGTCGCGCAGCCGACCCTATTGGCTGAACACTTGCTCGAGTGCGTCGACGCGGTCGAGCAGGGCGTTGGTGGCGACGACGATGCTCCCTGCGTCTCCGGCGGTGACCGCTTCGAGCACCACGACAAGGTCCGCATCGAAATCCAGCACCGTGGCGCCGCCGCCGGCACGCTCGACCTGAGAGCGGAGGTTGAGCCAGATCTCATCGAGTGCCCGCAGGTCGGCGGCGGCGGCCGGCAGATCCGGTGTCAGCGCGTCGAGGACGACCTCCCGCCCGCGGTAATCGAGCTCGATAACCGCGGGCGGGACCGGCGGGTTATAGACGGCGAACAAGTCGCTCATCCAGGCACTGACACCGTTGGCCGCGCGCGCCAGGGCCAGGCGATCAGGACTACTCGACGCCACGGTGAGGTTGGCGACCGCCGCGTCCATTCCGTCGACGGTGCGTGCATCCGCGCCATCGCGGAGTACCTGTACCTTGAATGTGCTCCACCCGGCAGCGATGGCACGCGCGGCCGCTTTGACGCCTGGCAGATCCGTCGCCAGCGCTTTGTCGTATGCGACTTCTGCTTCCCCCTCCATGCTGGTCAGTGCGGCCGGCACATCACTGGGATGCGGCTCGCTGCCCTCGCTCCCACCGCCGCCGCTCGATCCACAGCCGGTGTGGAGCGCAAAGCTCAGAATCAGAACGACGCTGGCGCTGTGAGGCGCATAGGTGCTGGTTGTCATAGGACTCCTGTCGAACGCCGCGATGCGTTCGTGTCTTCCGGGAGATTTCACTCGGTAGTTGATCGACCATCTGCAGGGAGCCGCCGGACCCGCCCCGCAATGGGGGGTGGCGAGTCCGGCGGCGACGACGCATTACGCCGGGGGAAGGCGGCGGTCGTCTCGGCGCCCCGCGCGCCGATCCTCAGTCGGCGTGCTCGCCATCCGGTGCGCCACCGTCGTCATTCGTCTCGCCGTCGGCGCTGCCATCCTCGTCGTCTTCCTGGCCGGGGCAGGGATCTGGCTCGCAGGAACCAGCGCCCATACTCGTGCCGCCGAGCGCGGCGCACTCCGCTTCGAGTAGGGAGTCGCATCCCTGCTCATCCGGCGTCGTCAGGCAGCAGCGAATGCCGCCCGGCGTCGTCGGGTCGTCCACCTCGCCCTCGAGAACGTCCTCGCCGTCGGTCGTGCTGACGGAGATCTGTCGGCCGCGCGGATCGATCGACAGGGCCTGGTTGGTGCCGCGCGCCTTGGGCAGGAAGCGGACCCGCCCGTTGCCTGCTCGGCCGGTGGTCAGAGTGCCGATCGGTACGCCGCTCACCTTGACCCTGTACTTGCTGCGCGGCGCGAGACCGTTCGCCTGAACCATCAGCGCACCGCGGATCTGCTGGCGCGTGCCCGACTGGCTGGTCGTCACGTTCTCGGCGAACACGCCGGTCGCCGCGGGGGCCGCGGCAGTGGCGCGCAACGCGCCTCCAACGACGCCACGCGGCGTCGTGCCGGCGGGCGCCGCGGTCGCCGCCAGGCTCAGCAGCAGGGCGAGCGCCGCCGCTGCCTCCGTACATCGGATTCTTGCTGTTCGCATGATGCGACTCCTTTCGCCCAGCGACACCAGTCGCGCCGTGGGGCCTTGGGTCCGGCTCCATTGCCGGAGTGCGTGAACCGTACCCAGCCCGCCATGAAGGCATCGTGAAGCCCGGCACGATGCGCCATCCGCATCGCTTCACGATTCCGTCATGCTCGGCGCCATACAGGCAGGCCATGTCCGGCCCTGTGGTCGCTCGCGCGATGCGCTACGCTCCGACCATGCGGAGGAGAGGGTCGTGAGGATTCTCGTCGTCGAAGACGACCCGGCGCTGGCCAGCGGTCTGCGCGACGGGTTGGTCGATGCGGGCTTTGCTGTCGACGTCGCGCTGCAGCTGCAGGATGCTGCTGCCTACCGGCGCGTCAATCTGTACGATCTGATCGTGCTCGATCTCGGTCTTCCGGACGGCGATGGACGAGACTTTCTGACGCGCGTGCGCGAGCGTAGCTGCGCCACGCCGGTGCTCATCCTCACCGCGCGCGGAACCTTGACCGATCGCGTCGACGGGCTGAACGCCGGCGCCGATGACTATCTGCAGAAGCCGTTCGCATTCGCCGAGCTGGTGGCGCGGATGCGGGCCCTTTTGCGTCGTCCCACAGCGGCGCTTCCGCCCGTACTGCGGGTCGGTAGCCTCGAGCTCGATCCCGGCCGCGCGGAGGTGCGCAGTCGGGGCAGTATGCTGACGCTGACCGTGAAGGAGCGGACGCTGCTCGAATACCTGCTGTGCCATCGCGGCCAACTCGTGACGCGCACCATGTTGCTCGACCACTGTTGGAACGATGGCTACGACGGACTGTCGAACCTGGTCGACGTGCATATCGGTCGGTTGCGGCGCAAGCTCGAGCATGCCGAGACGCGCTGTACGATCCGCACCGTCCGTGGTGCGGGGTTCGTTCTCAGCGAGGACGACGAGTGATCGGGCTGCGCAGCCTGCGCGTGCGACTGACGCTGACCTTCGTCGCCGTCGGGGCGGTGCTCGTGACGGCAGGCTACATCGGTACCGCCTGGCTTCTGCGCCGCGCCGTCTGGCATCCACTCGATGCGGCGTTGCAGGAGGAGGCGGCATCGGTCGAGCTGGTGCGATCGGCCGATGACGCCGAAGGTGAGGACGAGGGCGAGCGCGAAGAGACCGACGACGATGACGCGTTCGACGGTGCTGCTGAGGTTGCCTCAGCCGTCGCGCGCCTGGGCCGCGAGAGGGACCTGGGGCCAGATAAATTTCTCATCGTGTCGGCGGCGGATGGACGAGTGATCGCGGCCTCGGGGCGCCCGCCGCCGGCGGTCGATGTGAGCGACCGCAGTGTGCTGCGCGATGGGGCTCGCTTCGTCGTCGACGGTCGTTCCCAGTATCGCGTCGTGACCCATCGACTGACGGAAGGTGGCTGGGTGCTGATCGGGGTTCGGGTCGATCGTCAGGTGCGCGCGATGCGGCGCGCGCTCCTCGGCCTCCTCGCCGGTGCCGTCGCCATGCTTGGCGGGATCGGCATACTCGCATGGTCCATGACGTCGCGAGCCACCAGAGAGATCGCGGATGTGACAGCCGAGCTCGGGCGTATAGGTGCCGATTCGTTGTCGCGTCGATTGCGACCGCGCGATACCACGGAAGTCGCGGCGTTGGCGGCGGCGCTCAACGACCTGTTGGCGCGGTTGGAATTGGCCGTTCGCCGGCTGCAACGATTCACCGCGGACGCGGCCCACGAGCTGCGCACCCCGCTCGCCGCGCTGCGCGCTCGGCTCGACGTCGCCCTGGCGCGGCCACGATCCGCCGACGCATATCGCGACGGACTGCTCGACGCGGTCGAGCAGACCGAACGATTGACGGTGCTCAGCGAGGATCTGCTCACGCTGAGCGCCATCGAGTCGGCCGACCCGCCGGTCCCAACAGCCGTCGATTTCGGTGCCCTGGCGATCGAAGTCGCAGAGTTCCTCGAGGCGGTTGCCCAGGAGCAGCAGCGCCACTTCAACGTGACCGTCGGTGAGCAGGTCCTTGTGCTCGGCGAAGCCGTCTTGCTCAAACGACTGCTGCTCAATCTGCTGGGCAACGCGTTCACGCACACCGAGCACGGCATTGCCGTACGCCTCGATGTCCAGCGAGACAGGCGCGAAGTGGTGCTCACGGTGCGGGATCACGGCGGCGGCATCGCCGCCGCAGACCAGCACGTCCTCTTCGAACGCTTCGCGGCTCGCCCCAGTCGTCGCGGCGGTGCAGGTCTCGGATTGGCCATCTGCCGCGAGATCGTCGCTCGACATCACGGAACCATCGCCCTGGACAGCCGCGTCGGGACCGGCACCACGGTCACCGTCCGACTTCCGTCCGCGTCGGCGTAGTATCGGCCGCGGCGCGTCAGCCGTGTCAGGCTTCGCTCGGCGCGCCGTGGCAGAACCTGCGGCGCGCGAGTGTTGCTAGGCGGCAACGACCAAACCTCCTTCGGCAGCACGGCGGCTACATCGGGTCCGCCGCGCGAAAGCCCGTTCATCAGTGCGACGCCGTCTACGGCCGGGCGCTCGGATTCACGATATTGTTATGCCTTCCATGCGA
Organism: Deltaproteobacteria bacterium; assembly: GCA_033764095.1. Classification (GTDB taxonomy): domain Bacteria; phylum Desulfobacterota; class Binatia; order HRBIN30; family CADEER01; genus JBDTMT01. The sequence continues at coordinate 2,800 of JANRJF010000400.1, read as the reverse complement.
TCGTCGTGGTTGAGCATGTCCGCCACCCCGCCGCCCCTGCTTCGTCATCCGGACAATCCCGACCACGCTACTCGGGGCGAAGTGCCCGCGCGATGCAGGGTTCGATGACACTGCAGGCCGCCATGGAGCACCGAGGACAGTGGCTCTTCCGTTACCGCAGTCATCTGCTCCTCTTGCTCGCCCCGCTGTTCGCCGCGGCGCTTGCCAAGTTCCGCGGCGCGCCAGTCGCATATGTCCTCAATCCCGGATGGCAGATTCTCTGCCTTACTATCGCCATGTTCGGCGTGGCGATCCGTGTCGCCACGATCGGGTTCGTTCCAGCTCGGACCTCAGGTCGCAACACACGTAAGCAAGTCGCCGACACGCACGGGAATGTACTCGATCGTCCGTCACCCGCTGTATCTCGGCAACGCGCTGTCAGTTGTCGGGGTCACGTCGTTCTTCCGTTGCGGCTGGCTCGCGATGATCGTGGGTCTTGCTTTTGCGATCTACTACGAGCGCATCATTCTGGCGGAAGAAGCATTCCTGACCCAGACCTTCAACCGCGAATTCGAGGCCTGGGCCGAGCGTGTACCGGTCATTCTGCCCCGTCCCGGCCTCTGGCGACCGCCGGCCTTGGCGTTCTCCTGGCGCACGGTCGTACGGGCGGAATACCAGGGTGTCGTGGCGATCCTGTTCATGTTGTCGGCCAGTGAGGCGCTCGCCGGGTTCACAGTTGCCGGCCATGTGCTTGCCAATCCGATATGGGTCGGCGAGATGACGATAGCCGCCGCTGGTCTCGCGATTTGCCGCTATCCAAAAAAGCGGACGAATCTGCTCCGCGTCGGTGGCCGTTGAACGACCATCGATACGGCCCCTGCCGTCGTTGGTTGAAGGCGGGAAGTGGCCGATGACACGGCGTCAGCATCCATTGTCGAAGTGAACGACGTGGAAGGTGCCGTGAAGCGAAGCGCGAGCAAGGTACCAGAAGTCACGTTCATCTTCTGGATCATCAAGATTGCAGCGACGACATTGGGCCAGACCGGCGGCGACGCCGTATCGATGTCGATGGGCCTCGGCTATCTTGTAGCCACAGCCATATTTGCCACCGGGTTCGTGCTCGCCGTTGGCGCACAGATTGCCGCCGCAGGATTCCATCCATCCTTTATTGGACGACGATCATCGCCACGACGATGGTCGGGACCACGCTGGCCGACTTCGCCGATCGGTCGCTCGGCATCGGCTATCCGGGCGGTGCCTTGCTGCTCTTTGCACTGCTCCTGGCTTCACTTGCAACCTGGTATCGTTCGCTTGGTTCTGTTCCGAGCGTCTGGGAGAACATGATCGTCACCCAGTAGAACGTTTCGGCGCGAGGCGAACCCACGCTGTCAACCGACACCGCGACCACCGGCGCGCGGCGCAGCGCCAGCTGGACGCACTCGTCGAAGCTGAGCGCCACAGCGGTCGTCGCGGCTGCCATCAGCGCCACGCCCGCCACGGCCGTCTGGACGACCGCGGCCGCGCCTCGGGGCGCAGCTGGGATCGGCGCGGCGTGTCGGCATCTCCTGGCGGCAGGCTCCCGCTCAGCTTACGCGCGCCGGCCTGAACCCCGCATGAACGGCGGTCAATTTCCGTTCATCTGGCGAACGCACCGCCGCCTGCGACGATGGCCGCCTGGGAGCGGCGGGCGGCGACCGTATGTGGAACCACGTGGCGTAGGTCGTTCTTCAGCGCGCCACGAGCGGTTTCGGGCGAGGGAGTTACGCAGCGGCGGTGGGGCGCAGAGACTGGCGGCGCAAGGTCAGCCGCAGTGCGTCCAGGAGGCGCGGGCTCGCGGTCAGGCCCCGCAGACCGACATCGACGCGGTCTGCTGAGGAACTGTCGACGTAGGTGCCGAGCCAGCGGTCCCACAGGCTCAAGATCGTGCCGAAGTTGTGATCGAGCTCACGGCCGCGACGCGAGTGATGCCGCCGGTGCAGGGCCGGGGTGATCACGTATGCGGCCAGCCGTTGCTCGATCGCGCGCGGCAGGTTGATGTTACCGTGCACGACCAGGTTGGCGATCGTGAAGATGATCTCGAAGGCGATGATCGCCACCGTAGGCGCGCCGAGCGCAGCGACCGCGACCAGCCGCACCGGCAAGGCGAGCAGCAACTCGCCGGGGTGGAAGCGGACGGCGGTCGAGACCGAGAACGCCACGTCCGAGTGATGCACCTGGTGGAAGCGCCGGAGCCACGCCAGCCGGTGATTGGCGCGGTGCCAGAGGTAGGACACGAAGTCGAGCGTCAGGATCGTGGTCGGCACCGCCAGCCACAGCGGAGCGGGGCTAGCGTTCAGCAGGCCGATCCCGCTCGCGGCCGCCCAGCGCGCGACGCTGCAGGCGCAGGCGCCACAGACCGCACCCATGACGATCAGATTCAGCGCCCAGAGAGATATGTTGCCGCGCCGAGTCGGACGGATTGCCGCGTGCGGTCGGGCGCGTTGCAGAGAGAGGGCGAACAGGAGCGCCAATCCGGCGCCAACGGTGCGCGCGACAGTGATCTCGCCCTCGCTCATGGCTGCGAGAGGGCTTACCGCACGGGGCGGCGGTGAGCCATCCCGCCGCCACCGAGCTCCATCTCGCAATCAACCCCAGCGCTTCTTCATGGGGCCGCTCGCTGGGCTCTTGTTGTCACGTCACTGCGCCCCTGCTACTCAGCGTCACGGGCGTATGGGGCGAGTTCTCGGGCTGTTGTTGGCTATTGCGCTGTTCGGACAGGCGACGGGCATTGTCCACTTCGTCATTGCCGATGAATGCGAACGGCGCTGTGCGAAGTCAGAAT
>JANRJF010000399.1:0-33155 GCA_033764095.1 Deltaproteobacteria bacterium | reverse complement strand
GGCGGCGCCGCCGGCGCGCCACCGGGGGCGGCGTTGGCCGGCGCCGCGGGCGCCGGCGCGGCTTCGCCGCCGGGCACGGCGTTGCTGGCCCCGAGCGGCTGGTTGGGATTGAACACGCCCCCGGTCCCGCCGCCGCTGCCGCTGCTGCTGGCCGTGCAGATCTTGCCGGAGCTGCCGAGCGCCGACACCGCGTTGCCCTTCGAGTCGCTGGCGCCCATGCCGGTCATGGCGATGTTGCAGCACTGCCCGGGCGCCGCCTCGGAGACGAAGTTGCAGCAGTACAGGACACCGCTGTCCATCGGATCGACGTCGCTCAGCGACAGGATCAGGGCGCGGTAGGTGAAGTCGCGATTCTCCAGCAGCTTGCCCTGCAGTTGCTTACCGTGCGAACCGGCCGCGTAGCAGCTGCTGGTGTCGGACATCGAGGCACAGCTGCCGTCCCACACCAGATCGTTCTGGGTGCCGGCGACTTCCTCGCCGCCGGTGATCAGGGCGACACAGATGGTGCCGCTGTCGCCCTGGTTGGCGACGGTGGTCGATGAGGCCTGCAGGGTGACCGCGGCGCGGGCCGGCGCGACACTCAGGACAATGAGCAGCGCCGCCGCGGCGATCCGCACCGCGTCGGGACGCGAACGGGACATCGACGATAGATAGCCGCGCCGCGCCGTGCGGTGCAAGCTTGCGGGGTGGCGCCGGCGCGCGCGAACCAGTAGACAGCACGCCGCATGCGCCGCCGGCTGGTCGCTCTCCTGCTCGCCCTGTGCGCCGCCCGCCCCGCCGCCGCCGTGCCGATCGACTGGGCGCGGGTCGCCGACGACGCCGCCGCCCGGCTCTCCGCCTATCTGCGCATCGACAGCAGCAATCCGCCCGGCGACACGCGCGCCGCGGCCGCGTTCCTCGCCGCCGAGTTGCGCGCCGCCGGCATCGAGTCGGAACAGTTCGGCGCGGCGGTCGAGAAGCCGTTCCTGCTCGCCCGCGTCAAGGGCAGCGGCGGCCCCGGCAAGCCGATCGTGCTGCTCAACCACATGGACGTGGTGCCGGCCGACGCGGCGCGCTGGAGCGTCCCGCCGTTCGGCGGCGAGGTGCGCGACGGCGTCGTCTACGGCCGCGGCGCGCTCGACATGAAGGGCCTGGCGATCTCCATGCTCACCGCGCTGCGCCTGCTGGCCGAGCGCGGCGAGCGCCCCGGGCACGATCTCGTCTTCCTCGCCGTGCCCGACGAGGAGGTCGGCGCCACGCAGGGGACGGCCTGGCTGGAGCAGCACCGCCCGGACCTGCTCGACGCGGCGGCGGTCTGGGACGAGGGCGGCATCGGCATCACCGACCTGCTGCCGGCGCCGGCGCTGTTCATCTCGGTCACCGAGAAGCAGGTGCTGTGGCTGCGCCTCATCGCGGAGGGGCCGTCGGGGCACGGCTCGCGCCCCTTCCCCGGCGCCGCGCCGCGGCGGCTGACGCAGGCGCTGACCCGATTGCTCGACAACCCGCCGGCGCCGCGGCTGACGCCGGTGGCGCGCGAGGTGTTCCGCAACGTCGGCGCGCAGGTCGGCGGCATGGAGGGCTTCGCCATGCGCCGGCTCAGCAACCCGGTGGTGTGGCTGTTCGCCGACGGGCTGCTGCAGCAGGAGCCATGGTCGGTGGCGATGACGCGCGACACCCTGGCGCTCACCATGCTCGACGCCGGTTACAAGCCGAACGTCATCCCCGAGCGCGCCGAGGCGGTGCTCGACTGCCGCCTGCTGCCCGACACCAAGCCGCAGGCGTTCATCGAGCAACTGCGCAAGGAGATCGACGATCCCGGCATCACCTTCGAGATCCTGCAGGCGCCGGAGTCGGCGCCCACCTCACCGACCGATACGCCGCTCTACGAAGCGATGCTGCGCGCCACGCACACCGTCTATCCCGGCGTCGTCGTCACCCCGTCGATGACCACCGGCGGCACCGACTCGCGCTTCTTCCGGCAGCGCGGCGTGCCGGCCTACGGCTTCTTCCCGGTGCTGCTCTCGAAGCAGCTCACCGGCACCGTGCACGGCGTCGACGAGCGCATCCCGGTCTCCGCCCTTGGCCAGGCGACGCAGGTCATCTACGAGGCGCTGAAGCAGCTGTAGGCGGGAGAGCCGGTGAGCAGGTGCGCCGGTGCGCCGGTCAGCCGGTGCGAGAACGAACGACGATATCGCATACCGGCGCACCGGCATACCGGCGCACCGGCTCACCTGCTCACCTGCCCCGCCACGTAGCGGCGCCACACCAGGACACCGTCGGGGCAGAACGGGTCGCGCGCGATGCGCGCGTCGACCGCCGCCGGCAGGAGCCACTCGCCGTGTTGAATCTCCTCCGCCTGCAAGCGCAGCGGCGCATCGGTGACGACGCGATAGACGCGGCCGTGCACCTGGTTGCCGGCGTCCTCCCAGGCGAAACCGAACAATGGCTCGGGCGCCGCGTCGCGCACGCCGATCTCTTCCGCCAGCTCGCGGCGCGCCCCGTCGTCATAGGATTCACCTGCGCCGACGACACCGCCGACGGCGACGTCCCAGTAGGCCGGGTAGACGTCCTTGCTGGCCGTGCGCTGGTGAACGAACAACTCGCCGCGCGAGTTGAACACCAGCAGGTAGGTCGCCCGGTGGCGCAGGCGGCCGGCGCGCATCTCGGCGCGCGTCGCCTGGCGCAGGACGCGGTCGTCGGCGTCGACGATGTCGACCAGCTCGCCGGCCGACGAGTGCGCCATCAGTCCTGCTGCGCCTCGGCCTGCAGCTCGTCCGCCCACTTGCTGAGCGACTCGAGGAACTGCTTGCGCAGTCCGCGCTGGCGCGGGGTGAGGCGGCTGAGGCGCTCTTCCTTGCCCTTCGCCAGATCGCCGCGCAGCTCCTCGTGCTCGTCCGGCACGACGGTGAGCGACATCGCCGACTTGCCGTCCCAGTCGTCGGTCACCGGCAGGCCGAAATCGCGCAGCGCCTGCGGCCAGGTCGCATCGACGTCGATCCAGTTCCCGTCGACGTTGATCTGCAGGTAGTCGTGCCAGTCGAGGACCTCGTTCTTGTCGAGCAGGTCCTGCATGTGGTCGGGAAACGGCAGCGGCGAGTCGTTGAAGCGGTGTGAGCAGACCATGTGGCGCACCGGCACGCCGAGCCGGCGATAGAGCTCGCCGAGCAGGTAGTGCTTGCCGGAGCACGAGCCGGCGCCGGCCTCGAGCACCGCGCGCGGGTCGCGGCTCGACGGGTAGCGGAACGGCAGATCGCGCACGCGTTCGAAGCACGCGATGCGCGCCGCGGCCGGGTCGAGCCCGGCCGTCCACTCCGCGAGCGCGGCGCCAATCGGATCGTCGCTCATTCGAACAGGTCTCCTTCGCGTCGCCACATGATGGGAAGGCGCGCCGCGAGCGGCGCGGCGGGATCAGGCCGGTTCGCCTCCGACCTGCACGGCGAAGCGGGCGGCGTCCTCGGGCGTGTTCACGTTGCGGAAGGACTCCTCCGCCCCGGCGACGCGCGCCATCTCCGCTTGCGGCACGTACTCGACGTCGATGCGTGGCAGGAAGTCGCGCACTGCGACGACGCCGGCGGCGGCGGCGGCAGCGATCTGCGTGCGCAGACCGGTCGAATAGACCGCCAGCAGCGGCTCGATGTCGCCATCCCACTCCGGCACGATGGCGTCCTGACCGGCGAGGCGCGACACGAGATAGCGAATCGTCTCCTCGCGCACGAACGGCATGTCGCACGCGGTGACGAACGCATACGGGGTCGGCACGCGACCGAGCGCCGCATGCAACCCGCCGAGCGGACCGAGGCCGACGAGCTCGTCGCGCGTCACGTCGACCGCATAGTCGGCGTACTTCTCCGGCGTGTTGCTCACCACCAGCACGTGCGAGAAGCAGCGGCGCAGGACGCTCAGCGTCCGTTCGAAGACGGTCGCCCCGTCGACGCGCAGGAACGCCTTGTCCCGTCCGCCCATGCGACTGTTGCGGCCTCCGGCCAGGATGACCCCGGCAACGCGGGCGCTGAGCCAAATCGGGTGCTCATTCATGAGCTGGAACGACGAACCGGGCGCGACCGCAACGGAGCTGGTGAAAACTGCGGCGGAGCATAGAGTTGGTCGGTTGGGCAGTCAAGCCGCATGGCAGCTTGATTCACCCGCGGCAGGGTCCTACATCAGCGCGACTCAGATGGCCGACACGTACAGCGGACCGATTCCGAAGCCGACACCAGAGACGAAACCGTTCTGGGACGCGACCAAGCAGCGCCGCCTGGTGTTCCAGACCTGCGACGACTGCCACACGCCCTACTTCTACCCGCGTCCGTTGTGCCCGACCTGCCTGTCGCGCGCCGTACGCTGGGTCGAGGCGAGCGGCCGCGCCCGCCTGCACACCTTCGTCATCAACCACCGGCCGCCGCGCAACTACCCGGTGCCGGCGCCCTACGTCATCGGCATCGTCGAGCTGGAGGAAGGGCCGCGCCTGATGTCGCACATCGTCGGCGTCGAGCCGGATCCGAAGACCCTGCGCTGCGACCTGCCGCTCGAGGTGGTGTTCGAGGACATCACCGCCGACATCACGCTGCCGAAGTTCCGCCCGCGTGAGGGCGCATGAGCGCGCACCCGCTGCGCGGTCGCGCCGCCATCGTCGGCGTCGGCGAGTCGGACGAGCTCGGACGGCTGCCGCACAAGTCGGCGCTGGCGCTGCACATGGAAGCGGCGCACAACGCGCTCGCCGACGCCGGCCTGAAGAAGAGCGACGTCGACGCGGTGTTCACCTCCGGACGCAACATGGCCAACGACGTGCCGGAGTACCTCGGGATCCGGCCGCGCTTCATCGGCGGCACGCAGGTCGGCGGTTGCTCCTTCATCCTGCACGTCGAGCACGCCATGGCGGCGATCCACGCCGGCCTGTGCGAGGTGGCGCTGATCACGCACGGCGAGTCCGGCCACTCGCGCATCGCCATGCCGGCGCCGCGCTGGGGCGAGGACTCGACCAACAACCAGTTCGAGGTGGTGTGGGGCACGGTCGGGCCGCCGAGCGGCTACGGCTTCCTCGCCACCCGCCACATGCACCAGTACGGCACCACCAAGGAGCAGATGGCCGAGGTGGCGGTGGCGACGCGCAAGTGGGCGGCGCTGAACCCGAAAGCCTTCGCCCGCGATCCGATCACCATCGACGACGTGCTGACGTCGCGGCCGATCGCCTGGCCGTTCAATCTGCTCGACTGCTGCCTGGTGACCGACGCCGGCGGCGCCTGCGTGGTCACCGCGGCGGAGCGCGCGCGCGATCTGCCGAAGCCGCCGGTGTACGTGCTCGGCACCGGCGAGGCGACCACGCATCAGATGGTCAGCCAGATGCCCGCGTTCGATCGCTGGGACGCGGCGGAAGCCGCCGGCGCGCGCGCCTTTGCGATGTCGGGCGTGCGGCACGCCGACATCGACCTGGCGATGTTCTACGACGCTTTCACCATCGTCCCGATCCTGGCACTGGAAGCGCTCGGCTTCTGCGGGCGCGGCGAGGGCGGGCCGTTCGTCAGCGGCCAGCGCACCGCCCCGGGCGGCGACTTCCCGATGAACACCAACGGCGGCGGGCTCTCCTACACGCATACCGGGATGTACGGCATCTTCACGATCATCGAAGCGGTGCGCCAGCTGCGCGGCGAATGCGGCGCGCGCCAGGTGGCGGATGCACGCACCGCGATCTGCCACGGCACCGGCGGCGTGTGGAGCGCATCGGCGACCATGATCGTCAGCACCGACACCTGAGGGCGTCAGCCCGCGTTCGCCGCCTGACGCCCGCGTGCTAGAAAAACGGAGGCATGGGCACCAACGGTTTTCGCCTCTTCCTGCGACTCGACGACGTGGTGCAGCACCGCGAGCATCTCGAGTGGGGCGAGGGACGCGTCGTCGAGGAGATGACCTCGACCGTCCCCGGCGGTACCTGCCTGGTGCGCATCAAGTTCCAGGACGGGCGGCTGCGCACTTTCAACAACGACCTCGACGCACCGATGTGCTGCCGCATCTTCGGCATCCGCAAGCTGATCGATGCCGAGAGCGTGTTCGGCGAGGTGAAGCCGGTGCGCGCCGGTCGCTCGCCGCGCGCCGCCCTGCCGGCGCCGCGCCGTCCGCGCGTCCCGCGCGCCTGACGCTCAGACGCGCGCCCGCACCGCTTCGCCGGCGGCGATGCCTTCCGGGGACAGCAGTTCGGGAATGAACCGGCGCAGCGCGCCGAGCGCGCTGCGTTGATCGCGGAAGACGCGCTCGCGCACCCAGTCGCCCTCGATCCAGCAGTCGAACGACGGCGTGTCGCCGAGCGTCAGGTCGAGGATGCGCTCGCCCGGCGGCGTGCCGGTGACCAGCAGGCGGAGGGTGCGCCCACAATCGACCACCACGCCGCGCGCATACGGCGGCAGCGTCACCTGCGCCTGGATGCGCTCGCGGTTCTGCTGGTTGTGCGGCTTGTCGGCGAGCAGCAGGTAGGCCCACTCCCCGTCGGCCGGATTGGCCTCTTCCAGGATGCGACGGTTGTTGTCGCTCAGCCGCGTGCGCGCCTTGTCCTGGTCGAAGCCGACGCCGGTGCGATAGAAGCGCCGGCCGACCGTCGATACCGGCTGCGGCGGCGCGGCGCGCTCTTTCTTCTTGTCGCCGGTGTCGACCCACCAGCGATCCTTGACCGCCGGCCCCTGCTCCGGCTTGTCGCCGCCCGGAACGTCGCTCATGCGGCCTTGCGCACCGGACGAGCGCGACCACCGACCAGCATGGCGGCGCGCGAGACGTTGCGCTCCATGTGCAGCGCGAACGTATCGGCCTTCCGCTCGGCGTCGGTCCAGAAGATGTAGTGGCCCATCTCGTGATAGACCGCGTTCACCCACTGGCGCTCGGAGTTGTACTTGCGACCGCGCTTCCAGTTCTCCGGGTGCACCAGGTGGATCTTACCGTTCTCGTAGCAGCGCCCCACCGATCGCCCCCAGTCGAGGTACTCGAACCATTCAACCTGCGGGCGCTTGAGCCGGTAGAAGCGACTCAGCAGGCTCAGCGCGCGATTGAAGTTCGACACCTTGTGGTCGCGGAAGAATGCGACGAGCAGGCGGTTGATCACCCGCCGCTCCTTCACCGGGGGCACGATCATGCGCATCGGCGATGACTCCAGGTTTTCGGGAAAAAGGTGGCGCGACCATAAAGGCCGACCCAGCGGAAGTCAACGTGCCCGAGAGGTCCGCGCGCAGAACGCGTAGCGACGAATTCCCTGTGCTATTTCAGCCGCTTATCATCTCTTTCAAGAATTCGCATCGGCTTCGCTGCGGAACCGCGCGCGGCTGGCTTGCGGGCACGTGCTTGGCTATCATCCGCGGCTGTGTGGCCTGACATATTCAGCATCGGTCCGATCACCCTGCACAGCTTTGGTCTGATGATGGCGATCGCCTTCTGGGTCGCCAGTTGGCTGGTCCAGATCGAGCTGCAGCGGCGCGGCATGAACGGCGAGTTCGCCTGGACCATCATGGGCTGGGCGGTATTCGGCGGCCTCGGCGGCGCCAAGCTGTGGGCGATCGCGGAGGATCCCGCCGGCCTGCTCTCCCATCCGATCACCACCATCTTCTCGGGCTCGGGATGGGTCTGGTACGGCGGCCTGCTGGGCGGCTTCGCGGCGGTGACCTACGCCATTCGCAGTGCCGGCCTGCCGTGGCTGCAGGTCGTCGACTGCATCGCCCCGGCCATGGCGGCCGGCCATGCGATCGGCCGCATCGGCTGCCAGCTCGCCGGCGACGGCGACTGGGGCAGCGTGTCCGACGTACCCTGGGCGATGGCGTACCCGAACGCGATCATCGGCTGGCCGTATCCGCCGGGGGTCCGCGTGCATCCGACGCCGGTATACGAGATGCTCGCCTACTTCGCCGTGTTCGCCATCCTCTGGCGCATGCGCAAACGCCCGCATCCGGACGGCGCCCTGCTGTGGTGGTACCTGGTGCTGGCGTGCAGCGCGCGCTTCGTCATCGAGTTCTGGCGTGTCAATCCGATCGTCGCCTTCGGGTTGAGCGCCGCACAGCTCACCAGCCTGGCGCTGGTCGCCTTCGGCGCCTGGCGTCTGATCGCCGGACGCGGCACCGCGCCGGCCGCGAGCGAGCGGCTGGCGCAGGCCGCGCCGCGATGAAGCGCTCGGCCGTCGGGCCGGCGATCGCGGTGCTGCTGCTGCTCGGCGCCCTGCTGCTGGTCCAACGCCTGCAGCGCGGCACCGGCAGCGCGGACAGCGAATACGCCGCCGCCGACTTCACCCTGCCGGACCTGCAGGGCAACACGGTGCAGCTGTCGGCGCTGCGCGGCAAGGTGGTCTTCCTCAATCTCTGGGCGACCTGGTGCCCGCCCTGCCGCGCCGAGATGCCGAGCATGGAGGTGCTCTATCAGCGCTTTCGCGACCGCGACTTCGCCATGCTGGCGGTGGCCGAGGACAGCGACGGCGCCACCTCGGTGGCGCCGTTCGTCCGCGACATGAAGCTGAGCTTCCCGATCCTGCTCGACAGCGACAACCACCTGCCGGGCCGCTACGGCGTCACCGGCTATCCGGAGACGTTCATCATCGATCGCAGCGGCAACGTCGCCAAGCACGTCATCGGGCCGGAGGACTGGACGCGCCCGGAGATGATCGCGTTCATCGAGGCGTTGCTGCGTCAGCCGGCCGGGACGTGATCCGCGGCGGCTCAGAACGTGCCGCTGATGCTGAAGTGCACCTCGCCGATCGACTCGCCCGGCCGGCGGTCGATCTTGAACCCGTAATCGAGGCTGATCGGTCCGACCGGCGTCATGTAGCGCAGCCCCGGCCCGGCGCCCTTGCGGAAGTTCGGCCAGGTGAAAGCGTTGTTGCTGAGCACGTTGCGCTTCTCGCAGTTGGTGCTGCACTGCACCAGGAACAGGCCGCCGGTATCGAGGAAGGCGGCGCCACTCAGCGCCCCCCAGATCGGGACGCGCGCCTCCAGGTTGACGATCATCGCCAGGTCGCCGCCGGTCACCGCCTCGCCGCGGTACATCGGCGGGTTGGCGATGATCTTGTACGTCGGTGAGGTCGGCCCGAGGCTGTTTTCCGAGTAGCCGCGCACCGTCGTCGCACCGCCGATGAAGAAGCGCTCGCGAATCGGCAGCACCTCCTCGCCGTCGAAGACGCGGCCGTAGCCGAGCCGCGCGGTGTAGATGAACGAGAACCAGGGCGCGAGCGGGAAGGCCTGGCTGTGTTGCAGGTTGAGCTTGGCGAACGACACCGTCGAGATGCCGGGCAACGCGTAGCGCAGGCGGCCGGTGTCGAACGTCCCGCGCGTCGGCGCGAAGGAGTCGTCGCGCCCGTCGTAGAGGAAGAACGGCGACAGCGCGGTGGTCCACGACACGCCCTGGTCCTCGGCCCGGAAGGCCAGCGGCTGGACATCGAAGACGTCGGCGTACTCGACCTGCAGCTCGCCGCCGCCCTGCAGGCGCGGGGCGAAACTGCGCGTCAAGCCGTTGCCGAGGCTGGCGCGTTGCACCTTGTACTGGTCGATGGCGCGGGTCGAGCGCTCGCCGAGCAGCTCGATCTTCCACTGCCAGTCGGTGCGCAGGAAGGCGGGATCGCGGTAGCCGAGCACCGCGAGGTACTGCGAGGAGCTGACGTCCTCCGGCAGGACGCTGACCTGGGCGCGTAGCGACAGACGCCGCGCCCGCCGCGAGATGTTGTCGTACGCCGTCTCGCCGTTGGCGGTGAAACCGTCGCGCGTGTTGTAGCCAAGGCCCCACTGGAAGCTGCCGGGCGGGCGCGGCACCACCCCGACCCCGACGTCGGGCTTCGCCTCGGTGGCCGAGAGCGGCTGCACCGAGACGCTGCGGTAGGTGCCGAGTTGGTAGAGCGCGTCCTGCCCCTTCTGCAGCGCGGCCGGATCGAGCGGATCGCCCGGCTTGAACGGCAGCCGGTCGCGTACCACGTCGTCGCGTGTCTCGACGTTGCCCTGCACGATGATCTCGCCGACGTGGCGTTGCGGCCCCGGCGCGATCTTCCAGCCGACGGTCGCCTCCTCGACGTCGCCGACCAACTCGGTCTCGACCACCGGCGCGACCTGCACGTCGGTGAAGCCATCGCTGCGCCAGGCTTCGACGATGTGGCGCTGGTCGGCGTCGAGCGCCGGCGGATGCAGCGGGGCATTCGGCACCACGCCGGGGTCCGGCGGCGCCACCACGTCGCTCGGCAGCTCCGGCGGGGTCACCGCCACCACCATGGTGCGCGGGCCCTCCTCGATCACCACGGTGACGACGATGGTGCCGGTCGCGTCGTCCACCTGGATCGGCGCGTCGACGATCTCGGCGGTGGCGAAGCCCTGCTCGCGGTAATAGAACCACAGGCGCCGCAGGTCCTCGTCGAACACCGAGCGCACGAACGCGCCGCGCCGCGGCCAGGGGAACCAGCGCGCCGGCTGCGTGTTCATGTGCTGGCGGAGGTCGCGGGTCGTCAGACCGCGGTCGCCGACGAAGCGGACGCGACGGACGCGATACCGGCGCCCCTCGTCGACGGTGAAGGCAATGCGGCGCGGATCGCCGTCGCTGAGCTTCACCTTCACCTGGGCGCGGTAGTAGCCGGCCTCCTCGTAGGCGCGGGTCATGCGGCGCGCCAGCTCGCGCCAGGTGCCGTCGGTGACGATCAGCCGGTGCGACAGGTCCATCAAGCCGAGCAGCCGGCGCCGGCTGAAATGGTCGTTGCCGGTGATGGTGATCTCCGAGCGGCGCCCCGCATCCACCGTGAAGCGCAGCACCCCGCCGCCCGCCTGCGGCACCCACTCGCCCTCGACCTCGGCCTCGTAGAAGCCGCCGTCGCGCAGCGCCGCGAGCAGCGCGCGCTCGCCGTCGCGCACCATCTCGCGCCGGTGCGGCCGGCCGATCATCAGGAGCACCTCGGCGTTCAGCGCTCGCTGCGTGAGGCCGAGGGTGCCGACGATGTCGGTGGCGAGGACGCGATCCGGCTCCCCCTCGTCGACGCGCACGATGACGTCGACCTGCCCCGGCCGCCGGGTGATGTGCGAGGTCACGTCGGCGCGCGGATAGCCGATCTGCCGATAGCGCTCCTCCAGGCGCGCGCGCGCCGCGCGCAGCGCTTCGCGGTCGAAGAAGCTGCCGGTGCGCAGGCGCAGGGTACGGTAGACCTCGCGCCAGCCCATCGCCGAGTAGCCACGCACCTGGAGCGCCGTCAGCACCAGGCGTCGTTTGAGCCGGAAGGTCACCACGGCTCCGCCGTCCTCCACCGCGGTCGCGACGGTGATCTCGCGGAAGATCTCCGCCCGCTCCAGCACGTCGTGCGAACGCTGCAGGTCGGCTTCCGTCACCGGGGCGCCGAGCGTGAGCGGCAACAGCGCCCGCATCGCCGCCTCGTCGAACCAGGCGTCGCACTGGAAGCGCACCGCGCGCAGCGGCAGCCCGATGCCGTCGTCGGCGGCGCGCACCGCGAGCGCCGACAGCAGGACGGCGGCCGCAGCGATCCACACACCCAGGGCGCGCATCCGCTCTACTGCCCCCCGAGCAGCGTGAACGGCGTCACGCGCCAGAACTCGTAGCGCACCCGCACGCCGCCGCCGAAGGCGCCGGCCTCGGTCTCCGTCTGACTCTCCCACAGCAGCGGAATCGAGACACGCGGACCGAGCCGATACTCGGCCTCGACGCTGGTGCGCGAGGAGATGCCGAACGTCTGTCCGACCGAGACCGCCAGGTTGTCGCTGAGATCCTTGCCGATCTTGATCTGCGGCTCGAAGTTGCCGGTGGTGCGCGAGTACACCGACTCGAACTCGATGCGGTCGATGGGCAGGAACTGCTTCGCCGGCCCCTCGACCGCGCCGGTGAGCTCATGGGGAACGAAGCCGAGCGCGTCCCAGGCGCTGAACCCACCGCCGGCGCTGCGCATCTGGCTGGCGGTGCGGCCGACGGTGATCAGCGTCGCGATGTCGGTCTGCGACAGGCTCGGGTCGTCGCTGCTCAGGGTGACGCGCGGGTTCTCGGTCGTGCCGGTCACCTGGATGCCGACCGTGTAGGTGGCATCGCGCGTCTCGATGACGCTCTCGGCACTGGCGTTGATCGCCGCGACCATGCCCATCTCGGGCCGGAAGTCCGCGGTGGCGCCCTGCAGCTCGAATTCGCGACTGCGGAAGGTGATCGTGCCATCCAGCGCCTCGACGCGGCCGCTCACCACCGGTCGATTCGCCGTACCGGTCAGGCGCAGGTCGGCGCGCCCCTCGATGCGCGCGACGTTGTTCTCGACGAACAGTTGCGCGGGCGCGTGGATCCGCAGGTCGAGGAGCAGCTCGCGCGCCCCCGGCGGACGCGGCGCGCGCGCCAGAGCGCGATTGAACGACGGCAGGAAGTCGACCAGGTTGATGTCGCGGTCGTAGAGCATGCGGTGGATCAGCACCTCGCCAGCGAGGCGCGGCGCGTCCCAACTGCCGTCGATGGTGCCCTTGCCGGAGACCTCCACCTCCAGCGACGGCGCCGCGACGGCGCCGACATCGGTCAGCTGCCAGGTGACGTCCGGTCCGTTCACCAGGTCGATGACCCCCCCGATCCGATACGTACCGGTGCCGATGCGCCCGTCGAGCTGGTCGATCCGGATGCGCGTGCCGTCGAGTGTCAGGCGCCCGTCGGTGCGGGTCACCGACACCGGCAGACCGGCGTCGATGCCGGCCCGCTCCAGCGTCAGCGTGCCCGAGGTGCGCAGGCCGCCCGGTCCGTTGAGCACCAGCGCGTTGACCCGGAAGCGGCCGGTGGCCGACTCGATCGGATCGCCGAGCAGCTCGAGCAGCCCGACGCTGCCCTCCCCGTCCATCGTCAGGCGCAGGCGGCCGTCGAAGCCGGCCTCGCCGCCAATCGTCAGGTTGCCGCTGCCGCCGCTCCAGGTGAGCGGCGCCAGCGTGCAGAGGCCGCGGCGACAGCTCAGCCGCAGCGGCGCCTGGGCAGCCAGGGTGCGCTCGCCCTGGATGATGCGCAACACCGGCACGTCGACGTTGATCTCGGCATTGCGCGCGTCATCGAGCCGTCCACGCACCTGCACGGTGCCGCTGCTGTCGATGCGCGCCTCGCTCTTGTCGCTGATCAGGTGCGCCAGGTCGGCGTCGCGCCAGGCGCCATCGACGCTGAACGGCATGCCCGGCGCGGGTCGCACCTCGCCGCGCGCCGTGAAGCTGCCGTCGAGCATGGTGAGGTCGGCGGTCCAGCGCCCGCGCACCGCCTGCGCCGCCAGGCGCACCGCGCCGATCGGCCGGCCGCCCAGGACCAATCCGTCGGTGCGCAGCTCGGCGGTGCCGTCGAGCCCCGCCGGCTGGCCGCGCAGCGCGGCGGTGAGGTGGATCGCGCCGCCCATCTCGGCCTGCTCGCCCTGCTGCAGCGAGGTGAGCGTCCAGTCGCCGTTGGCGGTCGCGCTGATGGCCCCGCCGATCGCCCCCTCGCCGTGCGCCGTCAGGAGCTGGTCGGCGCGGTTGCCGATCGTCGCGTCTGCCACCCAGCGCCCGCCGCTCGCCTGCAGGGTCAGCGCGGCGCGCTCGATGCGCTCGCGCCCGAGCCAGAACTTCTGCAGGGCCGCCCCGCCGCCCAGGCGGATGCGCGACCACGGCCCGCTGGCGGTCGCATCCGCCGTCAGCGTACCGCCGGCGATCGGCAGCGACACGCCGCCGAGCTCCCGCGCCAGGGCGGTCACCAGCGCGCCATCGATGCGCGCGGCGTGCACGCTCCAGGCGTTGTCGACGGCGGGATCGAGCGCGACCGTGCCGCGCAGCGTCGCCTCGCCGCCGCCGATCGCCGCGATGATCCCGTCGGTGTGCAGGCGCTGGCGGTCGGCGCCGAACCGGCCGTCGACGCGGTCGACGCGCACGCCCCGGTAGAGCAGGTCGCGAGCGCTCAGCTCGCCGTCGACCTGCGGCGCGCCGAGCGTACCCGACAACCGCGCCGAGGCGCTGGCGTTGCCGCGCACGTTGGGCAGCGAGGCGATCGGTAGCACGCCGCGCAGCGCGTCCGGATCGGCGACCTGCACGCGAGCGGTGCCGCCGAGGCGCTGGCCGGGCTCGACGCGCGCCTGCACGGCAGCGCGATTGCCGGCCCCCTGCGCCAGCTCGACATCGACCTGCCAGTCCTGCGCCGCGTAGTCGGCGCCCCCGCGCCAGGTGATCGGCGCCGCCCCGGCGGGGGTGAAGCGACCGTCCCCTTTCACCGCGACGCGCAATGGCTCGAGCGTCCCGGCGAGCGCGACGCTGCCGTCGCTCGCCAGCCCCGGCAGGTCGGCGGGCAACAGCGCGCCGGCGCGACGCGTGTCGATGCCGCTCCACGTCGCCCGCCCGCTGTAGGTGAGCGCCTCGTCGAGGGTGAGCGTGCCGCTCGCCTCGGCCGCGCCCGCGAAGCCGCGCAGGCGGGCGCTGGCGAGTTGCACCTGGTGGCGGTCGACGGTCGCGGTCGCCGCGAGCTCGCCGAGCTCCCGCGCGCCGATTGCCAGGCTCGGCACCTGCACGGTCGCGTGGACCTGCGGTGCGTCGAGCGCTCCTTCCAGCGACCCGCTGATCGTCGCGGTGCCGTGCAGGTCGGCGAGCTCGTCGGCGACGAACGCCAGGCGCGGCAGTGCGAGCGTGCCGTTGAGCGTCAGGGCTCCCGTACCCGGAGTTCCGTACAGTTCGACGCCGTCGGCGCGCAGCGTCAGTCCGGTCAGCCGCCAGCCGCGCCGGGTCTCGGCGCCGCGCGCCGCCAGCTCGCTCAACGACAGCGTGCGGCCGGCGCGCTCGACGCGCGCGCCGAGCGCCTGGCCGGCGAAGCGCAAGCGCCCGGTGCGGCCGGCGCTCACCTGTCCGACCACCTCGCTCGCCTCGGCCGTCATCGGGTGTGGATCGGGCGTGACCCGAACGTGCACGTCGCGGCCGTGGACGCGCCGCAGGCGGAAGGCCGGCAGCACCACCGCCGCGTCGTCCTGCGGCGGCGGCAGCGCGTCGAGCAGCGCCGGCAGGTCGAGCCGCACCGTGTCGATCTCCGCCTCGACCACCGGGCGCCGCTGCCGCAGGCTGGTGCGCAGCAGCAGCCAGGCGCTGACGTGTCGCACCGAGCCGATGGTGCCATCCTCGCCGAGCGTCACCGCGTCGGCCGTCAGGCCGGGCGGGACGAAGGTCAGGTGCAGCGTGCCGACCCGCAGCGGCGCCTCCAGGGCAGCGGACGCCTCGCGCTCGATCAGCCCGCGCAGGGCCTCGGTCGCCCCGACCAGCAGCCGCTCGCGCAGCGCGACGGCGGCGATCAGCGTGGCGGCGACCACCAGCAGCAGCGAGAGGCGTAGCCACTTCATCCGACACCGCGCGCCGCAGCGCGGCGCGCACGCTACCGGATCGCGGCGCGAGGCGCGAGCGGCACACCGCCTTGACCCACCCCGGGCCAGCCACTAACTCCGTGGCGAGGTTGTCCGTGACGCACGCGCCGCGCCCGCCGCGGGAGGCGGAATCCGCCTACCTGCCCGTCACTGCCGACAGCGTGCGCCATTCACGGTGGGTGCGCTGGGCGTTCGTGCTCGGCCTGGCGGCGTTCGTCGCGCTGTTCGCGTTCGCCGACTTCCACGAGCTCTGGGCGGTGCTGGAGCGCGCCAACCCCTGGTTGCTGCCGCTGCCGTTCCTGTGCATGGCGCTCAGCTACGTCACCATGGCGCGCTCCTATCAGGGCATCAGCGAGGCAGCCGGGCACCCGATCGCGCTCGGCGAGATGCTGAAAATCACCCTGGTGGCCAACTCGATGAACTACCTGGTCTCGACCGGCGGCCTGTCGGGCTTCGCGGTGCGCCTCTACTTCTTCACCCGCCAGGGGATCGCATCGCAGACGGCGGTGGTCATCTCGCTGGCGCAGACCTTCCTGACCAACCTCATGCTGCTGGTCTTCATCCTGATCGGCTTCGCCTACGTATTCCGCAACTCGACGCTGCATGGCTCGGCGCTGGTGGTCACCGTCGCCATGCTGGTGGTCTTCGTCGTCCTCGCGATCCTCGCCTTCCTGCTGCTGCTCAACCCGCGCTTGCGGCGGCGCACCCTGTTCCGCCTCGCACAGGCGACGCACTGGCTGCTGCATCGCGTCCGCCCCGGCAGGGCGCCGGCCCGCACCCACATCTGGCGCTACCAGTTCAACCTGAACCGCGGCATCGACTTCCTGATCGCGCGCAAGCGCGCCATGCTGAAGCCGCTCTTCTACATCGCGCTCGACTGGCTGTTCACCATCCTCATCCTCTACACGGCGTTTCGCAGCATCGAGTACCCGATCGCGCTGAGCCACGTCATCGTCGGCTTCGCGGTCGGCATCGTCCTGTCGTTTGCCTCGCTGATCCCCGGCGGGCTGGGCGTGATGGAGGGGTCGATGGCCGCGGTCTTCGCCAGCATGCAGGTGCCGTTCGAGACCGCGGTGGTGGCGGTGTTGCTGTTCCGTGTCTCGTACTACCTGGTGCCGTTGCTGATCAGCGTCTTCTTCCTGCACGGCATGTTCGCGCAGGGGAGCGAGCTCAGTAAGGAGCTCGCCGAGCCGCATACCAGCGGCTGACGATCGACGCACCGGAGTAGACCGGCACGGCGAGGAAGAGCAGCGTCATCAGCCAGCTCGGCAGCCAACCAAGCCCGACACTGACGTTGCCGACCAGCACGCCGACCAGCACGTAGTTGGCGATGCCGCCGAGGTGGCCGAGGCGGCTGCCGACCAGGCGCGGCCGGTCTGGGTCGCGACGCAGCGAATCGGCGACGTAGAAGCCGAACGACGCCGCGATCGACGCCGGCACCCACCACGGCGCCGCGCCGAGCGCGACATAGGTGATCAGGGCGACGAGCAGAAAGCCGATGTCGGCAGCGTGGTCGAGGACGCGGCCGAGCGGCGAGGCGACGGCCAGGCGGCGTGCGACGCGCCCGTCGAGGAAGTCGCTCGCGGCGATGACCGCGAACAGCGCCGCCGCCGGCCAGCCGGAGGCGCCCTGCGACGCGCGCCAGACGGCCAGTACGAACACCGGCGTCAGGGCGATTCGCGTCAGCGTGACCAGGTTGGCCGGATTCATGCCCCTCGTGCGGCGGAGAGGGACAGGGTGTGCGCCTCAAATCAAGCGCGCGGCGCCGAATCGACGCGGCGCCGGGTTTTTGGAGCCCCGGTAGCGGCTGCGACGCTTGTGTCGCCCCGCGGGTGACAGCGCGGGCGCTACCGGGGCCGATGGCAGCCTGGGTCCCCAGGCAAAATCACCTCATGCGGCGCGTCGCGAGACGCGCCTCCGATCCGAGCGCGGCGGGCTACCGGGCGTTGACCGGCGCCCGTGCAGCGTGGTCCGCCTCGCCGAACCGTTTACACGTGATGACGTGGCCTAGGGGGCCACCACCTCACTGATCACCGTCGAAGTTCTTTGCACTGGACCACCTCCCTTCTCGGCGCCGCCAACCGATGCGGGTCCCATTCCCGCGCGCGAGCACGACGACCGCCGACTGCCGTCGCCTCGTCCGGCCCATCGCGCCCGCTCCCCATGAGCGCGCGCGACCAAGGAGCCGTGTCCGCTCGAGCCGGTGTGGACCATGACTGTGCTTTACGCCGGCCGGCGCACTTCGTCCATATGATTCAGCGCGGATCGTTCCGACACTTGTCGCTGCGCCGCGCGCTCCGTATGGAAGGCGCGCCCGTGCGCTACGCCCCGCTCCGCTCCCTGCTCTTCCGGCTCGATCCCGAGACCGCGCACAACCTGGCGTGCAGCGCCCTGGCGACCTGGCAGGCCGTGCTCGAGCGGCGCGTGCCCGCGCCGCCGGCGCCCGACGATCGACTGGCCCAGACCGTCTTCGGCCTGCGCTTTCCCAATCCGCTCGGCCTTGCCGCCGGCTTCGACAAGAACGGCGCGCTGCCGCACGTCTGGCCGGCGCTCGGCTTCGGTTTCGCCGAGCTCGGCACGGTGACCGCGCTGGCGCAGCCGGGCAATCCCAGGCCGCGCCTCTTCCGCCTCGCCGACGTGCACGGCCTGATCAATCGCCTCGGCTTCAACAACCACGGCGCCGAGGCGGTGGCCGTCGCGCTCACACGCCGCCTGGCACACGGCCGGCCGCCGCTGCCGCTCGGCATCAATCTCGGCAAGTCGAAACTGGCGCCGCTCGAGGCGGCGGCCGACGACTACGTCGCCAGCCTGCGCCTGCTCGCCCCGCTCGCCGACTACGTGGTGATCAACGTCAGCTCGCCGAACACGCCCGGGCTGCGCGACCTGCAGGCCGAGGCACAACTGGCGCCCCTGCTGACCCGCCTGCGCGACGCCAACCAGGCGGTGGCGGCGGCGCGCGGCAACGCGCCGCCGCCGCTGCTGCTCAAGCTGGCGCCCGACCTGGCCGATGACGCACTCGCCGGCGTGGTCGCGATCGCGCAGGCCGCCGGGATCGCCGGACTGATCGCCACCAACACCACCATCGCCCGCGACATGCTGCCGGCCGGGCATCCGCTCGCCGACCAGAGCGGCGGGCTGAGCGGCGCCCCGCTGCGCGACCGCTCGACCGCCGTCGTGCGCCAGCTCTATCGACTGACCGGCGGCACCCTGCCGATCATCGGCGTCGGCGGCATCTTCAACGGCGCCGATGCGTACGAGAAGATCCGCGCCGGCGCCTCGCTGGTGCAGGCCTACACCGGCTTCATCTACGGTGGGCCCGGCTTCGCGCCGCGCGTCTGCAGCGAGCTGCGCACCCGATTGCTCCGCGACGGCTTGCGCAACGTCGCCGACGCGGTCGGCGTCGACGCCTGACGCCGCGCACTGCCTTGATCGCCCACCGGTGGGGCACTACTGTCGTATCTCGGGCAGGGGAGGCATTCCATGACGCAACTCGAATCGGCGCGAGCCGGCATCATCACGGAGCAGATGCGCCGCGTGGCGCAGCGCGAATGCACCACCCCCGAGTTCATCCGCGCCGAGATCGCGCGCGGCCGGCTGGTCATCCCGGCCAACGTCCGCCATCTCGCCGGCAGCGGCGGCGCCGCGCCGAGCGGCAACGCCGGCGCGGCGGAAGCCGCCCCGATCGGCCATCCCGGCGCGCGCGGCGGGGCACAGCTGTGGGTGAATCAGACCGTCGCGCAGCGCGCCGCCGCTCTCGACGACGCCGACCACTGCCGCGGCGAACGGGCGCCGAAGCGACTCGACCCGACCGCCATCGGCCGCATGGTGACGACCAAGATCAACGCCAACATCGGCGCCTCGCCGGTCAGCAGCAGCACCGGCGAAGAGATCGAGAAGCTGCGCTGGGCGCAGCGCTTCGGCGCCGACACGGTGATGGACCTCTCCACCGGCGGCGCGCTGGCCGAGTGCCGCCAGGCTATCATCGACCACAGCACGGTGCCGATCGGCACGGTGCCGATCTACAGCATGATCATCGGCCGGCGCATCGAGGATCTCACCCACGAGATGATCCTCGCCGAGATCGAGCGCCAGGCGCAGCAGGGCGTCGACTACTTCACCATCCACGCCGGCGTGCTGCGCGAGCACCTGCCGCTGCTCCGCCAGCGCGTCACCGGCATCGTGTCGCGCGGCGGCTCGCTGCTCGCCAAGTGGATGATCCACCACGGCAGGCAGAACCCGATGTACGAGCTGTTCGACGAGATCAGCGCCATCATGCGCGCGTACGACGTCACCTACTCGCTGGGCGACGGATTGCGGCCCGGCTGCCTGGCAGACGCCTCCGATGCGGCACAACTCGCCGAGCTGCACGTGCTCGGCGAGCTCGTCCAGCGCGCCCGCGCCGCCGGCGTGCAGGCGATGGTCGAAGGACCCGGCCACGTGCCGCTCGACCAGATCGCCTTCAACATGCAACTGCAGCAGCGCGTCTGCGACGACGCGCCCTTCTACGTGCTCGGCCCGCTGGTGACCGACTCTTTCCCTGGCTATGACCACATCACCAGCGCTATCGGCGCCACCGAGGCGGCCCGCGCCGGAGCGGCGATGCTCTGCTACGTGACGCCCAAGGAGCACGTCGGCCTGCCGACCGCGGCCGACGTCAAGGCCGGTTGCATCGCCTACAAGATCGCCGCCCACGCCGGCGACGTCGCGCGCGGCATCGACGGCGCGCGGCAGTGGGACGACGACCTGTCGCGCGCACGCGCGGCGCTCAACTGGCCGAAGCAATTCGAGCTCGCCTTCGACGGCGAGACGGCGCGCGCCCTGCACGACGAGGATCTCGCCGTCGACACCGACTTCTGCGCCATGTGCGGCCACGACTGGTGCAGCCTGCGCATCTCGAAGGAGATCAGCGAGCTGGCCAGCGGCAAGGCGGCCGAGTTTCAGCCGGCCCGCCGCGCCCAAGCCAGCCCGGGCGTGAGCGCCGCCGGCCGCGCCCTGCTCGACCAGCGCGCCCGCGCGCTGCCGGTGGTCGGCGACAAGCACGCCTGCCACAGCGACGTGGCGCCCGAGTCGGACGACGCGCGCCGCATCCAGACGCAGCCGGCGTAGCACGTCCACTCCG
Source organism: Deltaproteobacteria bacterium (assembly GCA_033764095.1). Lineage (GTDB taxonomy): Bacteria > Desulfobacterota > Binatia > HRBIN30 > CADEER01 > JBDTMT01. The sequence goes on along the minus strand of JANRJF010000399.1, from coordinate 12,750 downwards.
GCAGACGCCCCCGCCGTCCGCCTGTCCATCCGAGCGGACAACCTGCGGCATTGGGGAATCCCACAATGGGGAATGCCCTTACCTCATCTTCCCTGGCGTACCGCTTGCTCGGTGTCCCACCGAGGGACGAGGCCAATGAGCGAGCGAAGCGGCGAGATGGAGACGGACGGCACGCGTGGCGAGCCGATGCGCGATCAGGAGATCTGCCGCATGGCGGCGTTTCGCATCCGCGAAACGGCGAACCGCATCGCGACGCTGGCAAACAACGCCACCGACAGCGCGCTGAAACACGAGCTGTTGACCGTCTGCCAGCGCCTGCTGGCCGAGGAGCGAACCCTCCTCCAGCTCAGCCTGCCCGGCGCAAGCCACTGAACCCGGCGGGCGGCCGAGCCGCCCGCCGCGTCGTCAGTGTCCGTATCCGCGGCCGGCGCCGCCGCCTTCGCGGGCGCGCGCCTCGTTGATCTTCAGCGGACGGCCCTTGAAGTCCTTGCCGTCCAACTTCTCGATCGCCTCGGATGCCTCGGTGTCGGTGCTCATCTCGACGAAGCCGAACCCGCGCGATTTGCCGGTGAGGCGATCCTTGATGATCGCCACCGAGTCCGGCGTGCCCGCCTGCGCGAAGTAGTCCTTCAGCTCTTCTTCCGTCGCAGAGAACGACAGGTTTCCCACGTACAACTTACGGCCCATCTCGGTCCCCCCAATGGACTGCGGCGGCCATAGCACTGCTCATGCGCATTTGGCAATCTACTTTTCTGGATCGGGCGCCCTAATTCAGTCGCGCGATCGGGCGATGCGCGCCGGCGCGCCGGCGCGTGGCCCAAAATGGAAACCCGGCGGTCTTTCGGCTAGGACACTGCCATGCTCGCTCAGCCGAGCGGCGGCGCCTCGAGCCGCGCCACCGCTGACCACTCGCTCTTCTCCTTCGCGCTTCAGCATCCGCTCCGCTACCTCTGGGGCCTCGCCGCCGACATCTACATCTTCACCTCGACACTGTTCTTCGCCGCCGCCGCCGTGGTCGGGATCTTCCTCCTGCGGCGCGGCTGGGTGGCCGACCCGCTCGGTCGCTGGTGGGGCCGCGGCATCGTCAAGGTGTGTGGGATCGACCTGGAGATCCAGGGCCGCGAGCATCTGGTGCCGGGGCAGACCTACGTCCTGATCAGCAACCACCTGAGCAACTTCGACATCTGGTGCACCATCGGCTTCATGCCGTTCCCGGTGCACTTCGTCGCCAAGCAGGAGTTGCTGCGCCTGCCGGTGTTCGGTCAGGCGCTCAAGATGAGCAATCACATCCTCATCGACCGGCAGAACCCGCAATCCGCGATCGACGAGATCAACCGCGCCGCCGCGAGCATGACCATGGGACGCGGCATCCTCTTCTACGCCGAGGGCACGCGCAGCCGCGACGGCAAGGTCCACGAGTTCAAGAAGGGCGGCGTCAGCCTGGCGCTCAACGCCCAGTTGCCGATCGTGCCGGTGAGCATCAGCGGCACGCGCAAGTTCCTGCCGCGCGGCTGCTCGGTGATCCGCCCTGGCGGACGCGTACGCATCGTACTCGACCCGCCGATCCCCACCGCCGGCCTGCCGTTCGAGGCGCGCGACGCGCTGAACGAGCAGGTGCGCCAGGCGGTGGTGCGCAACTTCGTGGAAGAGTACGTCTGACCCCGATGCCCGCCGCGCTGGAGGTCGAGCACCTCACCAAGCGCTTCGGCCGCGCGGCGGCGCTCGACGACGTGAGCCTGCGCGTCGAGGCCGGTGCATCGGCGCTGCTGCTCGGCCCCAACGGCGCCGGCAAGACCACGCTGCTGCGCTGCGCCGCCACCTTGCTGCGACCGCAGCGCGGCGTGGTGCGGATTGCCGGGCTCGACGCGGCCACGCACGGCGCCGCGGTACGGCGCCGCCTGGCGGTGCTCGGGCACGAGAGCTTTCTGTATCCGGATCTGACGCCGCTCGAGAACCTCGCCTTCTATGCCCGTCTCTACCGGCTCGACCGCCCCGAGCAGCGCGCCCTGGACTTGATCGAACAACTCGGGCTGCGGGGCTGGACGCACCGGCCGGTGCGCACCTTGTCGCGCGGCCTCGTGCAACGCTGCGCCCTGGCGCGCGTGCTCCTGCACGCGCCCGACCTGCTGCTGCTCGACGAGCCGTTCACCGGCCTCGACGCCGAGGCGCGCGCGCTGCTCAGCGCGGTGCTGCGCAACGCGCACGCACGCGGCACCGCGCTGCTGATGAGCACCCACGACCTCGACCTCGGGCTGGCGCTCTGTCAGCGCGCCGTCATCCTCGCCGGCGGCCGCCTCGCCTGGCAGGGGGACGTGTCGGGGCAAGATGCTGCCCGCCTCGATGCCGAGCTACGCCGCCTGAGCGGCCGCGCCGCCGCCTGAACCGATGCTCGCCATCCTCTGGAAGGATCTGCGCATCGAGCTGCGCACCAAGGAGACGCTGGCGGCGCTGCTGCTGCTCGGCCTGCTGACGTTGGTCGTGCTGAGCTTCGCGTTCGATCCCACCAGCCCGCTGCGCGAGGCGGCGGCGCCGGGCGTGTTGTGGGTCGCGCTGATCTTCGCCGGAACGCTGGGCATGAACCGCTCGCTGCTGCGCGAGCGCGAGGCCGACTGCCTGCAGGGCCTGCTGCTGGCGCCGGTCGATCGCGGCTCGATCTACCTCGCCAAGACCGCCGGCAACTTCCTGGTGATGATCGCCGCACAGCTGGTGCTGGTGCCGATCTTCGTCTTCTTCTTCAACCTGCCCTTCTGGCAGACCGCGACGCGGCTGACGCCGGTGGTGGCGCTCGGGCTGCTCGGCTTCGCCGCCGTCGGCACCATGTTCGCCGCCGTCTCGCTGCGCACGCGCGCCCGCGAGGTGATGCTGCCGCTGCTGATGCTGCCGCTCGCCGCGCCACTGATCATCGCCGGCATCCAGGCCAGCGCGCAGTTGATGGGCGGGGCGACGGTCGGCGCCGTTTCACACTGGCTCAACCTGCTCGGCGCCTTCGACGCGGTCTTCCTGGTTGTCGGGTGGATGGCCTTCGAATATGTGGTGGAGGAATGAGGGGACTCGACCTCACCGACCGCCTGTTGCCGCCGGTGACGATCATCGCCATGCTGGCCGCCGTCTACCTGGTCTTCATCGGCGCGCCGGACGACGGCTTTCAGGGCCCGATCCAACGCATCTTCTACGTCCACATGGCGATGTGGCTGGCGACCTTCACCGCCTTCGGCATCGTCGGCGTCGCCAGCCTGATGTATCTCTGGAAGCGCACCACGCGTTGGGATCACCTCGGCCGCTCCGCCGCCGAGCTCGGCCTGCTCTTCTGCTCGCTCGGGCTGGCCACCGGCTGCATCTGGGCCAAGCCGATCTGGGGAACCTGGTGGACGTGGGATCCGCGCCTGACGCTGACCCTGATCCTGTGGATGATCTACGCGGCCTACCTGCTGCTGCGCACCCTCGCCACCGAGCCGACCCAGGGCGCGACGCTGGCCGCCATCCTCGGCGTCTCCGGCGTGGTCGATCTCTACCTGATCAACCGCGCCGTCTACTGGTGGCGCGGCATCCACCCGGCGGTGATCCAGAACAAGGAAGGCGGCACCGGCCTCGCCGACCCGATGATGCGCGCCGCGCTGATCGTCGCGATGCTCGCCTTCTTCCTCGTCTTTCTCTGGTTACTGCGCCTGCGCCTGCGCGCCGCGCGCCTGCAGGACGCGGTCGACGACCTGCGCGCCCAGGTCGCCGTCTGATGGAGGACCGTTGAACGAGTCGCACCTCGGATACCTGATCGCCGCGTACGCCGTGGTGTGGATCGGTGTGCTGGTCTACGTGAGCGGCCTGTCGCGCCGCAGCCGCCAGCTTGAGCGCGAGATCGACGAGCTCAAGCACCTGGTGGAGCGCCGCCCCGCCGCATAGACGCGAGCGCCGCGGCGGTGGCCGGCAGCCGCAGCGCGGCGCGGTCGAGCAGCACCGCCAGCGTTTCGAGGTCGGCGGGGAGGTCGATGTCGAAGGTCTGCGCCTGCTGCGCCACGCGCAGCCCCAGCGCCGCCGCCCGCGCAAGCGTCTCGGCGCGCACCGAATCGGTGCCCATGGCGACGCCGCGGAACAGCTCGCGCGGTGCCGTCAGCCCGATCAGGCAGTAGCCGCCGTCCTGCGTCGGCGCCAGCACGACGTCGTGCGTCGCCAGCGCGGCAAACGCCTCGGCGATGCACGCCGCGCCGAGATGCGGCGCATCGGCGCCGATCATCACCACGCGGCGCGCGCCGGCAGCGAAGAGGTCGGCAAAGGCGTGCTGCATCCGCTCACCGAGCCCGTCGCCGCGCTGCACGATCTGCCGCGCCGCGCCGCCCACGATCGGGGTGAGATCGGCGTCGATCGGCGTCACCGCCCACACCAGCGACCACGCCGGCGAGGCGCAGCCGGCGGCGATGTCGATCAGGAACGCCCGGTAGAGCGCCGCCGCGGCGTCGGCGCCGATCGACTGTGCCAGGCGGGTCTTGACCGTCCCGGGAATCGGCTGGCGAGCCATGACGACGAGCACGTCCGCCGTCATCGCCGCGGCCGCGCTCAGGCGGCGCTCTCCTCGGCGGGCGCCTCGAGGCGGTCGACGCGCGGACCGGCCGCCAGCCAGGCGTTGGCGCTGCGCCGCCCGGCGGCGCGCATCTCCTCCAGCACGCGGCGCTCGAAGTACAGATACGAGCCGGCGTTGAAGCTGCCGTCGCGCGCCGGCCGCACCGCCTCGTACAGCGTCACCTCGCGATACGGGCTCGCCTCCAGGTGGGCGAGGCGGTTGCGGTCGAGCAGCAGCTTGCGGTCGACATTGTAGGCGTTCTCCAGGATCGCATCGACCACCCGCTCGACGGCGCGGCCGAAGTGCGGGAAGGTGCCGCTCGCCACGTCCGGCGGCTCGGTGACCAGCACGGTGACGATCTCGTCGGCACCCAGCGCCACCACCGGCGCCAGCGGCGTGTTGACCAGCACGCCGCCGTCCCACAACCAGCGGCCGTCGATCTCGACGGTCGGGAACATCAGCGGGATGCTGGCGCTGGCCAGCACCATGTCGACGGTGATGTGCTCGACGACCACATAGTCGGGCGGCCGCGTCAGCCGCGTCCGCGCCGTGACGTAGCGCACGACCCGCCCGGTGTGCGCGTCGACGGTGTTGATCGCCAGGCGATGCCCCCGGGTCGGGATGACGACGCCGCCGAACTCCTCGATCAACCGCTCGCGCAACCGCGCGGTGTCGGCGAGGAACGGCTCGCCGATCCCCTCGAGCAGCTTGCTGACCAGCTCGAACCGCGCGCTGAGCAGATAGTCCACCGCCAGCGCCATGGCCGTGCCGCGCTGCGGCGGCCAGTGCTGCCTGGCGCGCTGGGCGAACGGGATCCACGACAGGCTGGGGGTGAGCAGGCGCGGCAGCTCGGCCCATGCCATGCGCAGCGCGCTCCACACCAGGTCGTTGAAGAACCGGGCACTCACCACCACCGGCGGATCGTCGGCGATGCCATTCCAGAAGCGCATCATTTCGCGTGGCGTGCGCCCAGCCGCGATGAGCGCGGCGTTGATCGCCCCGGCCGAGGTGCCGGAGAGCACCGCCGGGCCGCGGGCGAAGCGCGGATCGCGCAACAGCCGCTCGTAGACCCCGACCTGGAAGGCGCCGCGCGCGCCACCGCCGGACAGCACCAGGCCGAGCGTCTGATCGCTTGCACGCTTGCCGCGCCGCACCACACGCATATCACCCATGCTCACCCCCCCGGCGCCGGAATTTCAAGCGCGATGTTCCGCCTACTGACTCGGCTGCCGATTGTCCACGCGCGCGGGGGGAATTGACCGTCCGGAGCTGGCTCGACATCCTGCGGCATGCCGAGTGGCGGGGATCTGCAGGGGCTGCGCGTGCTGGCGTTCGAGAGCCGGCGGGCCGTCGAGATCGCCGAGCTCATCCGCCGCCACGGCGGCGAGCCGGTGAGCGCGCCGTCGATGCGCGAGGTGCCGCTCGACACCAGCCCGGAGGCGCTCGAATTCCTGGCGCGACTCGGCACCGGCGGCATCGACGTCGTCGTGCTGCTCACCGGCGTCGGGACGCGCGCGCTCGCCACCGCGCTCGCGCCGCAGTGCTCGCGCGAGCGCCTCGCCGAGCTCCTGCGCGCCACCTGTATCGTCGCGCGCGGCCCCAAGCCGGTGGCGGCGCTGCGCGAGCTCGGCCTCACCCCGGCGGTGCTGGTGCCGGAGCCCAACACCTGGCGCGAGATCCTGACGACGCTCGATGCGCAGGCGCCGGTCGCCGGTCGCACCGTCGCCGTGCAGGAATACGGGCGCAGCAACCCCGAGCTGCTCGACGGCCTGCGCGCGCGCGGCGCCAGCGTGCTGCGCGTCCCGGTCTACCGCTGGGACTACCCCGAGGATCCCGGCCCGCTGCGCGAGGGCGTGCAGCGCCTGGCGGCGGGCCGCGTCGACCTGGTGCTGTTCACCAGCGCCCGGCAGGTCGAGCACGTACTCGACACCGCCGCGCAGCTCGGCTGCCTCGACGACCTGATGCGCGCCACCGCGCAGGTGGTCTACGCGTCGATCGGTCCGGTGTGCAGCGAGGCGATGCAGGCGCACGGCCTGCCGGTGGACCTCGAGCCGGAGCATCCGAAGATGGGCCACCTGGTCGCCACCATCGCGCAGCGCGGCCGCGCCGCGGCCCTGCTCAAACGCGGCGCGGCGGATTGACCGTTCCCCACCCCTTCCCCTACGAGCCCCGGTTGTGACCGAGCATCCGTTCCTGCGCGCCTGTCGCCGCCAGCCGACCCCCTTCACCCCGATCTGGTTGATGCGCCAGGCCGGGCGCTACATGGCCGAGTACCGCGAGGTGCGGGCGCGCTACAGCTTCCTCGAGCTCTGCCATGATCCGCAGGCCGCCGCCGAGGTGACCGTCACCGCGGTCGAGAAGCTCGGCGTCGACGCGGCGATCATCTTCGCCGACATCCTGCTGCTGCTCGAACCGCTCGGCGTCGGGCTCAGTTTCGCGGCCGGCGACGGCCCGACGCTGGCGCGCCCGCTGCGCACGCCGGCCGACCGCGACCGCCTGCAGCGCTATGACGTCGCCGACGCGCTCGGCTACGTCGGCGACGCGGTGCGCGCGGCGCGCGCCGGGCTCGCCGGCCGCGTGCCGTTGATCGGCTTCGCCGGCGCCCCGTTCACGCTCGCCTCGTACCTGATCGAGGGTGGCGGCTCGCGCAACTACATCCACACCAAGTCGTTCATGTACCATCACCCGGCCGCCTGGCATGCGCTGCTCGATCGGCTGGCGCAGTTGATCAACGCCTACCTGCGCCTGCAGGTGACGGCCGGCGCCGACGCCCTGCAGCTGTTCGACAGCTGGGTCGGCTGCCTGGCGCCCGACGACTACCGCGAGTACGTCCTGCCGCACTCGCGCCGCGCGCTCGCGGGCATCAGCGCGCTGGCGCCGGTGATCCACTTCGGCACCGGCACCGGCGGCCTCTTCCCGCTGCTGCGCGAGGCGGGCGGCGATGTCATCGGCGTCGACTGGCGCCTCGACCTCGACACTGCCTGGGCGTACATCGGCCACGACCGCGCCGTGCAGGGCAACCTCGACCCGGTGGCCCTCTTCGCCTCGCCGGCCGACATCCGCCGCCGCGCCGCGGCGATCCTGCAGCGCGCCGCCGGCCGGCCCGGACACATCTTCAACCTCGGGCACGGCATCCTGCCGCAGACGCCGGTCGACCACGTGCGAGCGCTGGTCGACGCGGTGCACGAGCTGAGCGCGCGATAGACATGGCGACGCACGACGCCGTGCTGCTGATCAGCTTCGGTGGCCCCGAGCGCATGCAGGACGTGCGGCCGTTCCTCGCCAACGTGCTGAAGGGGCGCAACGTGCCGGCCGAACGGGTGGATGCGGTCGTCCATCACTACGAGCTGATCGGCGGCCGCTCGCCGCTGAACGAGCTGACCCGCCGCCAGGCGGCGGCGCTGCAGGCCGAGCTCGCCGGCAGCGCGCAGCCGCTGCCCGTCTACGTCGGCATGCGCAATTGGCATCCCTACCTGGCGGACACGCTGGCGGCGATGCGCGACGCCGGCCACCGGCGCGCGGTCGGCGTCATCCTCGCCGCCCAACAGAGCGACGCGAGCTGGGGACGCTATCAGCGCGACGTCGCCGAGGCGCGCGACAGGCTCGGGCGCGGCGCCCCGGCAGTCGACTTTGCGCCGAACTGGCACGCGCATCCGCTGTTCATCGACGCGGTCGCCGATCGCACCCGCGCCGCGCTGGCGGCGCTGCCGCCGGCCCGGCGCAGCGGCGTGCAGCTGGTGTTCACCGCGCACAGCATTCCGGTCGCGCTCGCCGCCGCCTCGCCCTACGAATCGCAACTCGCGGTGGGCGCGGCGCTGATCGCCGAGCAGCTCGGCCTCGCGCAGTACCGCCTCGCCTACCAGAGCCGCAGCGGCAGTCCGCGCGAGCCCTGGCTGGAGCCCGACATCGGCGCGGTGGTACGCGAGGAAGCGGCGCGCGGCACGCGCGAGCTGGTCGTGGTGCCGCTCGGCTTCGTCTGCGACCACGTCGAGGTGCTCTACGACCTCGACATCGAAGCCAGGCAGATCGCCGACGAGGTCGGCATCGGCTTCCACCGCGTCGCGGCGGTGAATGACCACCCGAGCTTCATCCGCATGCTCGCCGCCGTCGTCGCGGTGACGCGGCGCCCATGACGCCGCGCGTCGCCGTGATCGGCGGTGGCATCACCGGGCTCGCCGCCGCCCACCGCCTGGTCGAGCTCGCCGCCGCCCAGCAGCGCGCGCTGGAAGTGCGGCTCTACGAGCAGGCGGCGCGCGCCGGCGGCGTCATCGCCACCGAGCGGCCGGATGGCTACGTGGTCGAGCTCGGCCCCGATTCGTTCCTCTCCGAGAAACCGGCGGCGCTGCGCCTGTGCGAGCGGCTCGACCTCACCGGCCAACTGGTCGGCACGCAGGAGGAGTTCCGGCGCACCTACGTGGTGCGGGACGGCAGGCTGCATCCGCTGCCCGACGGGTTTCTGCTCATGGCGCCGACCCGCATGTGGCCGCTGCTCACCACGCCGCTGTTCTCGTGGTCGGGCAAGCTGCGCATGGGCCTCGACCTGCTGCTGCCGCGCGGACCGGGCGGCGACGAGAGCCTCTCCGCCTTCGTCACCCGCCGGCTCGGCCGCGAGGCGCTGGAGCGCGTCGCACAGCCGCTGGTCGGCGGCATCTACACCGCCGACCCGGCGTCGCTCAGTCTGGCCGCGACCATGCCGCGTTTCCTGGAGATGGAGCGGCGCGAGCGCAGCGTCGTGCGCGCCATGTGGCGCCAGCAACGCCAGGCCGCGCGCCGCGAGGGCAGCGGCGCCCGCTGGAGCCTGTTTCTCAGCTTCGACGGCGGACTGCAGTGCCTGGTCGACGCGCTGGTCGCCCGGCTGCCAGCCGGCACGCTGCGCTGCGGCCTGGCGGTCGGCGGCATCGGCCGCGCCGCGGACGGCCGCTGGCGTCTGGCCGACGGCGAGCCCGCCGACGCCGTGCTGGTGGCCGCGCCGGCACCGGCCGCCGCGGCGCTGGTGCGCGACCTCGACGCGACGCTCGCCGACGACCTCGCCGGCATTCCCTACGCCTCGTCGGCGACGGTGACGCTCGCCTACCGGCGCGAGGACGTGCCGCATCCACTCGACGGCTTCGGCTTCGTCGTCCCGCACGTCGAGCGCCGCGCCCTGCTCGCCGGCACCTTCTCCTCGCTCAAGTACCCCGGGCGCGCGCCCGACGGCACGGTGCTGATCCGCGCCTTCGTCGGCGGCGCGCTGCAGCCCGAGCTGGTCGAGCTGAGCGACGCGGCGCTGCTGCGCAGCGTGCGCCAGGAGCTCGGCGAGTTGCTCGGCGTCCGCGTCGAGCCGCTGCTCAGCCGCATCGCGCGCTGGCGCCGGGCGATGCCGCAGTACCAGGTCGGGCACCTCGACCGCATCGCCCGCATCCGCTCCCGCGCCGCCGCGCTCGGCCTGCACCTCGCCGGCAACGCCTACGAGGGCGTCGGCATCCCCGACTGCATCCGCAGCGGCGAGACGGCGGCGGAGGCACTGTTCGCCGGCCTGCCGGCTGCACCGCACTGACCGCGGGGATTGTGGTTGGCAGGTGAATGAACTACACCTCGGGCCTGACGTGTATGGCCCGCGCCGGCCGCCCCTGAATGCCGCTCTCCGAGATTCACCCGCCCGACCGCCCGGCGCCGCGTTACTGCCCTGAGCGTCCTTTCCCCGCGTATCGTTACGTGCCCGGCCTGCACCCGCATCCCCGCCGTGATCCGGCCGGACATTCCTACGACCCGGCGCCGCGCGCCGCGCACGCCGCCTGGGACCCCAACCTCTGGCGGTCGCTGGTGGAGTGGCTGGCGGGGGTCGACCGCTTCAACGCCTTCTATTTCTGGGAGGCACACGAGAGCTGGGAGGGCCTGTGGGCATCGCAGCCGCGCGCCAGCCTCGCGGCGCGCACCCTGCAGGGGCTGATCCAGATCGCCGCCGCTCTGCTCAAAATCCATCTCGGGACACCGCACGGTGCGGCGTCCCTGTCGCACACCGGACTGCAGAAACTCGACGCCGCGGCGCTCGCCATTCCGACGCTGCTGGGGCTCGACCTGCGGGCCACCGCGACTGACTTCCACCACTATTTCCGTCCGCTGTTGCAGCGGACCCTGCCGCCGCTCGACGCATCCGTGCCGCTCCTGCGGTTGGCGGAGGCGCCCCATGCGTAGCTTGCCTGGGCGTTCCGCCGCCGTATCGCGAGTGCGCGTCGACCGCGCCCGCGAGCGCGCCGGCAGGAGGAGTTTGAATGCCGAAATTGATGCTGATCAACGTGACCCACTCGGAAGAGAGTCGGGTCGCCATCATCGACGACCGCCGGCTCGAATCGTTTGAGATCGAGTCGCTCAGCCGCGAGCACCTCAAGGGCAACATCTACAAAGGCGTCGTGCACCGGATCCATCCGGCGCTCGAAGCCGCCTTCGTCGACATCGGCGCGGAGCGCGACGCGTTCCTGCCGCTCGACGAGATCTGCTTTCGCAACCTGCCGCGCACGGCCCCGGCCCCGACGGTGGACGAGAACGGCAAGCGGACGCGCCGCCGCATCCGCGACCTGCTCAAGCCGGGCGAGGAGATCCTCGTCCAGATCGCCAAGGAGCAGTTCGCCAACAAGCCGCCGACGCTCACCACGTTCTACTCCCTGCCGGGCCGCTACCTGGTGCTGCTGCCGGGCTCGGACGACACCGGCATCTCGCGCCGCATCGAGGGCGACGAGCGCCAGCGGCTGCGCAAGCTGGTCGAGGACCTCAACCCGCCCGACGGCTTCGGGCTGATCATCCGCACGGCCGCCGGGCTCGACGAGGAGACCGGCGAGCTGGCACGCGATCTCAGCTACCTGCAGCGCCTCTGGGAGAGCGTGCAGGAAGCGGCCCGCCACAAGCGCGGCCCGGCGCTGGTCTACCGCGAGCAGGACATCGTCCTGCGCACCATCCGCGATCTGTTCACTCCCGACATCGACGAGATCCACATCGACAACGAGGACGTCTTCCTGCGCGCGCGCGACTTCCTGCGCAACGTCATGCCGGGCAAGGAGCACGTGCTGCGCTGCTACCGCGGCGAGCAGCCGATCTTCTCCGCCTTCGACCTCGAATCGCAGATCGAGACGGTCTTCAAGCGGCGCGTGCCGCTGCGCTCCGGCGGCACCATCGTCATCGACGGCACCGAGGCGCTGACCGCGATCGACGTGAACTCCGGCGGCTCGGTGCGCGGCCCGAACCCGGAGGAGACCGCCTTCCGCACCAACCTGGAGGCGGCGGTGGAGGTGGCGCGCCAGCTGCGGCTGCGCGACATCGGCGGTCTGATCGTCGTCGACTTCATCGACATGCGCGACAACCGCCACATCCAGGAGGTCGAGCAGGCACTGCGCACCGGCATGAAGCCCGACAAGGCGCGCCACGAGACCGGCCGCATCTCGCGCCTCGGCCTGATGGAGATCTCGCGCCAGCGCCTGCGGCCGGCGGCGATGGCGACCACCTACACCGCCTGTCCGCTGTGCGAGGGTCACGGCGCCGTGCGCACCACCGAGTCGGCGGCGCTGGTGGCGCTGCGCAAGATCCACAACCGCGTCGCGCTCGGCGATGCCGCCGCGGTGAAGGTCGCGCTGCCCACCGCGGTGGGCCTCTACCTGCTCAACCAGAAGCGCGACGAGCTCGCCCGCCTCGAGCAGCACTACGGCACCCGCATCCAGGTCGAGCTGCGCGACGGCATGATGGCGCACCAGATCGAGCTCGAGGTGCGCGAGCGGCCCAAGGTCGAGCGGCCTGCCGCGATCGCCCCGGGCGGCGTGGCGGCGGCCGACGCGCCCACCGCGGCGCCCGCGGCAGCGACCAACGGCGCGGCGCCGGCCGCCGGCAACGGCAAGAAGAAGCGCCGGCGGCGTGGACGGCGGCGCGGCACCGGGTTGCGCGCCGCGACCGCGATCGCGGTGGCGCTGGCGACGCTGGGCGGCGTCGAGCCCGCCCCGATGCCGGCCGGCGCCGCGGCGCCGATCGATGATGAGATCGAGACGGACGAGCTGGGGCTGTCCGACGCCGGCGACGACGCCGGCGGCGAGGTCGGCGGCGAGCAGGAGGGCGACGCGCCCGGCGCGGACGAGTCGGCAGCCGCTGCGCCGGCAGCCGGCGAGTCGGAAACAGCGAGCGCGGTCGAAGCGGTGGACGGCGAGGCGGCCGCCCAGATCGGCGTCGCACCGACCGCC
>JANRJF010000398.1:0-14266 GCA_033764095.1 Deltaproteobacteria bacterium | reverse complement strand
GCGCAGCGGCGCGGCCGGCCGGGCGCCACTCGCGAGCAGCCAGCGATGTGCGGAATCTGCGGCATAGTGCAGCGCGCCGAGGCGGCGCCGGTCGACGCGCGCGTGCTGCACGCGATGATGGACGCGATGACGCATCGCGGCCCCGACCAGGACGGCGCCTACCTGACGCCGCAGGTCGGGCTCGGCTCGCGCCGCCTGTCGATCATCGACCTCGCCGGCGGCCGGCAGCCGATCGCCAACGAGGACGCCAGCCTGCACATCGTGCTCAACGGCGAGATCTACAACTACCGCGAGCTGCGCGCCTTCCTGACGCAGAAGGGGCACCGCTTCACCACCCACACCGACACCGAGGTGGTGCTGCACCTCTACGAGGAGCTCGACGCCGCGGCGCTCGACCACCTGAACGGCATCTTCGCCTTCGCCATCTGGGACGCGCGGACGCGCGCGCTGGTCCTCGCGCGCGACCGCATGGGGGTGAAGCCGCTCTACTTCGCCGAGACGCGCGACGGGCTGGCCTTCGGCTCGGAGATGAAGGTCCTGCTGCAGCACCCCGAGGTCGAACGGCGTCTCGATCCGGTCGCGCTGAACGAATACCTCTCGTACGAGTTCGTGCCGACGCCGCGGACCATCTTCCAGCACGTGCGCCGTCTGCCGCCGGCGCACTGCCTGACCTGGAGCGCGCGCGGCCTGACGCTCACCGAGTACTGGCGCCCCAGCCTCAAGCGCAGCGAGAGCCACTCCCCGGTGCACTGGCGCGAGTTCGCCGGCGGGCTGCGCGAGGCGCTGCGCAGCAGCGTCGAGCGCGAGCTGGTGAGCGACGTGCCGATCGGCGTGCTGCTCAGCGGCGGCATCGACTCCAGCGTCGTCACCGCGCTGATGGCGCGCGCCGCCGGCGGCACGGTGGACAGTTTCTCGGTCGCCTACGACGAGCCGTCGTTCGACGAGTCGCGCTACGCCCGGCTGGTCGCCCAGCACGTCGGCACCCGTCACCACGAGCTGCGCCTCACCAGCCAGATGGCTGCGGAGGCCGTGCCGCAGATCGCCGAGGTGCTCGACGAGCCGCTCGGCGACGCCTCGTTCGTCCCCACCCTGCTGCTGTCGCGCTTCGCCCGGCAGCACGTGAAGGTGGTGCTCGGCGGCGACGGCAGCGACGAGATCCTGGCCGGCTACCCGACGCTCGGCGCGCACCGGCTGATCGAGTACTACGAGACGGTGGTGCCCTGGCACGTGCGCACCTGGGTGGCGCAGAAGCTGCTCACCCACCTGCCGGTCTCGTTCGACTACTTCAGCCGCGACTTCAAGATCCGCCGCTTCGTCGCCGGACGCGGTGTGCCGTTCGAGGTCCGCCACCACCGTTGGATGGGCTCGTTCACCGACGAGGAGAAGGCCGAGCTGTTCCAGGACTGGGTGAAGCCGGTGCTCGGCGACACCTACGCACGCACCTGGGAGCACAGCCGCGACTGCGACGCGCGCCTGCCGCTCAACCGCATCCTGTACGACGACATGAAGCTCTACCTGGAGGGCGACATCCTCTTCAAAGTCGACCGCGCCAGCATGGCGGCGTCACTCGAGGTGCGGGTGCCGTTCCTCAACCGCATCGTCGTCGACTATGCCTCGGCGCTGCCGATCGAGCTCAAGCTGCGCCGGCTGACCGGCAAGTACCTGCTGCGCCGCGCGGTCGGCGACCTGCTCCCCGCCGAGGTGGTGAAGCGTCCCAAGCAGGGCTTCGCCATGCCGGTGGCGCACTGGTTGGGCGGTCCGCTGCGCGAGCTGGTCGGCGACCTGCTCTCGCCGGCGCGCATCCGCCGCCAGGGCCTGTTCAACGACCGCGTCGTCAGCCGCCTGGTCGACGCGCACTTCGCGCGCACCAGCGACAACCGCAAGCAGCTGTGGACGCTGCTCATCTTCCAGCTCTGGCACGCCCGCTGGGCGGCGGCGCCGTCAGGCTGAGGTGGCGGCGGCGCCGCCGGCGGCGAACGGGATCAGCTCGCCGGTACCGTAGAGCTCGGCGTAGCCGCGCCGCACCCCGTAGCAGCGGTGCCCCTCGGCGCAGGTCGCGCAGGCCTCGCCCTTGACGAACTCGCCGCCGCCGCCGGATTCCACCGCCAGCTGCGAGAAGCCGCCGCGCTCGGCCGCCGGGACCAGGCACAGCGGCAGGCCGCACATCGAGTCGAAGCCGGATACCGTCAGGCCGCTCGCCGCGGCGCGCGCCAGGCCGTCGAGCAGCGGCGGCAGCACGTCGCTGAAGCGCGGGATGAGCGCCGTGGTCCGCGGGACGACGTCGGTGTGCGAGCCGACGAACGAGAAGACGATCGTCGCCTGCGGCCAGCGCGCCGCGACCAGGTCGACCAGGCGCGGGAAGTCGAGCCGGTTGCGCTGGCAGAAGACGAAGTTGAGCCGCACCGCGACGCCGGCCTGCACCAGATGGTCGATGCCGCGCACCGTGCTGGCGAAGGTGCCGGGCGCGCCGGTGACGGCGTCGGACACCTCGGCGGTCGCGCCGTGCAACGAGATCATGGCGCGGTCGACCCCGGCCGCCGCCAGCGCGTTGGCCAGCCCCACGTCGGCGAGCCGCGTCGCGTTGCTCTGCAGCTCGACGACCCGCACGCCGCTGCGCTTGGCGAGCGCGACGTACTCGGGCAGGCGCGGGTTCAACGTCGGCTCGCCGCCGGACAGCACCAGCACCGCCGCCTCGCGCCCGGCGCGCTCGATCGCGGCGCGCACCGCCGCCTCGGCGGGCGGCGGCAGATGGGTCGAGACGAAGCAGAACTCGCACGCCTGGTTGCAGTGGAAATTCACCCGCAGCGTGTACTCGACGCCGGGGCCCGACAGGTCGCTGCGCAGCTCGTCGCGGCCGAGATACTCGCGCGCCACCTGCTCTTCGACCGTCGAGTGCACGGTGAGGCGCCGCCGCAGCCGGTGCTCGGCGATCGGCTGCAACGGCGGCAGCGCGCCGCGCCCCAGCATCGCCTCGGGAAATCCCGGGCAGCGGTCGTTGACCACGCAGCTGGCGCACGCCGCCACCGGCTGAAAGCCGGGGCGCGCCACGTGGCCGCGGTTGAGCGCGTAGAGATGGGCGACGCGCTCGGGCTTGTCGAAGACGCACGGCGGCACGAACGCGGCGGGATCGAGCCGCACGGCGAGCCCGGTGCGCCGCGCCGCGTCGGCCACCGCCACCACCGCCGGCGCCAGCGCCGCCAGCGGCGCGCATTCGTCGCCGTCGGGCGCGCTCACCGGAATGACCAGCACCAGCGCCGCCACCGGCAGCGCCGCGGCGGCGATCTCGCGCGGCAGCGCGCCGATCAGCGCCAGGTTGCGGCGCACCACCGGCACCGTCGCCTCCACCTGCACCCCGGCGTCGGCCAGCGCCCGCACCGCCGCCAGGCTGCGGGCAAAGCCGCCGGGGTCGCGGGTGATGGCGTCGGCCGCGTCGCCCCAGGCGGGCAGTGGCACCCGCGCCGTGTGCAGCCCGGCCGCCGCCAGGGCCGCGGCGCGGTCGGCGTCGAGCAGCGCCGCGTTGGTCTCCAGCACGACGCGCGCGCCGCCCTCGGCGGCGCGGCGCACCAGGTCGGCGACGTCGCTGCGCAGCGTCGGCTCGCCGCCGGTGAGGACGATCTCGCGCGCGCCGTCGCTCAGCGCCGCGGCGATGCGTTGGCGCACCGCGGCGCGCGCCACGTAGTCCGGCCGCTCGGACGGACGACGGGCATTGCAGAACCAGCAGTTCTGGTTGCACGTCTCGTTGGTGACGACGCGTTGAATGCGCACGGCGGCTGCGGCCCCTCCCCTCCTTGTCGGTGCTCGCCCGGCAAAGAACAAGAAAAAACTACGGGTTGGGCCGCGCGCCGTCTACCCCGGGGCGGCTCGATTCAGGACTCGCAAATCGACGCGGGCGTGTGTTACGCGAACCGGGTAGCGCAGGACGGCCGGCCGACACCGCAGCGCGGGGGGACCGCCGGCGGCCGCGCCCATCATTGCCGAGGTTCACACGTTGCCCGACGCCAGCTGGATCGACCACCGCAAGCGCCTGCACGACCGCTACATGGAGGTCGCCCGCGTCGGCGACGCGTCGCGCCTCTCCTACCTGCACGGCCCCACGACGGTGTGGAGCGAGGAGGAGGTGGCGGCGCTGTGGGAGCGGGCGGCGCGCCATCCGATCGGCGAGTTGGAGCCGCGCAACTGCGTGTACATCCACGTCCCGTTCTGCAAGTCGATCTGCAGCTTCTGCAACTACGACCGCCTGCAGCCGTCGTCCTCCGAGCTGTTGCGCACCTGGCTGAAGCGCGCCCTGCGCACCATCGAGGTGATCGCGCCGGCGCTGCAGCCGCTGACCTTCCATGCCCTCTACATCGGCGGCGGCACGCCGGCGGTGCTGCCCGCCCCGCTGCTGCACGAGCTGCTCGACGCGGTCGACAGCAAGATCAACTGGCACCCGGGCGCCTCGCGCAAGCTGGAGTTCGATCCGGCGGTGATGAACCGGGCGCGACTGGACGTGCTGGTGGCGCACGGCTTCAAGCAGCTGTCGTTCGGCATCGAGACGCTCGACCCGCAGATCAACGAACGGCACAACCGCGGCAAGCAGGGCATCGAGACCATCGAGCGCAGCTTCGCCGACCTCAAGGCGGTCGGGCTCAACGACGTCGCCTGCGACTTCCTGCTCGGCCTCGAGGGCACCACCGCCCCCGCCATGCTGATCGAGATGGAAACGGTCATGCAGCGCTTCCGGCCGCAGTGGCTGGACATCTTCATGCTGACGCCGACGCAGCGCTACATCGACCAGCATTTCGCCGGCTCGCACGAGGCCTTCTGGGCCCACCTGAAGCCGTTCGAGGAGCTCATCCCCCCGGCGCTGCCGGCGCTCGCCGAACGCCACGGCTACCAGGTGCGCATGGGCTCCGGCCATCACATGATGCTGCGCCGCCAGGAGATGCCGGGGCAGCCGGTGCAGAGCGGCAGCACCTTCACCTACACCGCGCTGAGCAGCGAGGCGCGGCGGCCGCTCAACGTCTTCGGCATCGGGCGCTCGGCGCGCTCGGTGATCTTCGGCAGCGCCGCGTTCTCGCTGCGCGACCCCGACGACAACCCCGCCGCACCCGGACCGGCCGACTACGAAGGCAACCGCATGAGCCTGGCCGACGAGGCGCGCACCTTCCTCACCCATCACCTGCGCGACAACGACACCGTCGACCGCACCGAGTTCCGCCAGATCTTCGGCGGCGACATCGCCGCGGTGATCCCCGCGGCGATCGAGGCATGGGAGCACGAGGGCGTCGCCCGGCTGGAGACGGACGTGCTGCGCTTCACGGCGCAGGACCGCCGCGCCCGCATCGCGACACTGCTCTGGCTGGTGCCGCAGGAGGCGATCGAGTTCGACCTCGCCCACTTCGACGCGGTCGAGCTGTCGGCGCGCGGCGTCGGGCTGCTGGTCGAGAACCTGCCGTCCGGCACCGAGCTGGCCGGCGGGCACCGCTTCGTCGGCACCGACGGCGTCTGCCTGCTGCTGCGCACCCCCGGCGGCGAGACGCTGCGCCTGCGCGTCGCGCCGGCACTGGCCGAGAACGGCAATCTGCGCCTGGTGCTCGAGGCGGCCCCCAGGCAGGCGCCCGACGACAGCCTGCGCCTCGCCGTCGCGCAGCTGCGCGGCGCGATCACGCGCAACCATCGCGCCGCGCTGCGGCGCCGCGCGCGCCGCGACCAGCAGCAGGACAGCGGCGCCGCGGCGCGCTGACGCGCCGGGTCAGATCGCGTCGCTGACGTCGCGCACGAACAGCGGCTGCATGCCGTGGGCGGCGACGTCGGCGGCCAGCGCCGCGGCGGACGGCGGGCTGACCGGCTCGGCGGCGGCGGCGAGGATCGACGGCAGCAGCGTCGCGTCGCTCGAGCTGTTGAGGAAGAGCCCGGGCCGCGCCAGCACGAAATGCACGGCGCGGCGGATCGCCGCCGCGTCGCGCAGCGGCTCGTACCAGCTGAAGCGCCGGGCGTGGTCGTCCTGCCAGCGCCGCCGCGCCACCGCCTTGATGGTCTGCACGGCGACGCCGCGCGTCGCGCACAACGACAGCAGCGCCTCGCAGTCGGCGGCATAGTCGGGGTTGGCCATCATCACGTAGCTGTACGGCAGCAGCACGCTGTCGAAGGGAAAGCGGCGCAGGCTGCGGTGGTGCATGGCGGCGGCGTAGGTGCCGTGCCCGGTGACGCCGAGAAAGCGCACCAGGCCCCGGTCGCGCGCCTCGACCAATGCCTCCAGCGCGCCGCCCGGCCCCATCGCCGTCTGCCACCCCTCTTCGTCCACCAGGTTGTGCAGCTGCACCAGGTCGAGTCGCGCGACGCCGAGCCGCGCCAGCGAGTCGGCGATGCTGCGCCGCGCGCCGGCGGCGGTGCGGTCGCCGGTCTTGGTGGCGAGGAACACCGCATCGCGATGGGTCCGCAGCCACGGCGCCAGGCGCAGCTCCGACTCGCCGTACGACGCGGCGGTGTCGATGTGGTTCACACCCGCCGGCAGCAGCTGCGCCAGCACCTGGTCGGCCTTCTCCTGGCGCATCGCACCGAGCGCCGCGGCGCCGAAGAGGATGCGCGAGCTGCGATGCCCGGTCGATCCGAACGGCGCGTACTCCATGCGGCGACTGCAAACCACAGATGAACACCGATGACCACAGAGAACACGGAGGTCTCCGCACCCTCTGTGGTCATCGGTGTTGATCTGTGGTCGAGGAGTTTCATGCGCTTCGACTCGAACACGGTTGCGGTGGTCACCGGCGCGGCGAGCGGCATCGGCCGCGGCGTGGCGCTGGAGTTGGCGGGGCGCGGCTGCGCGCTGGCACTGGTCGACCGCGACGGCGACGGCCTCGCCGAGACGCAGCGGCTGCTCGGCGGCGCGCGCAGCAGCGCGCACGTGGTCGACGTGGCGCAGCGCGCCGACATGGCGGCGCTGCCGGAGGCGGTGCTGGCGGCGCACGGCGCGGTGCACGTGCTGATCAACAACGCCGGCGTGTCGGTCGCCGCGCCGGTCGAGACGATGCCGCTCGACGACCTCGCGTGGCTGATGGGGGTCAACTTCTGGGGCGCCGTGCACGCCTGCAAGTTCTTCCTGCCGCACCTGCGGGCGGCGCCGGCGGCGCGCATCGGCATGGTGTTGTCGGACTTCGCGCTGTTCAGCCTGCCGACCAAGTCCGCCTACTGCGCCTCGAAGTTCGCGCTGCGCGGCTTCGCCGAGGCGCTGCGCGCCGAGCTGGCGGAGACCCCCGTGCGTCTCACCTGCGCCTACCCCGGCCCGGTGGATACCGGCCTGGTGCGGCGCGGCCGCGTCTGGGACACCGACAAGCAGGCGCTCGAGGCGCGCTTCGTCGCCGAGCGCGCGCTGCCGGTCGCCGCCGTCGCGCGCCGCATCTGCGCCGCGGTCGAGCGCGGTCGCCCGCGCGTTCTGATCGGCAAGGAAACGGTGGCGATCGACCTCGCCATGCGGCTGATGCCGGCCCTCACCGGCACGCTGGTCGGCAAGCTGCGGCGCCGCGTGCCGTTCCTCTGAACACCTCGACCCGCGATCAATCCGGACATCCCCCCTTCCCGCCCTTGTTCACAGGGGGGAAGAAGACGTACTCGCCGAGCCCCTCGCGGCCATCGTGGCGGGCGGCGAGCGCCAGCAGCAGCGGCATCGCCAGCGCCCAGACGACGGCGAGCGACAGCAGGCTCGGCCAGACGGCGGGATGGAAGACGACGACGCCGAGCCGCGCCCCGGCCATGAACGCGAGCGGGCCGCCGACGGCGCCGAACAGCGCCGCGGTCAGCGGCCGGCGCTTCAGCCACTGCAGCGAGAAGTGGAAGGTGCCGGCGAACTGCATCCACAGCACGATCATCCACGGCGGCGGCAGCCACGCCACCAGGCTGCCGAGCGGGAAGGTCAGCAGCCCGAGCGCGATCTGGGCCGAGTCGACCAGCGTGCCGAGCCCGGCCGCCCACAGCATGAGCTCGATCTCGTCGCGCCGCCGGCGCGCCAGCGAGAGGTGGACGCCGAGCAGCGCCAGGGCGATCAGCGTACCGCTCCACGGATAGCCCCACGCCGGACCGAGAATGCAGGCAAACCAGCCGGCGTAGTAGAGCGCGAAATTGAGTCCTCGGGCCATCGCCTGCCTGCCAGGTGACCGCCTCCTAGCCGGACAGGGCTCCGCCCTTCAAACGGCCGCGCGCCGAACTCGGGGCGGCGTCAGTCGGCGCGCAGCCGCGGCGGCAGCGCGGCGCGCAGGACGCCGCCGCCGCCGCGGTTGGTGGCGCTGTTGTTGGTCACCTGCTGAAGGACGTCGCGAATGCGCTCGAGGTCCTTCCACCAGGGGAGCTCGCCGCCGCCCTGGCGCACGTCGGGATTGCCGAGCTCGGCGAGGATGGTGAGGCCGTCGCCGCCGCGATCGACGACGTAGACGCCGTAGTCCTGCGCGGCGCGCGCGATCACCAGCCCGGGGGTCGACAGGCCGAGCCGGGTAATGTCGACGGCGGGCGGAATGGCGAGCAAAGCGCCCATCGGCACGGTGCCGGTGTAGCCCGAGTCGCGGTCGAACGCGTACGCCGGCCACACCGCGGCGCGGCGCAGCAGCTTCGGCGGCGCCTGCATCGCCAGCGCGTGCGGGATGCGCCCGCTGGCGATCTCGCCGCTGCGAATCAGTCCGGCGAACGAGGGCAGCATGCTGGCGCGGCGGCCGTTCCACCATCCGGTGCCGTCGCCGCGCGCGTCGATCCAGCTGGCCATCGTGCCGAGCAGCTCGCCGCTCGACAGCAGGACGCTGGCGTAGCTGTCGAGCACCCACCCGTCCGGCTGCATGACGGCGAACAGGCCGTCGGAATCCGGCGACGGGCAGACGCCGGGCGGTACCCGCAGCGTCGGCCGCCAGTCCTGGCTCGCCGGGTGATAGCTCGCCGGCAGGACCCAGGCGTGATCATTCGCGGCATTGATGGTCGAGTAGTAGTTGCCCTCGGTCGAGATGCGCGGGCTGGCGGCGCGCAGCAGGTGCTGCTCCGCCGCGTGCCCGTTGCCGCAGGTGCGACCGCCGCGGTCGAGAAAGCTCCAGCTCGAGGCGCGCCCCCAGTTGGGGCTGAACAGGTAGGGACACAGCGGATCGTGGCGCTCCGCCACCGCCACCGAGCAGGTCCAGCGCTCGTCGTAGTTGATGCCGATCGCCACGGTCGCGAGCCGCGCCACTGGCCTGAACTGCGCGCCGCTGCCGAGCGGATGATTCCACGGCGAGCGGCGGCTGAACGGCCAGACGCGCCAGTCGCGACCGCGCGCCGCCAACTGGCGTTTCGCCGACCGCTGCGCGGAGGCGGCGCTCGGCAGCAGCGCCAGCGCCGCACCCGCACCGAGCAGCCGCAACACATCGCGCCGCGATCCAGATCCCCCACTTTGGAAGGCTGATCCCCCCCTTTGAAAAAGGGGGGTGAGGGGGGATTTTTCCGACGCTCCTCGCCGAACGTATTGTCTGCGGAGGGTCAGTGAGGAAATCCCCCCTGACCCCCCTTTTTCAAAGGGGGGAATTCAAAGCGGGGAGTCGTCAAAGGCGAGGAATCGTCAAAGGGGGGAATGTGCGGCCGGGGCGCCGACCAGGCGGCGGTAGGCGCCGCGCAGCAGCCGCCGCCCGGCCTCGTATGGCGCGCGACGGACGCGGCGCGGCAGCACCAGCGCCAGGGCGTGCAGGCCGAGCATGGCGAAGGCGCGCAGATCGCGCACCACGATGTCCGGCGAGTGGCGCAGCGCCTCGCCCAGGATGGCGCGCGACAGCTCGATCTGGCCGCTGGAGAAGGCCTTGCGGCTCAGCACCCGCAGGTGCAGGGCGTAGGTGCGCTCGGCGTCGCGCGCGCGGTAGCCGGGCACGTAGTCGCGGTAGCGGTCGAGGTAGGTCCGGCTGCCGGCGATGTAGGTGTCGAAGGTGTGCATCTGGCTGCTCGGGCGCACGCGGTAGCCGGTGAGCGGCTCCGGCACCAGGCGCAGGACGAGCGGCGAGCGCACCGACAGGCGGGTCCACATCTCGGCGTCCTCGCAACTGGCCAACGACTCGTCGAACAGGCCGGCGGCGGCGAACGCGGCGCGGCGCACGATCGCGGTGCTGCCGTTGCCGATGTGGTTGCGGCGCACCAGGTCGCGCGTCGTCGGCTGGCGGCAGCGCGAGACCAGCAACTGGCCGGTCGGCGCGCCCGACTCCGCCAGGTAGGCGGAGTGCGAGAAGGTCAGCCCGACCGTCGGGTCGGCGTCCATCACCGCCAGCTGGCGCGCCGCCTTCTCCGGGAACCACAGGTCGTCGCCGTCGCAGAAGCCGATCAGCGCGGCGCGCGCGTGGCGGATACCGGTGTTGCGCGCCGCCGCGAGACCGCGGTTCACCTGCGTGACGACCGTGAGGCGCGCGTCGGTGAGGCCGAGCAGCTGGCGCAAGGTGTCGTCGGTCGAGCCGTCGTCGACCGCCACCACCTCCAGGTCGGGCATCGTCTGCCGCAGCAGCGAGGCGACGGCCTCGACCGCCAGCGCCCCGACGTTGAAGCACGGCACCACCACCGACAGGCGCAGGCCGGCGCGCGGCACGGTCGCCTGGCGCACCACGCCGGCGTCGTGCGCCGGCGCGTCGGGCAGGGGCGGAACGCGCGGCGGGCTCATGATCCCTCCTCGACGCCGCGCGGCGCCGAGGTGCGCCAGCGCGGCTGCAGCACGGTCGGCTGGCGGCGCTGGATGAGCCGGTAGTACAGCCGCTCGGTCTGCTCGGCGATCGCCGGCCACGAATGGGCGCGGCGGACGTGTGCCTGGATGCGCATGGCGACGCGCCGGTAGTGGTCGGGCGCCGCCAGCGCGCGCGCCAGGCAGGCGCCGAGCGCCGCGACGTCGCCGGGCGGGAAGAACAGGTCGTAGCCCTCGACGTGCTCCAGCAACTCGCGATGCACCGGCAGGGTGGAGACGATCGACGGCACGCCCATCTCCAGCGCCTGCAGCAGCGCCATCGACATGCCCTCCAGCTCCGACGGCAGCACGTAGAGCGCCGC
Source organism: Deltaproteobacteria bacterium (assembly GCA_033764095.1). Taxonomy (GTDB): domain Bacteria; phylum Desulfobacterota; class Binatia; order HRBIN30; family CADEER01; genus JBDTMT01. Next base: position 3,262 of record JANRJF010000398.1, on the reverse strand, counting down.
GCCGCGAAAGAGGGCCTCGACGTTGGCGCGCGGCTGCACCCCGGTGAAGACGATGCGCGCGTCGCCGGCCGCGAGCCGGCGCAACCCGGCGGCGTAGGCGTCGGTGTGGCTGGAGTCGCCGACGATCACCAGGCGCCGCGGCGTGTCCAGGGCGCGGAAGGCGCGGATCAGGTCCTCCACCCGCTTCTCCGGCACCAGGCGGGCGACGAACAGCACGTAGCCGTCGGGCGCGAGCCCGAAGCGCGCCAGCAGGTCGCGGTCGAGCGGCGCGTCGGGCGTCAGGTCGGTGCCGTTCGGGATCAGCGTCGTGGCGCGGCCGTAGTGCGCCCGGTAGTGGTGCTCGAGGTCGCGCGAGACGGTGATCATCTCGTCGACGTGGCGCACCAGCCAGCGCTCGGCGCGGTGCAGCACGCGCGCCCCCATGCCTTTCCACTTGGCGCGCTGCCAGTCGACGCCGTGGATGGTGGCGACGGTCGGCACGCGCAGCCAGCGGTAGAGCGGCGCCGCCAGCCCGGGCGCCAGCGCGTGCAGGTGGACGATGTCGTAGCGCTCGCGCAGCAGCGCGTGCGCGCTGCTGGTGAAGACGTGCGAGACGGTGCCGAGGCTGCGCCCGTTGAGCGCCGCGGCGCGCACCAGGCGGATGCCCTTGTAGTACGCGGGCGTGCGGCCGACGTACTCCGGCCGGCTGTACACCGTCACCGCGTGGCCGCGGCCGACCAGCGCGCCGTAGAGACTCTCGACGACGCGCTCGATGCCGCTGTACGAGCTCGGAATGCCGCGCGGTCCGACGACCGCGATGCGCAATTGCGTAGCCATCTGCATCCTCCTCCCCCCGCCGGTGGGCGGCATCGGCTCAGGCGCTGACCGCGCGCGCCGGCGGCTCGGCGTCGCGCACGTAGTGGTGCCAGTGCCGCCGGTAGTACTCGGCGGTGCGTGCGACGCCGGCGCGCAGGTCGACCCGCGAGTGCCAGCCGGTGAGCTGGTGCAGGCGCGACAGGTCGGCGACCACGTCACCGGTCTCGATGCGCTCGTAGGCGCGCGGCCAGGGCACGTAGTCGACGCGGCCCTGGCCGACCACGTCGACCACCGTCTCGACCATGTCGCGGAACCGCGTCGCGACCCCGGAGCCGATGTTGACCACGCCGCCGAGCGCCTCGCGCGACAACGCGCAGCGCAGGAACGCCTCGGCGAGATCGTCGATGTAGACGTAATCGCGCCGCTGCAGGCCGTCGCCGAACACCTGGATGGTGCGGTTCTCCAACGCCTGGCGGATGAACCAGCCCACCATGCAGTAGCGGTTGTGGTGGATCTGCTGGCGCGGCCCGTACGGATTGGTGATGCGCAGCGCCAACGTCGGAATGTCGAAGGTCTGGTGGTAGATCGCCAGGTACTTCTCCGAGGCGAGCTTGTGCACGCCGTAGAGCGTCAGCGGGTTGGCCGGCGAGTCCTCGGTGACCAGCGGCTGATCGACCTTGCCGACCACCATGCGGCTCGACGCGAACACCAGCGTCGGCTTGACGGTCAGCCGGCGGCATTCCTCCAGCAGCTGCAGCGTCAGCCCGGCGTTCAGCATGAGGTCGTCGAGCGGCATGCTGAGGCTGTCGATGTAGGAGACCTGCGCGGCGAGGTGGAAGATGTAGTCGGCCGCCTCGATGTGCGGCCGCACCGCGGCGAGGTCGCGCAGGTCGTGCACCACGGTGGTCAGCGCGCCGCGCACGCCGCGCACGTTGTAGCGGTTGCCGCCGTACAGCGGGTTGAGCGAGTCGACCACCGTCACCTCGGCGCCGGCCGCGCACAAGCGGTCGGCCAGCGTGCTGCCGAGGAACCCGAGCCCGCCGGTGATCAGCACCCGCTTGCCGCGATAGGCCCGCATCGCGTCGAGCGCCGGACTGCCGTGCGGCGCCGCGCCCGCGGCGCCGGCCGTGCGGCCGCGCGCCTCCATCCGAACACTGCTGCGCTCCATCATCCCTGACCCTCCACGCCCATGGTTGACTGGCGGTAGACCCACTCGTAGGCGACGCCGGACAGCAGCGAGGTGGTGGCGAGCGCCAGCACCGCGCCCCACACCCCCGCCAGCCAGGCCGCGGTGGTGATCAACGTGAGCGCCACGCCCAACTTGGCGGCGCCGAGCCAGGTGACGGCGGCGACGCGCCCGCGCGCGCGCAACGCCTGGCCGAAGAGATAGTTCTGGTATCGCCAGTGCAGCGCCGCGGCGAGCATCACCATCAGCGGCGCCACCTGCGGCACGTGAAAGAAGGCGTAGGCGAGCACCGTCGCGCCGACCGCCAGCGTGGCGCCCACCACCAGCGCCATGCGCCGCAGCTGGCGCTGCACCGTCGCGACGAAGGCGGTGCCGCTGTCGACCATCTGCGGATACTTCGACTGCACGAAGGTCCAGCACGGCGAGTCGGCCGCCATCAGCAGCTGCTGGCAGAGGCGGAAGACGCCGAGCTCGCCGCGGCCGACGAACGCCGCCAGCAGCAGCGGCGTCGACTGCTCGGCGAGCAGCCCGAGCAGGTCGGGCGCCAGCCAGCGCACGCCGTCGCGGCCGATGCCGGCGACGCGCCGCAGCGGCAGCGGCTCGAAGCGAAAGCCGCCCCAGATGATCAGCACCGAGACGACGCGCGCCGCCAGCAACACCAACGCCAGCCCCAGCGCCTGCGCGCAGAGCAGCCAGCCGATCAGCAGCGCGCTGGTCTCGCACAGCGGCGCGACCAGGCCCGGCAGGAAGCGCCGCGCCATGATCGACAGCATCATCCCGAGGTTCTGCAGGCCGATGAAGAAGCCGCTCAGCGCGACGACGAAGATGACCTGTCCGTCCTCGACGCCGGCCGCCTGTGCGTACGCATAGAGGGCGAGCAGCGGCACGATCAGCGGCAGCTGCGCGACGAACAGCAGCAGCGCGGCGAAACAGGCCTGGGCATGCGACTGCTGCAGGCGCGGCAGGTAGGCGCTCATGCCGAGCGCGCAGACGGTGGCGAGGATGTTCACCGCCGCGATGCCGATGGCGAAGGCGCCGACCGTCTCCAGGCCGAAGCGCCGCACCAGCACGATCGACAGCAGCAGGCCGTTGGCGAGCTGCACGCCGCGCCCGACCAGCAGCAGCAGCGAGCCGCGCTGCTCGGCGGGGATGTCGAGCACGCGCGACAGGACGTCACCGCGGAGGCGGGGGGGCGCGGGGGCCCCCCCCCACAAGGACAAACCGCCCCCGGGCCCCCCCCCCGCGGGGGGGCGGGCCGACCCCCCCCCCCGGGGCCCGCGG
>JANRJF010000397.1:0-10341 GCA_033764095.1 Deltaproteobacteria bacterium | reverse complement strand
CCGCAGCGTCGAGCAGGTGGGTCAGATTGAACTCCAATCTTCAGGAGCCGCGCCGTGTTGCTGACGCGGTGGAGGTGTGCGCGACATCCAGCCGAAGATGCCACTAGGATTGTGATCAAGACCTCACCCTGGTGCACGGTGGCCGTCGGCCATGACAGCAACGTGCGTGCCGCGTCAATCCGAGCGGTGAGAGGTCAGCCAAGCGCAACTCTGCCGAAAGGTCGCTGCGCACAAGTTCAGCAGCTGCCTTCATCGCGCTCGCTCGCGCAGTTGGCTTGGACAGCGCGGCCTGCGCGACCCGACGAATCCTAGCGCAACCCGAGGTAGGGCGCGGATGCAGGGTGCATAGGCGGTATGAGCGTCGAGTTGCGGGCCCGCCGCGCCGCGTAGGGGGTGGACATCCCCGGCCGGCAGCATCGATCTGCAAATATTCTGCAAATCAACGCAGCGGCACGGCGCGTGCCGACGAGGGGACGCCACGGTACAGTGCCGAGGTCAGGGACAGAGTTTCCCAGACGCCAAGGCACGCCGAGGGACGCCACAACACCCACCCCGGCGCACTTGAAAACCGGCAGCCCGCAAGGGCTCGGGGGTTCGAATCCCTCCCCCTCCGTTTTCTCGTCTCAGCGGCGCAGCGAACGACCTGCGTCGTGGGGCCGATGAGAAGTCCGGCGACGCTCACTCGCGTGCCCGGAGCCATCAACCGGTTGGTCGCCGCGGTTCGGTTGCCGCACCCCGGAAATCTGGCCAGAGTCTGGCCAGAATGCGCCATGTGACATCCTGGCCCCCGAGGCAGTGGAGGATCTCAAGGCGCTGAGAGCCGCCGATCGAGCAGCGGTTCGGGACGCTCTGGAGCGATGGCTGCGCCATGAACCAACGAAGGCCAGCAGAAGCCGGATCAAGGACCGCCGCGGCGCCGCGCGCGCCTCGCCCGTGCAGCCACAGCTCGGCGGCCGCGACATTGCTGGCGACGAGCACGAACGAGAGGCCGTAGACGTCGGCGAGGTCGGCGATCTGCGCGACCGGCGGGACGCCGACCTGGGTATAGCCGAACAGCACCCACGGGTTGCCGCCCAGCAGCTGCGCGCGGGCGAATTCGGCGGCCACCCACGCGGCGCCGACCGCCGATGGCAGCGCCGTGCGCCAGCGCCGCGCGAACCGCGCCGCGCAGGCCGCGGCCGCGGCGTAGCAGGGCACGACCATCTCCGCGACGATGGCGGTGAGGAGCGCGGCGCCTATCCACCACGGCTGGCCGAAGTAGGTCACCACGGTGCGCGGCAACCAGGCGACGGTCGCGCAGGCACCGGCGGCGCCGAGCACGGCGCCCAGCGCCGCAGCGCGCCATGGTGGCGCCGGGAGAATGACGACGAACGCCGGAGCGAGCACCACCCACGCCAGTCCGCGCAGCGCCAGCGGCGCGAAGCAGGCGCCATAGGCCGTGCCGCAGAGCAGCATGCGGAGGACGGCGCGCATCCTCGCGGCGGTCGGCCTGCACGCGCGTGCGGCGGTGCGCCGCGGCGGGCGTGCGACGCGCCGTGGTGGCGGGGTGTCTCGACCGTGTTGGGCACTTTCGTTCGGGCTGGTAGGAACGACGGGGGAGCGTCATATCGCGTGGTTGTCGACACCCCAAGCGCCGCCCCGCCGTCGTCGCGCCGCGCCGGGCCCACGCTGCCGCCTCCGCGGCGGCGCTTCCATCGCGCCTGCCGCCAGCTGCTGCGGCCGGTGTTCCGCGCCTGCTGGGGCATGCGCGGCGAGGGGGTCGAGCACATCCCGGCGCGCGGCCCGTTCCTGCTCGCGTCCAACCACGTGTCGATGCTGGACTGGGCCTTCCTCTCCTACTACCTGCCCGACCTGGTGCGCTTCGTCGTTCATCGCGACTACTTTCGCACCCCGATGCTGAGCACCGGGCTGCGCTTCAACGGCGCCGTGCCGATCGGCGCCGGCGCCGCCGACGGCGCCGGGATGCGCATGGCGCGGGCGGTGCTCGCGGCGGGCGAGCCGCTGATCGTGTTCCCGGAGGGTGCCATCTCGCGGACCGGCCGCCCGCTGCTGGGCCAGCCGGGCACCGTCGCGCTCGCCGCCGCCGCCGGCGTGCCGATCCTTCCCGCCGCGCTGCGCGGCGCCTTCGAGTGCTTCCCACGGCACCGCCGCCTGCCGCGGCCCGGGGTGGTCAGCGTCGCCTTCGGCCGCCCGCTGCCGCCGCCGCCGGGCGCCGATCGCGCCGGGCAGCGGCGGCAGGTCGCCGGACTGATGGCCCACATCGCCGCGCTGCTCGACGGCGCGCCGGAGCCGGCGCCGCCGTGGTGACCGCGCCCGCCACCGAGCCCGCCCGGGCGCGACTGCGCGACGCCAAGCGCGCCATCCCGCAGCAGTGCTACCAGCGCCCGACCTGGCGCGGCCTGGCCGCCGTCGGCCGCGATCTCACCCTACTGGTCGCGCTCGGCGTCGTGCTGGCGCGCGCCGAGCAGTGGCTCGTCCTGGTGCCGGCGACTTCGTCTGGCACCCGGCGGCGCCGGCGCAGTACCGGCGCCTGCCGGTGTGGCGGCGCGCCCTGCATCGGCTGGAGTGGTCGGCGGTCGGCAGCGGCGCGTACTATCTGCGCGCCATGTGGTGGGGCAAGATCGTCCGCGGCGCGCCGCACCACGTCGATCCGCACACCCTATACTACCACCTACCGCGCGCCGCCGCGGCACTGCGGCCTGTGCTCGGCGACGCCATGCGCGAGCGTCCGTATCGGCTGCGCGACTACGTCCGCGCCACGCGGCGGTGCAAGCTCTACGACTTCGAACGCCGCGCGTGGCGCGGGTATGACGCCGCCCGCGGCGTGTGACGCGCGCGTGGCCCGATACGCTCGTCTGCGCGCTGCTCGACCCGGCGCTCGGGTGGTCGCCCGGCAGGTCTTCGGGGCGACACCGCCGATGACGCCTGCAGCGCGCGGGGTGTGGCGACGGATTTCACCAATGCCACAGATGCCAACCCGGACGACGCAATCAGCGAACCACTCGATCGCCGGCTCCGTGTGATCGTCAAGAGTGCGTCCGTGTAATCCGTGCCCGGCGCGCGGCATGGCATGCCGCGTCGACTGACGGGCAACGCCTCAGCCGCCTGCCCAACGGTTGACGGTATTCGACGAAGATTCTAGCGGTCGACGATGGGGACGTGGCGTGTGCTGGCCGTCGGCCTCGTCGTCGGCTTCGTGGCGGCGCCGGCGGCCCATGGCACGGACGGAACAGAGCGTTGTCGTGTCACCTTGGCGGCACGCGTTCCGCGGGTGGCGGCGACGGTGCTGCGCCAGCGCGATCAGTGTCATGCGCAGAGCGGCGCGCCGCTCGTCGACTGCAATCACGTCGAGGCCGGCGCCGTGGCCGCCGCGCTGGCGGGGCTGACGCGGCGCTGCGCCGACGCGGGCGCGATGCGCGACGCGTTTCCGGATGGGGATCCGGCGAGCGCGCTCGCCGCGGTGCTGGCGGCTGAGCTGTCGGCCAACGGCCGCGCGCTGCTGGGTCCACCGACGCTCGCCGCGAGCGACCCGCGCGTCCGGCGCTGCCGGCACGCGATCGGGCGCGCCCGCAGCATGATCATCCGCGACACCCTGCGCGCCGCAGCCGCCTGCCAGCGCCGTCGCGATCGCGCCGGCGCCCCGGCGGATGCGCTCTCGAGCGCGTGCCTGAGCGGGGCGCGCAACGCCGCGATCGCCGCCGCGCTGGTCGCGCGCGGCTGTACGGGGATCGACGGTGCCGCGGTGGGCAGCTGTGCGCCGCTGCCGTCGTGCGTCGTCGACCGCGCCACCGCCAGCGGCAACGCCATCGCGGCAACCCTTTTCGGCGCGGCGCCGGGTGCCAGCATCGACCACGATTTCGGCGCCGATCTGGCCGATGCCGCCCATTTCTACGATCTCCCCTATCCATCCGACCTGCGCCTGCGCGCCGACGGCTCGCCCGATCTCGCCGGCTATCCGATCGCGCCCGGCAACGCGCTGACCAGCTCGCTCAAGTCGATCGCCGGCCGGCGCGCGGGTTTCCCGGCCGTGCCGGTGGGATATTTCCGCCTCAGCGCGGCGCCCGCGCCGCGCGTCCCCGACGATGTCATCCCCGCCCGGCCGGACGCGCCGATCCTGCTGCTGAACATCGACGAGGCGCCGTCGCCGCGCCGCGGCAGCCTGTATCCGCTGGTGGCGCACACGCCCCCCACCGATCCCTATGTGCCGGCGCACCTGCTCGCCGTCGGCGTCATGCCGGGGACCGTTCTCCCGGCCAGCAGCCGCTACGCCCTGGTCGTGATGCGCGCCGCCGGCGACGCTCGCGGGCTCCCGCTCGGAGTCGGCCTCGACCTGCTGCAGCTGCGCGCCGGCGGCGTGCCGCCGGGCCAACGCGGCGAGGCGGCGCGTGCCCTCTACGCGCCGCTCTGGCCGGCGCTGCGCGAGCTCGGCATCGATCTGGACCAGGTCGCCGCCGCGACCGTCTTCACGGTCGGCGACACGGTCGCCGACTTCGCCGCCATGTCGACGCAGCTGGTGGCCCGTCATCCGACCACGGTCGAGGGGGTGGCGTTGGATGAGGTGCATCCGCGGTTCTGCGAGCTGCGCGGCTTCATGCATGTGCCGCAGTTCCAGCGCGGCACGCCGCCGTTCGACACGCTCGGCGATTTCGAGATCGACCCGCAGGACGGCCTGCCGAAGGTGCAGCGCGACGACGTCACGCCGGTGGTCGTTACCCTCCCCCGGCAGCCGATGCCGGTCGGCGGCTATCCACTGATGGTCTACTTCCACGGCTCGGCCGGCCTCGCCGCGCAGGTCGTCGACCGCGGCCGCACGCTGGTCGCCGGCCCCAACGGCGCCACCAACCCGGTCCCCGGCGAGGGGCCCGCGTATGTCGTGGCGCCATACGGTATCGCGGCGGCCGCTAGCGGACTGCCGACCAATCCGGAGCGTCTCGCCGGCGCGGCGCTGCGCGCCTACCTCAATCTGAGCAACCTGGCGGCGTACCGCTTCACCTTCCAGCAGGGCACCATCGAACAGCGCATGCTGATCGATGCCCTCGGACGCCTGACCATCGACCCCGCCGTCATCGACGGATGCGACGGCCCATCGCTGCCCGACGGCGAAACCGCCTTCCGCCTACGCACCGCGCAGCTCGGCATCATGGGGCAATCGATGGGCGGGCAGTACGTCAACATGGTCGGAGCCGTCGAGCCGCGCGTGGCGGGGGCGGTACCGACCGGGTCGGGTGGGCTGTTCAGCAAGGTGGTGCTCGACGCCGAAGAGGTCGAGGGCATCGCGCCGGTCCCCATCGACGTGCGTCCGCTGATTCCTGCCCTGATCGGTGCCGCGACGCCGCTGACCTTCCTGCACCCTGCCTTCGGACTGCTCGAGACGGCCTGGGAGGGCGCCGAAACGGCCGTGTTTGCGCCCCGTCTGGCGCTCGACCCACTGCCCGGCGCGGCGCGCTCGATCTACCAGCCGGTGGCCATCGATGATCCGGGCTTTCCCAACTCCATCTACGCGCTGATGGCGCTTGCGTCGGGCACGTATCAAGCCGGCGACGTGCGGTTCCCGGGGCTGCAGACCGTGCTGGCCACGGCCGGCCGCGACGGCCTGGTTCCGTATCCAGTCGCCGACAACGGGCGCGACACACACGGGCTGCCGTACACCGGCGTGGTCGCACAGTACGCGAGCGATGGCATCCTGCACGGCCACCACATCTTCACGCAGCTCGATGCGGTGCAGCACCAATACGCCTGCTTCTTCGACTCGCTGCTCAACGGCGGCCGTGCGGTGGTGCCGGCGCCGATGGCGCTCGACGTGCCCTGTCCGCGCTGAGCACGCGGAGCATCGCGATCCGCGTGACGCGCACGCGGAGGGCGTGACCGGTCGAACCGTTGCGCCCGGCGTGGCGCCGGCGCAACGGTCGCGTTGCTGATGTGCATCGTCATCTTGCGGCCGGCACATCTGTGTCCGCGCACGTCCACGCAGGCGCAAAGGCCCATGTAGGGCACGCGCATTGCTCCAGTCGATTGCCACAGAGTCATCGTCGATCAGGCGAGCGTCGCCCGCGAGGACGGCACGCGCCGGAACGGCGCAACACCCACCAACGAGACGAGGTGTCATGCCCACACTGACCGCTGCGGCCGCCGCCGATTGCTTCCGCGCCGCTCCCGACAGATTTCTCGACGTTGGTGCGGGCGAGGTCGCCTACCGCCGAGTCGGATCCGGCCCGGACGTGCTCTTCGTTCACGGCTGGCCGGTGAGCGGCGCGACCTTCCGCACGCTGTTGCCGTACTTGGTCGATCACGTGACCTGCCACGTCATCGACCTGCCCGGCTCGGGTGCCAGCCGGTTCGACTCCGCGACGGCGCTCACGGTGGCGCAGCACATCCACAGCGTTCGGAGGGTGGTCGATCTGCTCGGGTTCGCCGACGTGGCGGTGGTCGGACATGACAGTGGCGGGATGATCGCGCGCCACGCCGTTGCCGGCGACGCGCGCGTGCGCGCGATGGGGCTCATCAACACCGAGATTGCGGGTCACATCGGGTGGCGCTTCCGGTCCTTCCTCGCGATACGACACCTGCCGGGAGTGGGTCCCGCGCTCGGCTGGGTGATGGGGCGGCCGGGGTTACGCCGCAATCGCTTTGTCCTCGGCGACGCGTTCCTGGACGCGCGCCGGCTCGACGGTGAGTTCGACGAGTTCTTCCTCCGCCCGCTGCACCGCTCGCCACAGCACCGCGAGGCGGCAGTGCGGGTGCTGCGCAGCTTCGATTACCGTTTCGTGCGCGGTCTTGCCGACGTGCACCGGCGGATTTCTGTCCCGGTGCAGCTGGTCTGGGGTGAGGCCGACCCGTTCTTTCCGCTCGCCCAAGCGGAGCGGATGGTTGGCACTTTTCCCGACGCACGGCTCGCGGTGATCGCGCAGGCGGGCTTGTTCGCCCACGAGGAGCGCCCGGCCGAAGTGGCGCAGGCGCTGCTCCCCACCCTGCTCGGCCGGCGCTAAGGCAGGCCGTGCGTGCGAGGAACGTGTTCGACAGTTGTGCCAACTCGGACACATTGCACAAGCGGCGCGTCCCTCCATACTGCACGCCAATGGACACCAAACATGCTCTCAAGCTCATCGAAGGCGACTTCAGCGCGTCTGACGCAGAGCAGGTTCTGCTGTCGCTCGTGAACAGCAAGATTGCCTTCCACGCGCTGATGCGAATGAGCGAGCAGGAGCGGCTCGGTCGAGACGTGGCGAATTCGGAGCGGCGTCTCGTCGAGCTGCGTCAGCTGCACAAGACCATCCAGTCGATCTGCCAATCCGCCGCGGACGGCGGCCAGCGGCTGGAGGTGAAGGGCTGGATCGAGATCACGGTTGTGCCGGCTGCCGCAGCCGCGTCCCGCGCCACGAACCCGCGCTGACGAAGCTGACAGGGCCGGCTGCCGGCTCTGTCCGCCAACGGGCCTCGGCTGCACGGTGCGCGGTCGGCCACGCATGCGACGCCCTGGCATGGATTACGAAGTCCGTGGCCAAGCCCCCCGCGCGCGCCGAGCGCGTGCGCTCATCGCGGCGCCTCGCGCAACCCCCGTTCCAGTCGATCGAGGTGCTCGCGCACGGCGCGAATGCTGGCCAGCGACTCGGCGGCGGCGGCGCGCCCGTCCGCCAGCTCGCGCGCCTCCGCCTGCACCACCTGCAGGTTGTTGATCACGACGGCGATGAACAGGTTGATCACCACGAACACGGCGAGGACGACGAAGCTGGCGAAGTAGAGCCACGCCCAGGGCAGCGGGCCGAGCAGCGCCGCCTGCATTTCCGGCCAGCCCTCCAGGGTGAGGATCTGGAACAGGCTGAGCAGCGCCGAGCCGAGCGTGCCCCAGCGCGCCGGATCGTGGACGCCGAAGAGGTAGAAGCCGCCGATCGCGTAGACGTAGAGCAGCACGCCGAGCAGCACGACGACGTGGCCGAGCGAGGGAATCGAGCGCAGCATGGTCGCCACGATCAGGCGCAGCTCGGGCGAGGCGGACACCAGCCGCGCGACGCGCAGAATGCGCGCCAGCCGCGCCACGCCGGCGAATGGTCCGGCCACCGGGAGCAACGAGATCGCGACCACCGTCAGGTCGAAGGCGTTCCAGCCGTCGGCGAGGAAGCGGCGCAGCGAGCCGGCCGCCACCAGGCGCGCCGACAGCTCCAAGACGAACAACCCTTGCACGGCGCGGTTGAGCCACCCCAGCCACACCCCGTGCGCCGCCATGACCGCAGGCGAGGTCTCCAGCCCCATCAGCGCCGCGTTGAAGACGATCAGGCCGACCACCGCCTGTTGGAAGCGCGGCTGGGCGATCAGTCGGTGGCAGGCGGCGCGCATCACACCGGGTAGAGCGCGTCGATCTCGATCGCGCGCACGCCCTCGATGGCGGCGATCTGCTCGGTCAGCACCAGGACGTCGCTCGGATCGTGGAAGGTGCCGCGCACCCGGACCGCTCCGCCGCGCACCGTGATCTGCATGCCGGCGCCCTGAAAACGGCTCCACTTGCCGATGCTGACGATGGCGCGCTTGATCTCGCGGTCGGAGGCCGGCATCAGCGGCGCGACGTGGACCTGGTTGTCGATCCTGCGCTCGGCGGCCGTGGCCCGGACGATGCGCTCGGCGCGCAGCTTGTCGGCGTACAGCCGCACCGTTCCCGAGAGCCGCACGACCCCGCCGCGCTCCTCGACCGCCAGTTGCGCGCCGCGCGCCGCCAGCTCCGCGTCCGCCGCCAGCGTCTGGCGCACGCGCGCGCCCAGCGCGTCCGCTTCCTCGCCGGCGACCGGCAGCGCCGCCAGTGTGGCGAGCAGCCAGCAGCCGATCATCCGCCCGCCCCAGGTCGTCGCCCCCGCGAGCCTCACGACTGCACCTCCGGCGCGGCCGCCGCGCCGGCGCGCGCATCGCGCTGGTTGGCGAGCCACGAGGCGATGACCGCCGTCGCGAGCATGGCGGCGACCACTGCCAGCGAGACCAGCGGATCGACCTTGTAGACGTCGATCGCCAGCATCTTCCCGCCGACGAAGAGCAGCACCGCCGCCAAGCCGACCTTCAGATAGCGAAACATGTCGACCAGGCCGGCGAGCAGGAAGTAGAGCGACCGCAGACCGAGAATCGCGAAGATGTTCGAGGTGAAGACGATGAACGGGTCGCGCGTGACGGCGAAGATCGCCGGGATCGAATCGACCGCGAACACCACGTCGGTCGCCTCGACCAGCAGCAGCGCGACGAACAGCGGCGTCGCCACCCGCCGCCCCGCTTCGCGGGTGAAGAAGCGCTCGCCGTCGAAGCGCGTCGTGGTCGGCAGGAAGCGGCGCACCAGGCGCAGCGCCAGGCTGTCCTCCAGCGCGCTGCTGTGCCCGCGCTGCAGCAGCAGCTTGACGCCGGTGAGCAGCAGGAAGGCGCCGAACACGTAGATGAGCCAGTGAAAGCGCGCGAGCAGTGCCGCGCCGGCGAGAATCATCGCGGCGCGCAGCACCAGGGCGCTGAGGATGCCCCAGAACAGCACCCGGTGCTGATAGGCGGCGGGGATCTGCAAGCTGGTGAAGATGACGACGAAGACGAAGATGTTGTCGACCGAGAGCGCCTTCTCGATCAGGTAGCCGGTGGCGAACTCGAGCCCACGCTGGGCACCGAACCACTGCCAGACGCCGACGTTGAACAGCACCGCCAGCCCGATCCACACCGCGCTCCACACCGCCGCCTCGCGAAAGCCGACGGCGTGCGCCTTGCGATGGAAGACCCCGAGGTCGATCGCCAGCATGGCGATGACGAAGGCGATGAAGCCCGCCCAGAGTCCCGGTGTTCCGATGCTCGCGTCGATCACGTCGTTCTCCTCGTCGCCGCTCGGTTCTAACGCCGGAATATATATCGGCAAATAGATTATCCAGCCGAAGTCGCATCGTCTTTACCGATGTGACGGGCACTGCGGCACCGCCCCGGCCGAGCTGGTGGCGTGCATCGGCAGCCCCCAGCCGGTGAGCGCCGCCTCGACGGCTGGGGGGGGGCGCCCAGTCTGGCGACCCTGCGCCGCAGCGCGGCCGGCGGTTGGAGGGGGCGCGTCGTCGTGTTGCGATCCGCCGCCGCGGCGGGCTGAGCCGGCCGGCGCGGCCGGTGCGGATCCGTCAGGCCGCGGTCGCGGTCGGCCGGTACTTCGAGGCGTCGCTGGTGAAGCGCGCGTGCCCCAGGCCCGCGATCAGCTGCTCGACGCGCCGGGTCAGGATCCACGACGCGACGTCGCGTACGCCGGGAATCTTCTCGGCGATCTCGAAGGCCTTCACCTGCAGCGCGATGCCGGCGCCGACCAGTGCGCCGACCACCAGGTCGTCGCGGCCGAGGTCGATGCCGATCTTC
>JANRJF010000396.1:0-5644 GCA_033764095.1 Deltaproteobacteria bacterium | reverse complement strand
TGTCGCGCTTGCGCTTGGCCTCGGCCATGACGGCGCGGATCGCCGCCGGCTCGCCGGGCTGCAGGTGGAAGTCGACGTGCGTCACGACGTGATCGGCGGGCAGGTCGAAGCGCCGATAGCCGAAGCGCAACTCCGCCTTGGGCAGCACGCGCTCGCCGTGCTCGGGATCGACGACCACGATCGCCGTGCAGCAGTGGCTGATCTCGCCGCCGAAGGCGCCGGCGTTCATCAGCAGGCCGCCGCCGATCGAGCCCGGGATGCCCTCGGCGAACTCCAGGCCCGAGAGGCCGCGCGCCGCCGCGTCCATCACCAGCTTCTTGAACGGCGCCGCCGCGCCGGCGCGCACCGCCCAGCCATCGCCGTCCGGCCGCCAGTCGAAGCGGCCGAGGCCGCGACCGAGCTTGAGCACCAGGCCGCGCACGCCGCGGTCGGCGACCAGCACGTTGGTGCCAATGCCGAGCACCGACCACGGCACGCCGTGCGTGCGGGCGGCGCGCAGCACGTCGCAGAGCTCGGCGGCGTCCGCCACCTCGAGCCAGGCGTCGGCGGGACCGCCGATGCGGAACGAGGTGTGGCGGCTGAGCGGCTCGGCGAACCGCACGCGGTCGCCGAAGCGGTCGCGAAGCCAACTGCGCACGGGGCCCCCTACTGCATCGTCCATGTCTGCTGGTGCGCGCCGATCAGGCTGTGCACCAGCTCTTCGGCGACGCCGTGAATGTTGCCGGCACCGAGCACGACGACCAGGTCGCCGACCTGCAGCAGCGGCTTCAGCTCGCTGACCAGGTCGTCGCGCTTCGGGACGTACGACACCTCGAGGTGGCCGCGCCGCTTGAGCGCCCAGAACAGCACCTCGCCACTCAGCCCGTCCACCGGCTCCTCGCCGGCGGCGTAGATATCGGTCAGCACCAGGTGATCGGCGGCGTCGAAGGCGTCGAGAAACTCGCCGAACAGGTCGCGCGTGCGGGTGAACCGGTGCGGCTGGAAGCACACCACCAGGCGGCGGCCGAAGCCCTCGCGCGCCGCCGCCAGGGTGGCGCGGATCTCGGCCGGGTGATGGCCGTAGTCGCTCACCACCATGACACCGCCGGCCTCGCCGCACAGCTCGAAGCGGCGGTGGATGCCGCCGAACTCGCCGAGCGCCTCGGCCGCGACCTCGAACGGCACGCCGAGCTGCGTGGTGACGGCAATCGCGGCGACGGCGTTGAGCGCGTGGTGACGGCCGGGCAGGCGCAGGCGCAGCGTGCCGAGCACCTCGCCGTTGCGCACCACTTCGCACATCGTCTCCATGCCGATGACGCACAGGTCGCGCGCGACGTAGTCGCAGTCGTCGGTGGTGCCGTAGGTGATGACCCGCTTGCGCACCTGCGGCAGCAGCGAGCGGACGTTGACGCTGTCCAGGCACAGCACGCTGACGCCGTAGAACGGCACGCGGTTCATGAACTCCAGGTAGGCGGCGCGGACGCGGTCCATGTCGCCGTAGTAGTCGAGGTGCTCGGGATCGATGTTGGTCACCACCCCGATGACCGGCGAGAGCATCAGGAAGGTGCCGTCGCTCTCGTCCGCCTCGGCGACCAGCAGCTCGCCCTGGCCGAGCCGCGCGTTGGTGCCCATGCCGTGCACCTTGCCGCCGATGACGGTGGTCGGGTCGAGCCCGGCGCGCGCCAGGATGGCGGCGATCAGCGAGGTGGTGGTGGTCTTGCCGTGCGTGCCGGCGACGGCGATGCCGTACTTGAGCCGCATCAGCTCGGCCAGCATCTCGGCGCGCGGGATGACCGGGATCTTGAGCGCGCGCGCCTGCGCGACCTCGGGGTTCGAGTACTTCACCGCCGAGGAGATGACGACCACGTCGACGTCGGCCTGCACCGCCTCGCCGCGGTGGCCGATGGTGACGGTCGCGCCGCGGCTCACCAGCCGGCGGGTTGCGTCGCTCTCCGACATGTCCGAGCCGCTGACGCGGTGGCCGAGCGTGAGCAGCACCTCGGCGATACCGCTCATGCCGACGCCGCCGATGCCGACGAAGTGGACGCGCCGCGGTTCGTTGAACAGCTTGGTCATGCCCCCTCCCCTCCTCCGCCTGCCACTTCCCGGCAGGTCGCCACCACGCGCGCCGCGGCATCGGGCCTGCCGAGTTGCCGCGCCGCCTCCCCCATCGCCTGCAACCGCCCGCGGTCGCCGGCCAGCGCCAGCACCTCCGCCGCGAGGCGCTCGCCGCTGCACTCCTGGTCGAGCACCAGTACCGCCGCGCCGCGCTCCGCCAGGACGCTGGCGTTGGCGCGCTGATGGTCGTCGGCGGCGAACGGATAGGGCACCAGGATCGCCGCCTTGCCGAGCGCGGTGAGCTCGGCGACGGTGGTCGCGCCGGAGCGGCAGACGACCAGATCGGCGGCGGCGTAGGCAGCGCCCATGTCGTCGATGAACGGCCGCACGTCGGCATCGACGCCCGCCGCCGCCCAGCGCGCGGCGAGCGCGTCGCGATCGGCGGCGCCGGTCTGATGCACGACGCGCAGGTCGGGGATCGCGGCGCGCAGCGTCGGTGCGGCGTCGGCCAGCGCCTGGTTCAGCCGCCGCGCGCCCTGGCTGCCGCCGAAGGCGAGCAGCGTGAAGCCGCGGTGCGGTGCGACGCCGGCGGCGCTGGCGAAGGCGCGCACCGGGTTGCCGGTGAGCACGACGCGGCTGGCGGGGAAGTAGGTGTTGGCGGCCTCGAAGGTGGTGCAGACGCGCCGCGCCAATCGCCCGAGCACGCGGTTGGCGAGCCCGGGGTGGGCGTTCTGCTCCAGCAGCACGGTCGGCACGCGGCGCAGCCACGCCGCGGCGACGACCGGGAACGAGGCGTAGCCGCCGACGCCGAGCACCAGGTCGGCGCCCGACTCGCCGAGGATGCGCCAGGCGTTCAGCAACGCCGCCGGCAGCTGGCCGGCGAGCTCCAGCGCGCCGCGCCAGCCGCGCCCGCGCAGGCCGCGGATCGGAATCGGGCGGAAGGCGAAGCGCGTCTGCGGGATGACGCGCGCCTCGATGCCGAAGGTGCTGCCGACGAACAGGACGGAGGACGCGTCCGCGCCGGCCCACTGTTCGGCCACCGCGAGCCCGGGGAAGAGATGCCCGCCTGTTCCGCCCCCCGCCACGATCATCCGCATCCTCAACCCGTCATGCGCGACAGCGCCGAGAGCAACCCGACCTCGATCATGGTCGCCAGCAGCGCCGAGCCGCCGTAGCTGATGAACGGCAGCGGCAATCCCTTGGTAGGCAACACGCCCAACACCACCCCGATGTTCACCACCGCGCTGAGCACTAGCACTGCGGTCAGTCCAAAAGCGAGCAGACTTGCGAACGGATCGGGGTGTCTGGCGGCGATGCGAAAGCCGCGCACCGCGACGACGACGAACAGCGCCAGCACCAGCAGCGCGCCGATCAGCCCGAGCTCCTCGCCGACCAGCGCGAAGATGAAGTCGGTGTGCGCCTCGGGCAGGAACAGCATCTTCTGCTTGCTCTGCCCGAGGCCGACGCCGGTGGCGCCGCCGGAGCCGAAGGCGAGCAGCGACTGCACCAGCTGGAAGCCGCTGTCCTGGCTGTGCTGGAAGGGGTCGAGAAAGGCGAGCAGGCGGCGCATGCGGTAGGGCGCCACCTGCACGGCCAGCACCATGCCGGCGAGGCCGATCAGCACCAGGCCGCCGACGTGCGCCGGGCGCGCGCCGCCGACGAACAGCATGAGCAGCGCCAGCGTGCCGACGATCACCGTGGTGCCGAAGTCGGGCTGGCTGAGGATCAACGCGCAGACCAGTCCGACGCACATGAGCGCCGGCAGCACGCCGTCGATGAAGCTCGGCATGCGCTCGCGATGGCGGCTGATCCAGCGCGCCAGGAAGAGCACGACGCCCAGCTTGACGAACTCCGACGGCTGCAGGCTGAAGCCGCCGAGTGCGATCCAGCGCTGCGCGCCGCCGCGCTCGGCGCCGATGCCGGGCGTGATCACCGCGAGCAGCGCCAGCAGGCACAGCGGCAGCGTCAGGCCGGCCCACTTCTCCAGCATCTCCAGGCGCAGGCGCGAGACCAGCACCATGATGCCGATGCCGATCGCCACCGAGATCAGATGCTTGCGGAAGAAGAGATACGGGTCGCCGTAGCGCGCGTCGGCGAGGAAGTAGCTGACGTTGAACACCATGACCGTGCCGAAGCCGAGCAGGCCGGCCACCGCCGAGAGCAGCCAGATGTCCGGCCGCGTCAGGCGCGGCATCATGACGCGTTCCTGCAGGCGGCTGAGGGGGCGCAATCGGTTCATTGGGAAATCCCCCCTGACCCCCCTTTTTCAAAGGGGGGAATCGGGCCCCCTTGTTCAAAGGGGGGAGCCGACCCGCCTTTGTCGAAGGGGGGAAGTGCGTCGACCAGGGCGCGGAAGGTGTCGCCGCGCTGGGCGTAGTCGCGGAACTCGTCGAAGCTGGCGCAGCCGGGCGCCAGCACCACCACCTGGCCGGGTCGCGCCAGCGCGGCGGCGCGCTCGACGGCGGCGGCGAGCGTCGGCACGACGCGCGCACCGGCGGCGGCGCCGAGTTGCGCGGCGATCGACGGGCCGGCCTTGCCGAAGCAGATGAGCTGCGCGACGCGGCCGAGGCGCGGCGCCAGCGCGGCGAAGTCGCCGCCCTTGTCGTAGCCGCCGAGCAGCAGCACGATGCCGCCGTCGAAGCTGTCGAGCGACTTCTCCACCGCGCCGACGTTGGTCGCCTTGGAGTCGTCGTACCAGCGCACGCCGCGTCGCTCGCCGACCAGCTGCAGCCGGTGCGGCAGGCCCGCGGTGGTGCGCAGCCCGGCGCGGATGGCCTCGGGCGGCGTGCCCCAGGCGCTGGCGGCGGTGATCGCAGCGAGCAGATTCTCGCGGTTGTGCGCGCCGACCAGCGGGCTCTCGCGCAGGTCGTAGCGCTGCGGCTGCCCGGCCCCCCACACCACCGCGTCGTCGCCGTCGAGGTAGGTGCCGAACTCGACCGGCCCGCGGCCGAACGACAACACCGTGGCGCGCGTGTGGCGGCGCTGCTCCCACACCCAGGCGTCGTCGCGATTCAGCACCGCGACGTCGCCGGCGTCCTGATGGCGCAGCAGGTTGGCCTTGGCGGCGCCGTAGTCGGCCGGGTTCGGATAGCGGTCCTGGTGATCGGGCGTCAGATTGAGCAGCACCGCGACGCGCGGCCGGAAGCTCGGCACCCACTCGAGCTGGAAGCTCGACACCTCGGCCACCGCCGCGTCCCACGGCGCCGGATCGAGCCCCGCTTCCGACAACGGCGTGCCGAGGTTGCCGCCGACGAACACGCGCTGACCGCTGGCGGCGAGCATCGCGCCGATCAGCGTGGTGACGGTGCTCTTGCCGTTGGTCCCGGTGATCGCCAGCACCGGGCAGGTGAGCCAGCGCGCCGCCAGCTCGATCTCGCTCCACACCGGCAGGCCGCGGCTGACCGCGGCGGCGAGGAGCGGATGGTCGTGCGGCACGCCGGGGCTCGGCACCACCAGGCCGATGCCGTCGAGCAGCGCCGGCGCCTGGTCGTCGCCGCTCACCAGTTCGACCGCCGTCGGCCACTGCGGATCGCGCTGCGCGCCGGCGGCGCGTTCGGCGACGCGCACGCGCGCGCCGCGCGTCGCCAGCAGGCGCGCCGCGGCGCGG
>JANRJF010000395.1:0-4520 GCA_033764095.1 Deltaproteobacteria bacterium | reverse complement strand
CTGCGCTGACCAGCTCGCTGACCGTCACCGCGCCGTCCTCGTCGAGATCGAGCACGTCGCAGGCCTCGATCGCCGCGGCGCCGAGCGCGATGTTCACGCCGGTGATGACCTCGTCGACCGTCACGGTACGGCTGCCATTGCAGTCGCCCGGGCAGGAGTCCGGGCAGTCGTCGGTGCAGCCGGCCACCGTGCCGGCGAGGATCCCCAGGCCGTCCGGAAAGGCGAGGTTCTCGCGCACGATCACCGGCGCCGCCGGCGTCCCCTGGCTGTCGAAGCTGATCCAGCGCACCTTGCCGTTCGGCCCCGGGCCGATGCCGTTCGGACCGAGGCGCAGTTGCAGGTCGGCGAAGAAGAGGTTGCCGCTGCGGTCGACCGCGAGGCCGAGTGGGTTGCCGGTCGGGGAGGGCAGGCCGGGAGCGGACGGCGTCAGCACGCGGCGCAGGAACTGGCCGTTCGGGTCGAACTCGCCGATCACGCCGTTCAGCACGCTGCCGACGTACCAGTTGCCGTTCGGTGCCCGCGCCAGGCCGTTCGGTGTCGGCACGTTGGGGTTGGAGATGAACAGTTCGACGCTGACGCGTCCCTCGTCGATCAGTGGCGAGCCGAGCGCGTCGGTGCGGCCGCAGCCGCCCGCCGCGTCGGGCCCGGTGGGGAAGTTGCCCGAGAAGCGCAGGATGCCGGCACTCGGCGCCGCGCCGCCGCCGCGTGACGCGGAGACGTAGACCCGCCCCTGCTCGTCGATCGCGACGCTGCCGGCGGTGCCGATGTTCTCGGCGAGCTTGCAGAAGTTGGTGCTCGTTTCGCTGTTCGGGTAGGTGCCCGGCGCGCCCGGATACACCTCGTAGGGCGGAAACCACATCATCAGTTGTCCGGTCGGCGGGCCGGACGCGGAGTTGCCGATCTCGCTGGTGAACAGACGGCCCTGCGCGTCGAAGGCGCAGCCGTACGGGTCGCCCTGCGGTTGCACGAAGTAGGTCGCCGTCAGCTTGCCGACCTGCGTGCCGTCGGCCCTGAACACGCCCCAGCCGGGCGGGATGGTCGGCTGGCCGGTGTCCTCGCCGACGATGAAGTCGCCGCTGCCGTCGGGCAGCGGGCAGATCGGGCCGTTCACGTCGCGCCCGCCGGACGAGGCGCGGTCGATCAGCACGTCCTGGCGCAGCGGCGGATTGATGATGCTCTCGATGTCGTAGCGGCGCAGGCGATTGCCCTCCGGCGCGTACAGCACGTCGGCGGAGACCGCCCGGGCGATGCCGAGCAGCGCCAGGGCCGCGATCCAGGTGCGCATGCCGTCCCCCTCCCTGTTTCTCGCGAGTGACAGACGGAACAGGAAATGTCGAACTGTTTCGACCGCTCGGTCGGCCGCGACTGGGGATTCGCCGCCGCATCGTGTAGCGGAGGGCGGCGCGCGCCTGCATGGACCTGATCGTTCTGCTCGTCTTCTCCGCCGTCTACCTCGGCATGCTGCTCGGGGAGATTCCCGGTCTGGCGCTCGACCGCACCGGCGTCGCGGTCCTCGGCGCGATTGCGTTGCTGGTCGCCGAGCGCGTCACGCCGCCGGCCGCCTGGCAGGCGGTCGACGTCTCGACCATGGCGCTGCTGTTCGGCCTGATGGTCGTGTCGGCACAGTTTCGTCTCGGCGGCTTCTACGCCCGCGTCACCGAGCGGGTCACCGGCGCGGCGCTGGCGCCGCCCGGGCTGCTGGCGGCGCTGACCCTGACCGCCGGCCTGCTTTCGGCGGTGCTCGCCAACGACATCGTCTGTCTCGCCATGGCGCCGATCGTCGTCGCCACCTGCGCCGGGCGGCGGCTCGAGCCGCGGCCCTTCCTGCTCGCGCTGGCGGCGGCGGCCAACGTGGGCTCGGCCGCGACGCTGATTGGCAATCCGCAGAACATGCTGATCGGGCAGGTGCTCGGCCTATCCTTCGGTCGCTATCTGCTCGACGCGGCGGTGCCCGCGGCGCTCGGCCTGGTCGTCGTCTGGGCGGTGATCGCCTGGTCGGCGCGCGGCGCCTGGTCGGCGCCGCCGAGCGCGCTGCGCGTCGCGGCGGCGCCTTTCGACGCCTGGCAGACCGGCAAGGGGCTGGCCGTCCTGGCGGCGCTGATCGTCGCCTTTCTCTGCACCGACTGGCCGCGCGACGTGTTGGCCCTGGCGGCGGCGGGCGTGCTGCTGCTCAGCCGGCGCATGGCGTCGCGCGACATGCTGGCGCTGGTCGACTGGCAACTGCTGCTGCTGTTCATGGCGCTGTTCGTGGTCAACCACGCGCTCGCTGCCAGCGGCACCCTGGCCCTGCTGGAGGCGCACCTCGCGGCCGCCGGCGTCGATCTGCGCCAACCGGTATGGCTGTTCGGCAGCACGGTGGTGCTGTCGAATCTGGTCTCCAACGTCCCGGCGGTCATGCTGCTGCTGCCGCTGGCCGACACGCCGCTCGGCGGACCGATCCTGGCGCTCGCCAGCACGCTGGCCGGCAACCTGATCCTGGTCGGCAGCATCGCCAACCTGATCGTCGTCGACCAGGCGGCGCGGCTCGGCGTCCGCATCGGCTGGGCCGAGCACGCGCGCGTCGGCGTGCCGATCACCCTGATCAGCCTGGCCCTCGCCGCCGCGTGGTTGTGGCTGCGCGCCTGAATGGAAGGCTGCTGGGCTACCAGGCCGTTGGCTGGCAGGGAAGGAAGAGTGCGGGTTCATTTGACCCCTAACAGCCAACCGCCTAACCGCCTCTCCGCATGAAACTCGGGCTCTACCTGCGCAACATGGGACCGCACGCCACGGCGTCGACGCTGATGGTCTGCGCGCGGGCGGCGGAGGATGCCGGGATCGACGACCTGTGGGTAGCCGACCACATCGCCATCCCACCCGACGACGCCGAGGGCTCCGGCGGGCGCTACCTCGATCCGCTGGCGACGCTCGCCTATCTCGCCGGCGGCACGCAGCGCATCGGCCTCGGCACCGGCGTGCTGGTGCTGCCGTACCGCCCGGCGCTGGCGACGGCGAAGTGGATCGCCACCATCCAGGAGCTCAGCGGCGGCCGCCTGCGGCTCGGCGTCGGCGCCGGCTGGATGGCGGCCGAGTTCCGCGCCGTCGGCGTCGCACGCGCCAGGCGCGGCGCGCTCACCGACACGACCCTGGCCTTCCTGCACCGCTGCTTCGCCAGCGACGTCGTCGAGGCCAACGGCCAGTCGTTCCTGGTTCGCCCGCGGCCGCCGCGGCCGCCGATCTTCGTCGGCGGCATGGGGCCGCACGCGCTGCGTCGCGCGGTGCGTTTCGGCGACGGCTGGATGCCGATGGGCGGCGACGCAACCGCGCTGGCGCCGCAGATCGCCGAGTTGCAGCAGGCCTTCGCTGCCGCCGGCAAGCCACCCGCGGAGGTGGTCGTACTGACCGCGCTGCCGCTGGAGCATCCGGAGCGCACCGCCGAGCAACTCGCGCAACTCGCCGCTGCCGGCGCCACGCGCGTCGTGCACGGCTGGCGCTACACCGATGCCGCCGGCTTCGCCCGCGCCGCCGACGCCCTGCGCCGCGCCCATCCCGCCGTCGCGCGCGGCGCGGGGCGGGATTGATTCGCCCGCCGCTTTCGCCTACCTCGCTAGGGCTGCCCAGCGCGGCGCGCCCTCCATCCATACGTCCCCGTCGTCTAGCCAGGCCCAGGACACCGGCCTTTCACGTCGGCAACACGGGTTCAAATCCCGTCGGGGACGCCTCAACTTTCCGCGTACAAAGCGGCGACCCCTTTTGTGCTCCACTCCCCCGCTCCCCCCCGGGTCGAGCGCGCTTGTCGTCGATCACCCGTCGCAGTTATACTTTTGGTATGAAGACGGCGATCTCGATACCGGACGAGGTATACGCGGGCGCGGAGCGACTGGCGCGCAGGCTGCGGAAGTCACGTAGCCAACTCTACGCCGAGGCGGTTGCGGAGTATCTCTCGCGGCACGATCCCGATGCCATCACCGAGGCCATGAACCAGGTCTGCGATGATGTGGGTCTGCAGGTCGATCCGGCAGTCTCGGCTGCCGCGCGCCGCGTCCTCGAACGCGCCGAATGGTAGCCGTAGTACAGGGGGAGGTCTGGTGGGCGGACCTCCCCGACCCGACCGGATCGGGACCAGGTTTTCGCCGTCCGGTGGTGGTCCTGCAGGGCGACTCCCTCAACCGCAGCCGATTGGCGACCGCCATCTGCGTTCCGTTGACGAGCAATCTGCGCTGGGCGGACGCGCCCGGCAACCTGTTGCTTCGAGCCCGGAGCGCCGGGCTGGGAAAGGACTCGGTCGCCAATCTCTCCCAGATCATCGCGATCGACAAGAGTCTGCTGAGCGAGCGCGTCGGACGTGTATCGCGCACCCAGATGGAGTTGCTGTTCACCGGCCTCGATCTGGTGCTTGGGCGTTAGCCTCACGCGGCCAGTGCCCGTCGTAACTCGTCCATCTCCCGCACCCAGACGACCAGCGAGTTCAAACTGGCACTCCTTGGGGACGCTCCTTTGCACGACGGGGCTGCGCCTTTGCGGCCCGGTGTACGGTTCGCGGC
>JANRJF010000394.1:0-7436 GCA_033764095.1 Deltaproteobacteria bacterium | reverse complement strand
CCGGAGCGGCCGGCCGCCCAGGCGCGGCAGGTCGCGGCGAGCGCGGCGGCGAGCGCGAGGTGGCGGGTCGGGTTCGGCTCCGGCTGGTCCCAGTCGATAGCGATGCGCGGGTCGTCGCGCGTGTAGACGCGCCCGAGCTCGGCGAGACCGGCGAAGCGTGCCGCGTCCGGGGCGTCGCGCAGCAGGACGACCGGCGTGCCGAGCGCCAGGCAGGGGAGAAAGCAGTGCAGGCGGCCGGTGATGACCAGGCGCGCGGCGGCGTAGCGGGCGAGCAGGGCGGCGGCGCGCGCCATGCGGTGCTGGTGGCGGGCGCGGCGATAGGCGGCCGAGGCGCGCCAGGCGAGCGGCCATGCCTGGCGCGCCAGGAGACGGAAGGCGCGGCGCCGGGCGCGGTGGCGCAGCGAGTGCGCGTCGGGCCGCTCGACGTGGGTGAGAAAGGCGGCGCGCTGCAGCACGCGCGCCGGCACCAGGCGCTGCAGCAAGGCGGGGTCGCAGTCGACGACGCACAGCTCGTCGCCGCGCGGTCCGGGCGCCGGCGGCAGGCAGAGGGTCAGGCAGCCGGAGAAGTAGGCGCGCACGCCGAGCGCGGCGAAGCGCGCCGCCGCGGCGGTCGAACGGCAGCCGATCGGCTCGACGTGCCGATACCAGTCGCGCAGCGCCGGATCGTAGACGCGCGCATTCTCCGGCGGGGCGTAGAAGGAGACGAACAGCGGCCGCAGGTCGTCGGGCGGCGGCCACTCGTCGCCGATCAGGAACCAGCCGTTGAGGATCGCGTCGAGCCGACGTCCGGCGCCGTCGCGGCGCAGATGATCGCGGTCGACGGTCGTCGCGTCGGGTGGCAGGAACTGCGCCGCGGCGATCGACTGGATCTCGTCGCCGAGATTCTCCGACTCGGCGTAGCTG
Organism: Deltaproteobacteria bacterium; assembly: GCA_033764095.1. Lineage (GTDB taxonomy): Bacteria > Desulfobacterota > Binatia > HRBIN30 > CADEER01 > JBDTMT01. The sequence goes on along the minus strand of JANRJF010000394.1, from coordinate 6,533 downwards.
AGCAGCGCCGCGCGGCGCGCGGAAGCGGCGGCACTCACCGGGCTGCCGGCAGGCGCGCCAGGCTGTCGGCGAGCGGATAGCGCCAGGCGTCGAGCAGCGGCCGCACCAACGCCGGCGGATCGCCGGCGTCGTCTTCCGGCAGGCAGCGCCGCGGCGCCGGGCCATCGGCCGCGCCGGCGATGGCGAAGCGGGCGGTCTCGAAGTACGCCCGCATGGCGCGCCAGAACTCGTCGGTGCTGGCGGTGTCGGGGTTGACGCGCTGCAGCAGCTGGCTGGCGAAGCGCAACTCGTCGGCCGAGCGGCCGCCGGTCTGACGGCGGCGGGTGTCCAACTTCACCAGGAAGTCGATCGGTCCGAGGCCGCGATAGCGATAGATCGGGCGGCGCAGGTACACCAGCCGTTCGCCGCTGCGGTGCAGCAGGTAGCGCCGCAGTCGCGCCGGCTCGCGCCACAGTGCGGCGAGGCGGTAGCCGACGTCGAAGCCGTCGCCGCGCGAGACGATCGCGGCGCGGTTGCGGAACAGGCGGCGGCGGAAGTCGACGAACCAGGCGAGCGTGCGGCCCATCAGGTTGAGGAACGGGAGGCGGAACATCTCGGTGTGCGGGTAGAGCGCCGGCAGCGCGCGCAGCTGCGCGATGGTTGCCTCGTGCACCACTTCGTTCGCCTGCACGTTGAGGCAGTACTCGTAGCGGCAGCGCTGGCGCAGCACGTTGGTCATGGCGGCGATGGCGCGCTCGTCGTCGCGCACCCAGCGGTCGCGGAACAGCTCGACACGGTCGGGATACGCGTCGCGCAGCGCCTGCAGCGCGTCCCAGGTACCGTCCTCCGACCAGCCGTCGGCGACCAGGAACTCGTCGCAGACCGGCAGCGCCGCCTGGATCGCCTCGAGGAACGGGTAGCCGTTGCGCACCCCATTGCGGACGATCAGGAAGCCGGAGATGCGCGGTGCGTCCCCCATCGCGGCGGCCGGGTCGAACGTCACTGCTGGCGAACGACGAGCGAAAGTCGCGGATTTCTCATCGCTGTCCACATTTTTTGTTGACAGCCTGATCGACCCCGAATATACGCCGGGTGGGCGAAAGTGGTGGGAAGTGGCGGTGTGGGGAGGATGAGTGGGAGTCGGGTCGTCGACACATGTTTCGCGGAACGTTCGAGCAACGCATCGATGAGAAAGGCCGCATCAACGTGCCGGTCAAGTTTCGCGATGTGCTCCGTGAGCTGGGCGACGACCGCCTCTTCCTCACCAACTTTCGCGTCGGCGACGCGCGCTGCCTCGAGGGGCGGACGTACGACGAGTGGATGCGCGAGGAAGCCCGCATCGCCGGGCTGACCACCCTGTCGCCCGAAGCCAGGGCGTTCTGGGACAACTTCTACCTGCCTGGCGCGCAGGAGCTGGCGATCGACAAGCAGGGACGGCTGTTGGTGCCGCCGACGCTGCGCGACTTCGCCGAGCTGGCCAAGGACGTCGTCTTCACCGGCGCCGGCAAGAAGTTCCGGCTCTGGGATCACGCCAAGTGGAACACCGTCCGCCAGGCCGCCGAACAGCACATCGTCGTCAATCAGAACGTCCTGTCGGAGTTGGGATTGTAGGATCATGGTACCCGCCGCTGCCGCACGTCAGGTGCTGCTTATCACACCGGCGGACCAACCGCCGATGCGGCCGCCGAATGTGCGCGCCGCGCAGCGCAACGACCTGCGGCGGTTGCTGGTGTGGTGCGTGGTCCTGGGTGCGTGCGCGGTCTGTCTGTTGCTCGGCTACGTGTGGGTGCGGCTGATGGTGGTGGAAGCCGGGTACCGACTGTCGGTCACGCGGCAGCTCGTGGAGGCGTTGGAGCGGGAGGAGCGGGAACTCGCGGTTCGGGCTGCCGCGGCCGACAGTGCGACGCAACTGGAGGCGGCGGCGAGCGCGCGGCTCGGCATGCGCCGTCCGCTGCGCGGTGAGGAGGAGATCCTGCCGTGACCGGCCGTGCCATGCGCCAGCGCATCGCGATCACCGCGGTGCTGTTCGCTGCCGCCTTCGGCGGCCTGGTGCTGCGCGCCGTGCATCTGACCATCATGCAGGGCGACTGGCTGCGCCAGCGCGCCACGCGCCAGCATCAACGCGCCGTGCCGGTGGCGGCGCAGCGCGGCGAGATCGTCGACCGCTACGGCGAGCCGCTGGCGCTGAGCCGCGAGTCGGCGGCCGTCTACCTGCGGCCGCGCGAGTTCTCGCGCCAGCCGGAAGTGGTCAACGCCGTGGCGCGCGCGCTCGATCTGCCGCGCGACGTGGTGCTGCGGCAGGCCTCGGCGGCGGCCAAGTTCGTCTGGCTGCAGCGCCAGGTGCCGCTGGAGAAGTGGACCGCGGTCGAAGAGATGAAGTTCCCCGGCATCGGCAGCGAGCCGGCGCGCCAGCGGGTCTATCCGCATGGCCCGCTGGCCAGCCAGGTGCTCGGGTTCACCGGCGTCGACGGCCAGGGCCTGGAGGGCGTGGAACGCGCCCTGGAGGCGGAGTTGCGGGGTGGTGAGCGGGCCCTGGTCGTCGGTCATGACGGACGCGGCATTCCCTTCGACGTCGACGGCGGCGACGCCGCGGCGCTGCCGCGCGACGGCGCGCACGTCGAGCTGACCATCGACGCGGCGCTGCAGCGCGTCGCCGAGGAGGAGCTGGAGCGCGCGGTGCGCGAGTTCGGCGCCCGCGCCGGCACCGTCGTCGCGCTCGACCCGCACACCGGCGAGGTGCTGGCGATGGCGACCGTGCCGCGCTTCGACCCCAACCGCGGCCGCAGCGCGCTGCCCGACCAGATCCGCAATCGCGCCATCACCGACGTCTACGAGCCGGGCTCGACCTTCAAGGCGGTGCTCGCCGCCGCGGCGCTGGAGGCCGAGGTGGTGCGGCCCGACGAGCGCATCCACTGCGAGAACGGCCGCTACGCGGTCGGCAACCGGACGATCCGCGACGCCCATCCGCACGGCGTGCTGAGCTTCGCCGACGTCATCGCGCAGTCGAGCAACATCGGCTGCGCCAAGGTCGCCGAGCGGCTCGGCCCCGAGCGCCTGGCGGCGATGGTGCAGGGCCTCGGCTTCGGCTCGCCGACCGGCATCGACCTGCCCGGCGAGCTGGCCGGCCTGACCCGCCCGGTCGAACGCTGGGGCCGCATCCACCTCGTCACCACCGCCTTCGGTCAGGGCATCGCCGTGACGCCGCTGCAGCTGACGCGCGCCTTCGCTGCCATCGCCAACGGCGGCGCGCTGATGCGCCCCTACGTCGTCAAGCGCGTCACCGACGACGACGGGGTGGTGCGCCGCGTCGGCCAGCCGAGCGTCGAACGCCAGGCGATGTCGCGCGCCACGGCGGCGCGCGTCACCCAGCTGCTGGTGCGGGTCACCGAAGCCGGCACCGGCAAGCAGGCGCAGATCGACGGCTTCACCGTCGCCGGCAAGACCGGTACGGCGCAGAAGGTCGATCCGCACACCGGCCGCTACCATCCGCGCGACCGCATGTCGTCGTTCATCGGTTTCGTGCCGGCCGAGGACCCGGCGCTGGTGGTGCTGGCGGTGATCGACTCGCCGCGCAAGGCGACCTACGGCGGCGTCGTCGCGGCGCCGGTCTTCAAGGCAGTGGCGGAGTTCGGCCTGACGCGACGGGGCGTGCTGCCGCGCGTGCCGGCCGCGCCGCCGCGCGCCGCCGCGGCGCTGCAGCCGGTCGCCGCGGCGGTCGAGGAGGCGGCCGAGGTCGAGCTGTCGCCCGAGCAACTCGCCACCCCCGGCGGGGCACCGAGCTTCGTCGGCCTGCCGATGCGCGACGCCCTGGTGCGCGCGCAGCGCGAGGGATGGGCGGTGCGCGTCGAGGGCTCCGGCTACGTCACCCAACAGGCCCCGCCGCCCGGCGGCGTGGCCGAGGATCGCACCCTCACCCTGTACTTCAGCTCCAGCGCCTCCTGACGCTATGACGGCGTGGGCGCGCGCGCGCGACGGGTCGACGATGGGCTGGACCGGACAGGAGATCGCGACCGCGACCGGCGCGGCCGCCGGCGTCGACGCCGCCGCGGCCGCCTGCCGCGCGGTGAGCACGGATACGCGTCGGCTGCCGGCCGGCGCGCACTCCGTCGCCCCGCGCGGCGCCCCTCACGACGGGCACGCCTTCGCCGCCGCCGCGCTGGCCGGCGGCGCCACCGCCGTGCTGGTCGACCACCTGCCACCCGGCGTCGCGCCGCGCCGCGCCTTCGTCGTCCCCGACACCCTGCGCGCTCTCGGCGACCTCGCCGCCTTCACCCGCCGCCGCTGGGGCGGGCCGCTCGCCGCGATCACCGGCAGCAACGGCAAGACCACCACCAAGGAGATGCTGGCGGCGATCGGCGAGACGGCGACGCCGGGCCGCGTGCTGAAGACCCACGGCAACGAGAACAACCTGGTCGGCGTGCCGCTCACCCTGTTCCGCCTCGCCGGCGCCGAGGCGCTGGCGGTGATCGAGATGGGCATGAACGCCTTCGGCGAGATCGCGCGGCTGACCGAGATCGCGACGCCCGACGTCGGCTGCATCACCAACGTCGGCCCGGCGCATCTGGAAGGGGTCGGCGACCTCGCCGGCGTGGCGCGCGCCAAGGGCGAGTTGTTCGCCGGCCTGTCGCCGCATGCCGTCATCGCGGTGAACATGGACGATCCGCTGGTCGTCGGCGCCGCCGCCGGCTACGCCGGCCGCCGCGTCGAGTTCGGCCACGGCCGCACCGTGCGCGCCGAGGCGATCGACGACCGCGGCGCCGACGGCGTCGGCTTCAGGCTGGCGATCGGCGCGGCGCGCGCGCCAGTCATGCTGCGCGCCGCCGGGGCGCACAACGTGCAGAACGCGCTCGCCGCCGCCGCCGTCGCGCACGCGCTCGGCATCGGCCTCGACGCGATTGTCGCCGGGCTCGCCGCCGCCGAGCCGCCGAAGATGCGCATGCAGGTGGTGCGGCTGGCGAACGGCGTGACGCTGATCAACGACGCGTACAACGCCAACCCGGCGAGCACCAACGCGGCGCTCGACGCCGTCGCCCGCGCCGCCGGGGCGGCCGGCCGCGCCATCGCGGTGCTCGGCGAGATGCGCGAGCTGGGATCGACCAGTGCCGCGCTGCACGCCGCGGTCGGCGCGCACGCCGCCGCCGCCGGCGTCGCCTGGCTGATCGCGGTCGGCCCGCAGGCCGACGCCATCGCCGCGGGCGCGCGCGCCGCCGGCGGCCTGGCGGTCGACGAATGCCCCGATGCCGCCGCCGCCGCCGCGCTGATCGCCGAGCGCTGGCAGGCCGGCGACGCGATCCTGGTGAAGGGCTCGCGCGGCGCCGACGACGAGCCCGGCGTGCGCCGCTACGGCGCGCGCATGGCCGAGGTGGTGGCGCGCCTGAGCGAGCGGGGAGGCGCGAGCTGAATGCTGTACGCGCTGCTCTATCCGCTGCACACGGTGTACTCGGGCTTCAACGTCCTGCGCTACATCACCTTTCGCGCCGTCATGGCGGCGCTCACCGCGTGGCTGGTGTCGTTCCTGCTGGGCCCCTGGCTGATCCGCAAGCTGACGGCGCTCAAGATCGGTCAGCACATCCGCCCCGACGGCCCGGAGCGGCACCTGTCGAAGGCCGGCACCCCGACGATGGGCGGGGTGTTGATCCTCACTTCGCTGATCCTCGCCACGCTGCTGCTCGCCGACCTGCGCAATCAGTACATCTGGCTGCTGCTGCTGGTCACCGTCGGCTATGCCGCGATCGGCTTCGTCGACGATTTCCGCAAGCTCACCGGGCGCAACTCGAAGGGCCTGCCCGGCCGCACGCGGCTGTTCTGGGAGTTCACCATCGGGCTCGCCGCCGGCGCCTTCCTCTACCTGGTGCCGCGCTTCGACACCGTGCTGTACTTCCCGTTCTTCAAGAACCTGACGCTCGACCTCGGCGTGTTCTACATCCCGTTCGCCGCCGTGCTGCTGGTCGGCGCCTCGAACGCGGTCAACCTCACCGACGGGCTCGACGGCCTGGCGATCGGGCCGGTGATGACGGTGGCGGTGACCTACGGCGTCTTCGCCTACGCCACCGGCACGGCGACCTGGGCGCGCTACCTGCAGCTGCCGTACATCGCCGGCACCGCCGAGCTGTCGATCTTCTGCGGCGCGCTGGTCTGCGCCGGGCTCGGCTTCCTGTGGTTCAACGCCTATCCGGCGATGATGTTCATGGGTGACGTCGGCGCGCTGCCGCTCGGCGCCGCGCTCGGCTGCCTGGCGTTGGTCACCAAGCAGGAGCTGGTGCTGGTGATCGCCGGCGGCGTGTTCGTCGTCGAGGCCTTGTCGGTCATCCTGCAGGTCGGCTCCTACAAGTTGCGCCGCAAGCGCATCTTCCGCATGGCGCCGATCCACCATCACTTCGAGCTGCTGGGCTGGCCCGAGCCGCAGATCATCGTGCGCTTCTGGATCCTCTCGATCCTCTGCGCGCTGGTCGCGCTCAGCACGTTGAAGCTGCGATGACGGCCTTGAGTGGGACGCGCGCGTTGGTCCTCGGCGCCGGCCGCGCCGGCCGCGCCGCGGCGCGCCTGTTGGCGGC
>JANRJF010000393.1:0-8412 GCA_033764095.1 Deltaproteobacteria bacterium | reverse complement strand
GATCGGCTCGTGGTTCTTCGGATCCTCGCCGCCGGCGACGCCGTGCTCGCCCGGTGCGGGGGTGAACTCGACCAGGAAGTCGAGCAGCGGCGCGATGCCGAGCCCCTTCGCGCCGGCGCCGGCGAACACCGGCACGAAGCGTGCGTCGCGCACCGCGACGCGCAGCGCCTTCACCAACTCGTCCTGCGTCAGCTCGCCGCTCTCCAGGTACTGCTCGACCAGCGCGTCGTCGGTCTCCGCCACCGTCTCCATCAGGCGCTCGCGCGCCGCCTTGGCGGCATCGGCGAGGTCGGCCGGGACGGCCTCTTCCTTCACCTGTCCGTTGGGCTGCGCGATCAGCGCCTTCATGCTGAGCAGGTCGACGACGCCCTTGAAGGTCTCGGCGCTGCCGATCGGCAGTTGCACCGGCACCGCCTTGGCCTGCAGCACGTCGCTGAGGTCCTTGAGCGCGCCGTCGAAGTCGGCGTTCTCGCGATCCATCTTGGTGACGAACGCCACCACCGGCAGGCCGAGATCGACGGCGCGGCTCCAGACGCGCTCGGCCTCCACCTTGACGCCGCCGGCGTGCGGCTCCAGCACCAGCACCGCGACGGTGCAGGCGCGCATGCAGTTGAGCCCGTCGGTGAGGAAGTTGATGTAGCCGGGCGTGTCGACCAGCGTCAGCTCGTGCTTCTTCCACGGCGCGTGGTGGAAGGCGGTGCTCAGGCTCAGCTTGCGGCGCGTCTCCTCGGGCTCGAAGTCGAACGCCGAGGTGCCGTCGTCGACGCTCCCCAGCCGCGTCGTCGCTCCGGCGGTGAACAGGATGGCGTCGGCCAGCGACGTCTTGCCGCTGCCACCCTGACCGACAATGCCGACGTTGCGGACCTGACCCACTTCATGCGCCATGTGCTCGCCTCCTGGGTCAGGCTGTTACGCTGCTAGGCTGTTACGCTGTCAGGGGTTGCCGCCGCCGACTCCCGAGGTTGCTCCCCCCTAACAGCCTAACAGCCAACAGCCTAACAGCCTTCCTCATTCCTGATTGCGTTCGTAAATGATCCGCAGGCCGGCCAGGGTCAAGAACTCATCGACCTCCTCGATGGTGCTCGACTCGGCGGCGACCACCGGCGCCCAGCTGCCGGTGGCGATGACGCGCGCCTTGACCTTGTTCTCGCGCTGGATGCGCTCGACCAGCCCGTCGACCATGGCGACGTGGCCGAGCACGACGCCCGACTGCATGGCGTGCACGGTGTTGCGCCCCACCACCTGCTTGGGCGCGACGAGCTCGACCTCGTAGAGCTTGGCGGCGCGTGAGAACAACGCCGCGCTGGAGATGCCGAGACCCGGCGCGATGACGCCGCCCATGTATTCGCCGCGTGCCGAGATGTAGTCGAGCACCGTCGGCGTGCCGAAGTCGACGACGATGGTGGTGTCCTTGGTGCGCGTGTACGCCGCGATGGCGTTGACGATGCGGTCGGCGCCGACCTCCTGCGGTTTGTCGTAGAGGATGGGCATCGCCGTGCGCACGCCCGGCCCGACCACCAGCGGCTCCAGCCCGAGATGCTTCTGGCACAGCCGCGTGATGGTCACGTTCATCGCCGGCACCGAGCAGGCGATCGCCGCCCCCTTCAAGCCTTGCGACTCCGGTCCACTCAACAGGCTGCGTACCAGAACGCCGTACTCGTCCTCGGTGCGCCCCTCCTCGGTCTGGATCCGCCAGTGCTGCAGCAGCTCCGCCCCCTCGTACACGCCCAACACCGTGTGCGTGTTGCCCACGTCGATCACCAGCAGCTTGTCCATGCCCTCGATCCCGGAAAACGAAACCACAGATGAACACAGAGCACCACGGAAGGCACTTAGGCCTCGACCCGGTGCTGCGCGCCTCCGTGTTCTCTGCGGTTCTCTGTGTTCATCTGTGGCCGGATTTCACGTCCACCTCGTCGACGCTCAGCGGCGCCGGCGACGGAACGCAACCCACGCCAGCGCCGGCAGGAGGAGCGGCCACGCGCCGGCGCGGTCGCCGGGCGCGACGACCGCGCAGCCATCATCGTTGTCGCCGCTGTGCACCGATTGCTGGTCGGCGGCGACCTCGAGCTTCCACTCAGCCAGGTAGGCCTCGCCGTCCGCGTCGACCGCGGCGGTGTCGAATCGACTCGCCAGGTAGTGGAGGAAGGATCCGTCGACGATCAGCTGGTTGTCACTGGCGACCAGCGCCGGATCGCGCTTCGCGATCGCCAGCTCGGCGAAGATCTGTGACAGGAAGTACGGCGGGATGCTCTGCGACATCAGGCGGGCACGCACCGCGGTCGCCTGCGTGCGGAGCGCCGGCGGCAGCGCAATCTCGTAGGTGATCTCGTCCTCGCCATCGAGCGGCGTGGCCGGGTCCGGCCGCGTGTACTGTGGGTCCTGCAGCGCTTCGCCCTTGGGTGCGACGTCGTAGGGCTCCTGCACGTACATGGAATCCCAGCGGAAGCCGCGCGGCGGGATGCGATTGTCCTGCTTGTCGTACCAGCGGTTGAGGAAGCCGGTGGTGATCACGCCGCGATCGTCGGTGACCACCTCCTCGTAGATCTGCACCTGGTCGGGAGAGGTGATCACCTGATGATGCGGCTCGTACTCGGTCGACGGGTAGTGCTCGGAGGGCAGCGGCGTGCCGTCGGCGCCGAGCAACTGGCCGAGCCGATCGGTCCGTCCGGACGACCACAGCACATTGGCCTCGGCGTCCAGGACCGAGAGCTCAATGAACAGCCGCCGGAAGCCGACGCCGCTGGGGAGATTGTGCCCGCTCAGGTTGTCGACGCGCACCGCGGCGCGCAGCCCGTCGCTGGTCCTCTGCAGATGCTGGACGGCGATCGTCGCGGTTTCCTCGCGCGCGAACTGCAGCAGGTTGTCGCGCTGCGTCAGCACGCCGGTTTCCGGCGTGACGTTCATCCAGGGCAGATCCGCCACCCCCATCAGCAGCGAGAACTGTTGTTGGAAGCCGTTCAGAAACAGGTTGAGGCCCGGGAAGACGTGACGCTGGTAGTTGCGCCGCACCGGCAGCGCGAGGTTCTCCGGCGGCAGCGAGTTGTCGTAACGATAGAAGGTGTCGTCCTGGATGTTCGCGACCTTGAAGGCCAGCCGGTCGGTGCCCGAGGTCGCGTGCAGGTTGCGCATGTGACAGCTCTGGCATTCGCGCACCAGGCCGGGCTCGGCCGAGGGCGAGTCGGCGTTGTAAGCGCTGTTGAGGAACTCGAAGTACGTCGTCTGCTCGTACTTGAACGACTCCACGCAGCCTTCGAACGGCGACGTCTGCGGATTGGTCGTGCAGTCGCCGGTGCGCACCACCGGCAGATTGATCGCGTGGCAGGCGCCGCACAGCCGCGACTCCTGCAGTTGCTTGCCCTGGACCGGCTTGAGCCCGATCGCCGCCTTCATCACCTCGCCCGGCGGGCCGACCTCGTCCGGGGAGAACAGCGTGCCGTCGAGCGCGTACGGAATGTTGCCGGTGAATCCGTCGGCCGGATTGCCGACGTCCGGCCCGGCGAGGTGACACGCCTGACAGGTGACGCCGTCGCGCCCCAGCGCGGCGGCGCGCAACTGGTCGCGGGTGACGTCGGGCGTGCCCGGAAAATTCTGCAGGTTGGGCCGCACGAAGAACTCGTGTCCGTCTTCCTTGGTCTTCAGGCCGCGCGCCAACGCCGGCGGCAGCAGGTCGCGGCAGATGAACGTGTTCTGCACCTGCAGGACGCTGCCCGGCAGCGGATCGGTGCCGGTGCCCTTGGTGTCGGCGGACTGCTGCTGGTGGCCGGCCTTGGCATGACAACTCAGGCACAGGTCCATCACGCAGTCGGCGACGGTCGGCGCGGCGGCGTTGCCGAGGCCGGGAATCGCGGCGAAGGTACGCTCCTGCGCATTCCACTCGGCTTCCATGCGCGCCATGAAGATCGGGTCGCGGCCGGCCATGCCCATGCTGGTGTTGCGCCACTCCGCCGCCGGAGAGAGATTGCGCAGCCGTCCGTGGCGGTCGTACGCGACCATGTGCGGCAGCGCGCCGTTGTTGCGCGTCCCGGCGTGGCAGCCGATGCACTGATCGGACGTGATGAAGGTCTGCGCATGTTCCGGCGCCGGCATGACCGAGCGGTCCCAGGTCTGCGCGGCCGGGTAGCGCAGCGGCTCGATCTTCGGCGGCGCGCTCGTGCCTGCCGCCACGTCGAGGCCGTTCCAGACCTCGTCGTCGCTCACCGCGGCGACCTCGTCATAGAGCGCCAGGAACGCTGGGTCGGGGTCGCGCAGCGGCGCCGGCGGCAGGACCGGCGGACAGCCCTGTCCGACCACGACATGGCCGGCGCCCGGGTCGGTCGGTGGACCGAGCACCGGGTCGCCGTCGCAGCGCGGCGCCGCGCCGGGACCGCGCCACGAGAAGATCGCCTCGGTGCCGAGAATGTTGTCGAGGCTGGAGAAGGTGGGATCCCCTTTCGCCACGCTGTGGCAGTTGACGCAGTACATCCCGTAGCCGAAGTTCGTGTACACCCCGGCGCCGGTCGGCGCGCCGTTGGTGGCGCCGGTGGGAAAGAACGGCGGCTCATGCGGCGGCAGGTGCGCGGGCGCCGGCGCGGTCAGGCCGGCTCGATCCAGCACCGGCGGGTTGGGATCGTCCTGGTTGGCGTCTACCGCGCCCCAGTAATAGCCGTCCCACGCCGCCGAGGGTCGCTTGATCATGAAAGTGATGATGTCCGGCGCGAGATCCTGTGCCGGCACGGCGCGGTGCGTCTTGCGATCGACGATCAGGACGCCGTCGCCCTTAAACAGGTGCTCCTCCTTGATCATCATCGCGCCGACCGGCAGCGCCGTGCTGCGGTCGCCGCACAGCCACTCGACGACTTCCGGCGAGTACCAGACGCGCACCAGGAGGTGGACGCCGAAGCTCGCGAACGAGCTCTGTGACGGGCAGCCCTGGAAATCACCGGAGAGTCGCCAGCGCGCGTCGCCCACCCAGCCGAGCTCGGTGGCGTAGCGCCGCGTACTGAACAACTCGTCGCGCAAGCGCTGGGCGTAGGCATTCTGCTCGTCGAGCGTGACCAGATCCTCCGGTGGCCAGAGGTCCGGCGGCAACGGCTGACCCGGGATCGACGCACACAGCGCTTCCCGATCGGGAAATTCCGCCGAGCCCTCGTTCGGCAGGCTGCCCCAGACGAGATCCGGGCATCCCGGCATGGGACCCGGGCTGGTTTCGCCGCCGGCGGGCGCGGCGACGCCGGCGAGCAGGACCAGCAGCGCCAGCAAGCCACCGGCACACCCGCGCCCGTACCAAGCACGGAACCGCGCCGCCTGGCAGCGTGTCTCGGTGGTCATGATCGGGGCGCGACCATTTCACCCGCCCGGCGATAAAGGAAGCGAGATCTCAGTCTTCTCGGCTCCCGTCGCGCGTCCGCAACCGGCGTTGCAGCGAGCCGCCTCATGGCGTCGGCGCCAGCGGCGGCAGGGCGTTGCGGAACGGCGCGCTGGGGATCTGCAGCAGGCCGGCGAAGGGGCGGTCCAGATCCACGATGAGGAAGATCGCGCTCGCCGCCACCAGCGCGCAGACGAGCAGGACAACGACGAGCAACGGGTTGGGGCGCGCGTACAGCGTGAAGGTCCCGAAGAGGAAGCTGAGCCACAGTACCAGCACGGTGATGAACGGCGTTGAAATCGCGTTGGCGGGCTGGGCGAACAAGAGCAGCTGGATCTTGGCCAAGCCAGATCGAGGCCGACCAGCAGCGCGCGGTCGCGATGGGCGCGTTGCGAATCATCGCGCGGCGCCAGCGCTTGCAGTTCGTAGAGCACCGCCTCGGCACCCGCATCGGGCGCCGCGTTCGCTTCCGACCGGAACCGCCCGGCGCCGTCGCGCCAGATCGAATCGATCATCAGCGGCACGGCGTTGCGCATGGCCTGCCGTGCCGGCTGCGCGTCCGGCCCGTAGTCTTTGAGCAGCAGGTCGAGCTCGATGAGGTCGGCGGTCATGCGGATGACCTGATTGCGCTTCTCCTCGTACGAGGTGCGCGTCGACGAGATGAGCAGCCCGAGCAGCACCGCCGACAGGGTGGCAATCAATGCCGTCGCCAGGCTCACGACCTGCTTCGATTCGGCGCTCAGATACCGATCCGGCAGGAACGCACGAAGCCACATGCCGAGCAGCGTCACCGCGGCGATCGACGCGAAGGTGGCTCCGGCGATGGCGAGGGCACTCATTGGTGCGGCGCGGTGCGATCGGGAGTCCACAGATGAACACAGAGCACCACGGAGAGCACGGAGGCATCTCCCTCGAGATCGGGGTCTCCGTGTTTTCTGTGGTGCTCGGTGTTCATCTGTGGCCGCTCTTCTTTTTTCTCGGCGGCGAGGCGTTGCGCTCGTGGATGATGCGCAGGCCGTCGAGGGTGAGGAACTCGTCGACTTCGTCGATGGTCTCCGAGTCGGCGGCGAGCAGGCTCGACAGGCCGCCGGTGGCGAAGACGCGCGCCTCGACGCCCTGCTCGCGGCGGATGCGGCGCACCAGGCCGTCGACGGTCGCGACGTGGCCGAGCAGGATGCCGGCCTGCAACGCGTGCGCGGTGGTGCGCCCCACCACCTGCGGCGGCCGGGTGAGCTCGACCGACGCCAGCCGCGCGGCGTGCGCGAACAGCGCCTGGCTGGCGATCTTGATGCCCGGGCAGATGACGCCGCCGGCGTAGGCGCCGTCCGGCGTGACGTACTCGATCTTGGTGGCAGTGCCGAAATCGACGACGATCGCGGCGCCGCCGGTGCGCGCGTGCGCGGCGACCGCGTTCACCAGCCGATCGCTGCCGAGCGTGTGCGGCGTCTCGTACTTCATCACCAGCCCGGTGCGGATGCCGGGCGCCACCACCAGCAGCTCGAAGCCGAGATACTTGCGGCACAGGGCGCGAAAGGTGGGGGTCAGCGCCGGCACCACGCAGGAGAACGCCGCGCCGGTGAGCTGGGTGTCGCGCAGCAGGTCACGCACCAGCACGGCGTGCTCGTCCTCGGTGCGCGCCGGGCTGGTCTCGATGCGCCAGTGCCGCGCCAGCACGCTGTCCTGGTAGATGCCCAGCACGGTGTTGGTGTTGCCGACGTCGATGGCGAGCAGAGACATGCGATCCGGTCCTGGTCGAGCGCCGCTCCCTTACCAGCCGGCGCGGTCGACGCCCAACCGGCTCACGTCGCGCCCGCCAGCGGCAGGTCGAGCAGCGCCGCCAGGCGGCGGCCGACGCTCGCCGCCGAGCACAGCGCACGCGTATCGCTCGCCGCCTGCCGGGCCTTGCGCCGTGCCGCATCGCGATCCTCGAAGCTGGCGCGGATCAGCGCCGCGGCGTGCTCGAGATCCGGCTCGGCCCACACGCTACCGGGCTGGAACGGCCCGTCGCCGCGGCGCAGCACCGTCTCGCGGTAGCCGACGACGTAGGCGTTCGCCTCGCGCATGAAGTCCATGTTGCCGGAGTAGCCGGTCGCCACCACCGGCACGCCGAGCTGCATCGCCTCGGCGATGGTGTAGCCGAAGCCCTCGGCGCGGTGCAGCGACACGTAGACGTCGCAGCAGCCGATCAACCCATGCACTTCGGCCCGCGGCAGATGGCGGCTGACGACCAGGTGCTCGATCCCGTGGTCGCGCAACGCGCGGCGGATCGCGTCGACGACACCGTCGTACGGCGGACGGTCGCCATTGGTGACCTTGAGGACGACGAACGCGCGGGACTCGTGGCGCATGGCGCGGCCGATCGCCGCCATGGTGCCGAGCGGATTCTTGCGCTCGATCGAGCTCGACGCATCGCACACGTAGCCGAGCACGAAGCGGTCGGCGGGGATGCCGAAATGCGCGCGATCGTAGCGGGCGGCCTGCGCGGCATCGACCTCGACCACCGCCGGCAGCCAGTCCACCCGTCGCCCCATGCCGCGCGCCACCGCCTCGGCGGCGAACTGCGACAGCGCGAACAGGCGGTCATAGGGCCGCAGCCGCTCGCGCCAGGCGGGATGGAAGTCGCGCTGCTCCCAGGCGAAGAAGCCGATGTTCTCGCGCCCGGCGAAGAAGCAGCGCGGATAGAGGGCCTGCAGATCGTAGTCGATGTGCGGATAGGTGACGACGAAATTGCGCGGGTAGTTGAAGGCGAAGTGCGGCAGCAGCTCGTCGACGCACAGGTCGTCTGGGGTGTTGGCGTTGGTCAGCATGATCTCGCGCACCGCGTAGCCGGCCTGCCGCCAGGCGGCGGCGGCGCCCTGGCTCAGGCTGCCGAGGCCGATCGGAGCACGAAACTGGCCGAAGAGGTTGACGCCGCGGGGCTCGGGCTCGAGCGGCGCGGCGTAGGCCCAGGGGACGGCGCGGTGCGCGGCGCGGGCTCGGGTCAGAAACGCCTCCGCCGGCCTGCCGTCGGTGCGGTCGACCGCCACCGCGCCGGCATACGCGGCGAGCGCCGCGACCGCCGCCGC
>JANRJF010000392.1:0-1501 GCA_033764095.1 Deltaproteobacteria bacterium | reverse complement strand
GACGGCGCAGGGCGGCGTCGCCGAGCAGGACGAGCGCCGCCTGGCGAGCGTGCTGGCCGGGCGGCGCACGCGTTCGCAGGCCTTCTTCGGCAGCGCCGCCGGGCAGTGGGATCGGCTGCGGCGCGAGATGTTCGGCGAGCGCTTCGACCTCGCCGCGCTCGCCGGCCTGCTCGACGACAGCTGGACGGTCGGCGACCTCGGCTGCGGCACCGGCCAGATGGCGGAGACGCTGGCGCCGTTCGTCCGCCAGGTGATCGCGGTCGAGAGCTCGCGCGCCATGCTCGGCGCGGCGCGCAAGCGGCTCGGCGATCTGGCCAACGTCGAGTTGCGCCGCGGCGAGTTGGAGACGCTGCCGATCGACGACGGGGCGCTCGACGCCGCGGTGATCTGCCTGGTGCTACACCACATCGCCGAGCCGGCGGCGGTGCTCCGCGAAGCCGCGCGCGCGCTGCGCCCCGGCGGTCGGCTGCTGCTGATCGACATGGCGCAGCACGAGCGCGTCGAGTACCGGCAGCAGATGGGACACGTCTGGCTCGGCTTCGAGGCCGAGCAGATCGTCGACTGGCTGACGCAGGCCGGCATCGACGCGGCGCGCGTCCACCCGCTGCCCGCCCACGCGGCGGCGAAGGGCCCGGCGCTGTTCGCCGCAACGGGAAGAAAAGCTGTCAGCGCGGAGAAGGCTATCAGCGCGTAGCTGTCAGCTCTCAGCTCAGATCGATCCAATTCAAACCAGCTGACAGCCGAACGCTGACAGCTGAAAGCCAAGGAGGGCACGTTCCATGAGCAGTCCAGCAATGAAGTCGAAGGCAGCCGACCGGCTGCCGTTCAAGGTGAAGGACCTCTCGCTCGCCGAGCTGGGGCGCAAGGAGATCCGCCTCGCCGAGCAGGAGATGCCGGGGTTGATGGCGCTGCGGGCGCGCTACGGCGCCAACAAGCCGCTGCAGGGCGCGAAGGTCGCCGGCTCGCTGCACATGACGGTGCAGACGGCGGTGCTGATCGAGACGCTGGTCGATCTCGGCGCCGACGTGCGCTGGGCGTCGTGCAACATCTTCAGCACGCAGGACAGCGCCGCCGCGGCGGTCGCGGTCGGCCGCGAGGGGACGGTCGCCAATCCGAAGGGCATCGCCGTCTTCGCCTGGAAGGGCGAGACGCTGGAAGAGTACTGGTGGTGCACCAACGAGATCCTGGCGTGGCCGGACGGCTCCGGGCCCGACCTGATCGTCGACGACGGCGGCGACGCGACGCTGCTGGTGCACAAGGGCCTCGAGTTCGAGCAGGCCGGCAAGGTGCCGGCGTTCGACGCCGATAAGGAACCGGAGGAGTGGGGTGAGATCCTCGCCATCCTGCGCCGCCTGCAGGCGGAGGAGCCGGGCCGCTGGGCGCGCGTCGCGAAGCGCATCCGCGGCGTCAGCGAGGAGACCACCACCGGCGTGCACCGCCTCTACCAGATGGCGAAGGCGGGGACGCTGCTGTTCCCGGCGATCAACGTCAACGACTCGGT
>JANRJF010000391.1:0-4218 GCA_033764095.1 Deltaproteobacteria bacterium | reverse complement strand
GCGCCGCGCGGCTCACGACGTGCGCAGGGGCCCGCTGTCGGTGCCCTGCGGACTGAACTGCAAACGCCCGATGCGGGCGTCGCGCAGCGCCGCGCCGGCGGGCAGCATGCAGCGCAGCTGCACGTATTGCTGCACCGGCGTGTCGCCGGGGGCGACCGACGTCCAGACGGCGTCGGCGGTCGCGGCAGCGCTGGCGGCGCTGCGCATCGCCAGGCGCACGCCGTCGACCGGCTCGGCGCCACAGGCGAGCACGACCGCCCCGTCCTCGTCGTTCGCCTCGACCACTGGTGAGGTCCAGCCCTCGGCGTCGAAGCGGCCCAGCGCCAACGGCAGCGCGCGGCGGCGCCCCCACAGCTCGAGCCGATACGATTCCTGCCGGGTGCCGACCAGCACGTAGTCGCGCTCCAGCAGCGGCGTGATCGAGCGCGGCCCCGGGCCGCCGGCCACCAGCACATAGGCCGGCCGCGCCCGCTCCAGTTCGCCGAGTTGCTCGGCGATGCGCGGGCCGCGCACGACGTTCTCCGCCAGGTAGCGGCTGGCCGGCAGGCGGTCGGCGGTCCAGTAGACCGCCGACGCCGAGCCGGTGTCGTGGATGAAGATGGTGTCCTGCGGCGCGGTGCGCGCCGCCACCCAGGCGCCGACGCGCGCTTCGTACGCGTCACCGGGTCCGCTGCGCCACGCCGCGGGGCCGGCGCGCAACGCCATCCAGTTGCGCGCCACGATGCCCTGCCGGACGGCGACCGCGACCTGCGCGTCGCGCCAGGCCAGCCCCACCAGCAGCGCCGTCAGCCCCAGCCGCCAGGCGCCGCGCCGCCAGCCCTCGTCCGGTCGCCGCTGCAGCGCCGCCGCCAGCCCGATGGCCGCGAGCCAGGTGAGCGCCGGAAACACCTGGATGAAGTAGTGCGCGTGGTAGAACTTCTGCGCCGCGATCATCGCCAGGTCGGCGAGCGCCCAGGCGAGCGCCGCGACGCGCAGGCGGGTGGGCTCGACGAGCGTCAGCGCGGCCCCGAGCATGGCGGGGAAGATGAGCCACGGGTAGGGCCCGAGCACGCGCGCCGTCTCCCAGCCGAGCTGCGCGAGGCGCTGGTCGAGGCTCTGCGGGATGGTGTCGAGCTGGTGGCTGGCGATGGCGTGCCAGAGCTGGCTGTCGAGGTAGTCGGGCAGCGCGTTGCCGGCCCACAGGTAGACGAGCACCGCGAGCGTCGGCAGCGCCGCGCCGGCGGCAAAGCCGGCGACGGCGACGCGCGGCCGGCGCGCGCCGAGCAGCAGCAGCGCTGGCACGACGCAGGCGAGGCCCGGCGTCTTGAACTGCACCGCCAGTGCGGCGGCGACGCCGCAGAGCACCGGCTGCCAGAGCCCGCCGCCACGCGCTGCCCAGCGCGCCGCCAGCGCCACCGCGACGGCGGCGAAGATGGCGACGTACTCCTCGGTGTAGAAGCCGGCGACATTGAACTCCGGATGATGCGCGACGAACAGCCAGCCGAGCGTCGCCGCCAGCGCCAGCGGGCGCCGCGCGACACGCCGGCAGAGCGCGTAGAGCGCCGCCGCGCCCCCCAGGTAGAGCAGCGCGTCGGTGCAGCGCAGGCTCCACACCGCGGTTGGCAGCACGGCGTAGACCGCCTGCTGATAGAGGTAGATGCCGGGCGGTTTGTTGTCCCACACCTCGCGGTAGAGCATCAGCCCGCGCTGCAGCAGCCGCCCGCCGGCGAGGAACACGGCGCTGTCCCACAGCGTCGCGCCGTTGAACTCGGCGAGGTGCACCCAGCCGAGCGTCACGATGACCGCGGTGGCGACACCGAGTCGCGCCAGCCAGGTCGTCGCGCGGGTGGGCGAAGCCATCGGCACCGCTCTGCGGTCATTCGCAGGACCGGTCAAGCGGGGCGTGCCGTGGCGCGCCCGAGGTGAGGTCGACGCGATCGCAGGCCCCGGCGGCGCGCCGGCGTTCCGGGCGTCTCGGGCGCGCCAGGGATCGCCCCGACGACGCGGCGCCGCGAACCGCGCCGGGTTGACTCGCTCGATCGCTTCTCTTACCGCCAAGCGCTGCCCCATGCTGCGCCTGCGAGGAGAGTTGGGCCGCGCCGACGGCGTCGCGCTGGCGCTCGCCGCCGCGGCGCTGGCGCTCGGCGGCGCGGCGCAGTGGGGGACGCGCTACGGTTGGTGGAGCGCCGCCGGCTTCGCGCTGGCGGCACTCGCGTTCGGCCTCTCGGCGCGGCGCGCGCCGGACGCGCCGGAGCCGACGACGCCGCCCGCCGACGCAATCCCGTGGCGGGTCTTCGCGCTGGTCGCGCTCGGCGTCGGGCTGTGCGGCGCCGCGGCGCTGCAGGTGTTCCACTTCGCCCCGCCGACCGTCACCCATCCGATCTGGGTGGCCGGCCTGCTCGCCTTCGGCGCCGCCGCGGCGCTGGCCCCGCGCCAGGCCTCGCGGCTCGCGCCGCTCAGCCGCGGGCAGCACTGGGCGCTGCTCGGCGTGTGCGTCTTTACCGCCGTGACGCTGGTGTGGGACCTCGGCGGCCTGCCGACCGAGGTGCACGGCGACGAGGCCGAGGTCGGCCTCGACGCGCTGCGGCTGCTCGACCAGTTCAACCTGTTCGGCGCCGGCTGGTTCGAGCTGCCGCGCTTCCACGCCTTTCCGAGCGCGGTCGGGCTGTGGCTGGTCGGCACCGACCTCACCGGCCTGCGCGCCGCCAGCGCCGCGCTCGGCGTCGCCGGCGTGCTGCTGCTGTTCGGTATCGGGCGGCGGCTGTGGAGCGTCGAGGTCGGCCTGCTCGCCGCGCTGCTGCTCGCCGGTCAGCGCTTCTACATCCACCTGAGCCGCGCCGGCTACCACTACATCGACACGCCGCTGATCAGCCTGCTGGCCCTGTGGCTGCTGCTGCGGCTGATGCACGAGCGCCGCCTCGGCGCCGCGCTGTGGTGCGGCATCACGCTCGGGCTCGGCATCCAGACCTACTACGCCTCGCGGCTGGTGCCGCTGCTGATCGCGCTCAGCTGGCTCAGCTTCCTGTTTCCCGCCGCGCAAGCGGGCGAACCGCGCCGCCGCCTCACGCGTGCCGACCTGGCCGGCCTGCTGCTCATCGTCCTCGTCGCGCTGGCGGTGGCGGCGCCGATGTTCGCCTATTTCGCGCACGACTGGGACGCCTTCTGGGAGCGCACGCGCGACACCAGCATGTTCGCGCCGGCGGCACGCCAGCACCTGGCGCACGGCTACGGCACCGACCGGCTGGTGGAGATCCTCGCCATCCAGCTGCGCGCCGCGTTGACGCTGTTCAACCGCACCCCCGACAACTCGGTGCAGTACGGGCTCGACGGGCCGCTGCTCGATCCGCTGAGCGGCGTGCTGTTCGTGCTCGGCCTCGGCCTGGCGGCGCTCGGCTGGCGGCAGGCGCGGCTGCGCGCGCTGCTGCTGTTCGTCGTGGTGCCGCTGATCGCCGGCGCGGCGCTGACCATCGACACGCCCTTCTACCCGCGCATCAGCGGCCTGGTGCCGTTCGCGGTGCTGGCGGTGGCGCTGGCGCTGCGCCACCTCTGGCAGCTGCTGCGCGACGCGGCCGCCGGGGGCGCGGCGACGATCGCGGCGCGCGTCGCGCTGGCGGCGGCGGCGACGGCCATCCTCAGCGTCAACCTGCGGACCTACTTCGTCGACTACGCCCCGATGTACCGGCACTCACCGTCGGTCGAGATCGCCGCCTTCGTGCGCCGCCACGGCGGCGCCGGGCGGACGACCTACATGGTCGGCGGCGCGCCCGCCTTCTACATCCGCCACGGCGCCATCGCCTTCCTCACCCACGGCTACGCGACGCGCGACATCGACCGCATCGAGACGCTGCTGCGCGACAAGCCGGACCCGCGCCGCAGCGTCTTCGTCGTCATGCCACAGGGCGTCGACCTGCTGACACGCCTGCAGGAGGCGTTCGGCCCGCTCGACGTGCAGACGCATCGCAACCGGCGCGACGAGATCGCCTTCTTCACCGCCGTGCCGCAGGCCGACGGCGACGGGCTCGATCCGCCCGAGCTGCTCACCCAGTCGCACACGCCGGGCCCACTGCTGGCGCGCGTCGGCAGCGGACTGGAGTGGCTGCAGCGCGTCGCCACCGGCGGGCTGATCGCCGCCGGCGTCCTGTGGCTCGGCCTGGCAGGGTTCGGCGGCGTGCGGCGGCGCCCGCCGCGCGGCCCGGGCGTGGGCGCGCTGCGCGAGCCGCTGCGCAGCCGCGTCGCCCG
>JANRJF010000390.1:0-11093 GCA_033764095.1 Deltaproteobacteria bacterium | reverse complement strand
GTGAGCGCCAACGAGGCGGCCGAGCTGCTGGCCGGCGCCGTCGCCGGCTTGAAGGGGCCGGGCGTCAGCGTCGACGCCTATCGCCGCCGCGTCGCGCGCCTGATCACGCTCTTCGTGGCCGGTCTGCAGCCGGCGGCGATGGCGCGCGTCGGCGGGGCACCGCGGTCGCGCGGGGGCGGCCAGCGTCTTGTCGGCCGGTGACCGTCAGGGCAGACTCCGCCAATGGCCGACCATCCGCACCTCCACTATCCCGCCAACTTTTCGCTGCGCGTGCCGGATGGCGACAACCGCGAGCGGCTGGTGTGCGAGACCTGCCAGTTCGTCAGCTACGTGAATCCCAAGGTGGTGGTCGGCGCGGTCTGCACCTGGGAGGATCGCATCCTGCTCTGCAAGCGCGCCATCGAGCCGCGCAAGGGCTACTGGACGCTGCCGGCCGGCTACATGGAGGCGCAGGAAAGCACTGCCGACGGTGCCGCGCGCGAGGCCTTCGAGGAGGCGTGCGCGCAGATCGAGATCGAGGCGCTGCTGGCGGTCTACAGCATCCCGCGCATCAGCCAGGTGCAGGTCATCTACCGGGCCCGCCTGGTGAGCCCCGATGTCGCCGCCGGGCCGGAGAGCGAAGCGGTGCGGCTGTATCGGTGGGACGAGATCCCGTGGAACGAGCTCGCCTTTCCCAGCGTGCACTGGGCGCTGCGCCAGTTTCACGCCGTGCGCGACCAGGCGGTGTTCGCCGCGCACGGCAACCCGCCCGGCGAGCACGGCGACTATTGAGATCAGCGATGCGTGACGAGCGATGCGTGAGCAGACCTGAGTCTCTCGCCCAGCACTCGTCGCTCATCGCTGTAACTCTCTGTGGTCGCGGAGCATGCAGCGATCCATGACCACCAGCAGGCCGGCGGCGCGGGCGCGCGCGGCGGCGGCGCGATCGACGACGCCGTCCTGCATCCAGATGGCGCGCGCGCCGACGGCGATGGCCTCGTCGACCAGCGGCGCGACCAGCTCGGAGCGGCGGAACACGTCCACCACCTCGATCGGACCTGGCGCGGTGCGCAGGTCGGGATAGGCGGGGAGGTCGCGCCAGCGGCTGAGGGTGGGGTTGACCGGCGTGATGTCGTAGCCGACGGCGCGCAGATAGCTTGCCACCTCGTACGACGGGCGTGCCGGGTTGTCGGACAGGCCGACGACCGCGACGCGGCGGAAGCGGCGCAGGATGTCGGCCGCGGTGACGTCGTCGCCGAGCTCGGGATCGCGCATGTCAGCAGCCGGTCAGCGCGGCGTTGACCGCGGCGATCAGCTCGTTGATCGACACCTCGCCGTCGCTGTTGCGGTCGAAGGCGGGGCAACTGCTCGGCGCGGCGTTGCCGAGCGCGATGTTGACGCCGCTGATCAGCTCGTTGACCGTCACCTCGCCGTCGCCGTTGCAGTCGCCCGGGCAGGCGGCGGGCGGCGCGGTTGCGGTCGCCAGCGGCGTCGCGGTGTCGAGCGCGGTCGGGGTCAGCGTCACCGTGGCGCTGTCGATCGCGGTCGCGGTCGGCGGCGTGGTCGGGCTGGCGGTGCTGGTGGCGCTGGCGGTCGCCGCCGCACTGGCGGTCGGCGAGGCGCGCGGGGTCGGCGAGGCGGAGGCGGTCGTCGTGGGCGACGGCGTCGCCGAGGCGGTCGGCGACAGCGACGCGGTGGGGCTGGCGATCGGCGTCGTGGTGATGCTGGCGGTGCTCGAGGCGGTTGCGGTGACGCTCGGCGTGCGCGTCTCGGTACTGGTCGCGGACGGGGTCGCCGTCGCGGTGGCGGTGTTGGTCGGGCGCGTATTGGTGACGGTGGGGGTCGGCGTCGGCGGCTCGGTGCAGGCGGGCGTGACGACGTGGCGGCAGCCGAAGTCGGCGAAGCAGGTGTCGCTGGTGCAGCTGCGGCCGTCGTCGCAGTTCTCCAGCTGGCAGAAGACCGAGCAGCCGTTGGCCTGGCAGCTGAGCGGCGGCATGAGGCCGGGATCGCAGGTTTCGGGGAACTCCTGCACGCCGTTGCCGCAGGTCGGGCAGGGGACCAGGCAGCGCGGCGTCGTCTCGCCTTCCATCGGGCAGGTGCTGAGCGCCAGGTTGATCGGCGCGGGCTGGACGATGGCGCCGGCCATGATGATCGGCTTGCGGGCCGGATGCAGCAGGCGGTTGGCGCCGTCGAACGGGTTGGCGCTGGTGCCCTTGGCGTCGACCCGGCTGCCGCTCGCCAGGGTCAGCTGCTCGCGCGCGGTGAGGTTGTTCTCGCCCGCTTCCGGTCCGCCGACCAGCATGCGGGCCTTACTCCCCAGCGTCACCGTGCAGGCTTCGAAGTCGGTCAGACCGCCCTGGCCGCAGCCGTTCTCGACGCTGCAGGCGGGCAGGCTGGTGACGTCGACGTCGTTGTTGACCGTCAGCACGCCGTAGCCGCCGACGCCGGCGCGCGCCGCGGCATCGCCGCCCAGGCTGCCGCCGCGTTGGCCGTCGGCGAGCAGCGGGCCGAGGAGCGAGACGTTGCGGCCGCCAAACGCCTCCAGTTGGCCGCCGGCGTCGCCGCCGCTGGCATCGAGGATACCGCTGGCGGCGAGGCTGACATCGAGGCCGGCGTCGAGGCAGATGTCGCCGCCGCAGGTCTCGCCGCTCTCCGGTCCGCGCGCCAGGATCTTGCCGGAGACCGTCACGTTGCGCAGCGACATCAAAGCGATCTGACCGCCGCCGCCGTCGGGCGGGCCGCCATCGGCGATGATCTGCGCGGCGGTGGTGACGACCATGTCGCCGGAGTCGCCATCCAGGCAGATGAGCCCGCCGCAGCCGCCGGTCATGAACTCGCCGCTGACGCCGCTCGCCTCGATGTCGCCGCGCACCGTCGCGCCCTGCTCGCCGAGCACCTCGATGCAGCCGCCGCTGCCGGCGTCGCTGCCGACCAGCGCCGACGCCCTGGCGCCCTGCATGTCCACCGTCGTACCGGCGCGCACTTCGATGAAGCCGCCGTCGTAGCCGCTGACCTGCAGATCGGAGGCGAGAATCACGTGACCGTCCGCCGAGATGTCGATCTCGCCGCCGCCCTCGGAATCGAGGCCACCGGTGGCCGACAGGACGCTGCGCGCGGTGGCGTCGAAGTTGCCGGCGGCGGTGACGTCGATGGTCCCGCCGGCCGAGCTGACGGTGGCGCCGTCGGCGAGCAGCTTGCCGGTGATCGAGACGTCGCCGGCCGAGCGCAAGACGATGTCGCCGCCGCTCAGGTTGCCGGTGACGTCAACGGTGCTGTTGAGCGTCGTCTGCAGCAGGCCGTTGCTGCCGCTGCCGGTGGTTTCGATGCGGATGAAGCCGCCGCGCGCACCGGCGGTGGTGGCCTTGCCGTCGAGGATGCCGCTCGGCGACAGCACGAAGCGCCGCGCGCGCAGCGTCATGGTGCGCGAGCCGACCGTCAACTTCCCGAAGAGCGTCACCTGCCGGTTGCCGAAGTCGAGCGTACAGCCGGTGTCGACGACGTAGGTACCGGTGATCGAGCAGTCGCCGGTGCCGACCGGACAGCCCGGCTCGGCGGGCTTGCCGACGATGTCGCTGGCCGAGCAGATCGCCCGTGCCGCCTGCGGGGTGGCGAGCGCGAGAACGACGGCGGTGAGGATGACGGCGAACGGGCGGCGGGCGGGCATCGGTCTCGGTCTATCGTCCACCGATAGCCGGCGCGCGCGCGAAAGGCATGCGAAAAAATGCTGCCCGGCGCGGCGGCGCGATCTCAGGCGGGCGGGGGGCTCGCGTCGCGGCCGAACGCCTTGCCGGCGCCGACCAGGCCGGCGTGCGGCAGCCAGACGCGCCGCCCCGCGTCGGCGACGGTATGGCCGATCGGCGCGGCGCGGTGGCCGTGCTCGGTGGCGATGGCGACGGTGCGGGCCGCATCGGCGGGCGCCACCACCACCGCCAGGCCGACGCCCATGTTGAAGGCGCGGTACATCTCCGCGTCGTCGACGCCGGCGGCGCGCTGCACCAGCGGGAAGATCGGCGGCAGCGGCAGCGGCCGGTCGATGACGAACCCCATCGGCGCCTGGATGCGCGCCAGGTTGAGCAGGCCGTCGCCCGTGATGTGCAGTATCGCCTTGACCGCCAGGCCGGCGTCGAGCATCGCCAGCGCCGCCCGTACGTACATCACGGTCGGCTCGAGCAACTCGTCGCCGACGGTGCGGCCGAGCTCGGCGACGCGTTCGTCGAGCCGCAGCCCGAGCCGGGTGAGCAGGGCGTGGCGGGCGAGCGTGTAGCCGTTGCTGTGCAGGCCGCTGCTCGCCAGCCCGACCACCACGTCGCCGGGCTGCACGTCCTGCCCGATCAACAGCTGCTGCGGATGCAGGCTGCCGATGCAGGTGCCGACCAGCTCGAACGGATAGCCGGGTCCGTCGTGCACCATCTCGCGCAACTGGGCGATCTCGCCGCCCGGGATGTTGATCCCCGCCAGTTGCGCGCCGTCGTGCAGGCCCTTGGCGATCGACGCGAGCGCCGCGCCGTCCACCGAGCGCACGGCGATGTAGTCGACCAGCGACAGCGGCCGCGCGCCGACGCAGATGACGTCATTGGCGTTCATCGCGACGCAGTCGATGCCGACGGTGTCGTAGCGTTCGAGCTGCTGCGCGACCAGCAGTTTGGTGCCGACGCCGTCGGTCGAGATCGCCACCGCCATGTCCGCCGACAGCGGCAGCACGTTGGCGTAGTAGCCGAGCGGCAGCAGCGGCCGCGACGGGTTGAACGCGAAGGTGGCGTTGACCCAGGTGGCCAGGCGCTGCAACCCGCTCTCCACGCCCTCCGTGTCGACTCCCACCGCGTCGTAGGTCAGCGCCATCGCCGCACCCTAAGCGGCGCCTCCGCGCGCCGTCAAGGCGCCGTCCTCGGCTTGCTTTCACGCCGGCGAACAGTGAGGATCGCGGCGGTCGGAACGGCGCATGGCTTCCCGCATCACCGGTATGTTGCTCGGCGTCGGCGCGGTGGGCGCGCTGGTCGGCGCGCTCGCGCTGGGCCTGCGGCCGCAGGCCCAGGAGGCGGGCGACACGCGCGACGAGGTGAGCGCCGGCGAACTGCAGCTCTACATCGACGTCTCCACCGCGATGCAGGCCGACCACAGCCTGACGCTCGACCAGGCGCTGGCGCAGAAGAACGTGTCGCTCGACCAGTTCCGCAACATCGAGCGGCGCGTGCAGCGCGATGATCGGCTGGTGCGCAAGGTGCGCGACGCCCTCGCGGCGCAGGCCAAGCAGCGCGCCGCCGGAGTCGCGCCGCTGGCCGCCAATCCGGCGGCGACGGCGGCGTCGGCGACGCACGCCTCGCCCTGACGCGCGTGCGCAAGCCTCGCTTGCGTTGGCCCAGGGCGCGTGACAGCTTCGCCGCACCGGTGTTCTCCGCCGGCGAGGAGGTCACGATGGCAGACGAGCACCACCACGACGACGGGCCGATCGACGCCCAGGAGGTGCTGCGGACCCTGGAAGACGTACGCAGCCGCCTGCGCACCACGATCTGGGCGCTGCACGGCATGCACCAAGATCTCTCGTCGCTGACTGTCGACGACCTCTCCGACCTCGAGCACCTGCTGACCGAGACTCTCGACCACCTGCTCTCCCCCGCCTACGAGGCGGTGAGTCACATGCTCGGCTCGACGCACGACGGCGCCGAGACGACGCATTGACGATGGCGCGCGTCTGGTTCGTGCGCCGCCACGGCGGCCAGTGGGTCGCGCCGGGCGGCAGCGCCGCGTTCGAGCGTCCGCTCAGCGAGCTCATCTTTCCGCTCGATCTCGGCGTGCACCGGCTGGTGACCTCGGAGCGGCCGGACCCGGCGCCCGGGCTGGCCGCCGAGCCCCCCGAGGCGCTGCAGCGCGTCTTCGTCGAGGTCGGGGAGGCGGACCTCGACGGCATGAT
Organism: Deltaproteobacteria bacterium; assembly: GCA_033764095.1. Taxonomy (GTDB): domain Bacteria; phylum Desulfobacterota; class Binatia; order HRBIN30; family CADEER01; genus JBDTMT01. The sequence continues at coordinate 5,206 of JANRJF010000390.1, read as the reverse complement.
CTTCAGCGGCTACCGGCCGGGCATCTACGACTCGCCGTACTCGCCCGCCGAGGTCGCGCGCCGGCTGACGCCGCGCGCCCGCGTGGCGCGTTCCGCCGCGTGATGTACGCCGGGCGGCGGCGCTGGTGGGTGGCGCTGCTCGCGGCGCTGCTCTGCCTCGCGGCGTGCGACGACGGTGCCGGCGGCTCGCCGTTCCGCAACCTCGGCAAGCGCGGCGACAGCCGCGTCGCGCTGCCGGCGCCGCGCTGATCCGGCCGGGCGCGTGGCATGCCCAACTTCCGCCACCGCCTGACGCGGGCGCAGCAGCGCGAGTACGACCGCAGCAACGCCGTCGCCAGCATTCCGGTGCGCGTCTCGCCGCGCCTGGCGCGCGCCGTGGTGCTGCTCGAGTGGGCGCTGACCCACGACGATCGGCCGCGCACCGCGCGCGTCGCGCAGGTGATCTGCGACGAGCTCTGCATCGCCCTGCGCGTTCCACCGCTGCGCGTCGCAGTGAAGGCGACGCGGCCGTCGGATGTGCGCGGCGAGTTGCACGGGCTCTACGAGTCGGCGGGGCCGCGCACCGTCATCAGCGTCTGGATGCTGACCGCGCGGCGCGGCCAGGTGGTGGCGTACAAGACCTTCCTGCGCACGCTGTTGCACGAGATGGGGCACCATCTCGACTACCAGCGCCTCGGCTTGCGCGACTCGTTCCACACCGACGGCTTCTTCAAGCGCGAGTCGAGCCTGGTGGCGCAACTGCTCACCGCCGCCCAGGCGGCGCGTGGCGTGGCGCTCGCACCCGCTCCCGCGCCGGCCGACTGAGCGTTTTCGCACCGCCGCCAGTCGACGACTGGGCGCCAATCGTGTAAGACCGAATCGTGCGAGCGACGACGGCGGCTGGGGTTCGCGAGACGCGCATCGAAGTCACCGACAATCTCGAGGAGTTGCTCTCGGTACTGCCTCCGCGGCTGTCCGAGATCCTGCTCGGAGATGCGCGTCTGGCGCGGTTGATCGAGGTGGTGGCCGATCTCGGGCGCGTGCCGGAGGCGCGCTTCCCGGAGGGGGTCGCGGTCCTCTCCGACGCGGCGGTGACGCGCGACGATCTCGACTACGTCGCGGCCCGGGTCGGTCAGTTCAACAAGGACAATCGCGCCGGCATCGAGCGCACGCTGCATCGCATCTCGGCGCTGCGCAACCGCATGGGCGAGATCGTCGGCGTCACCTGCCGCGTCGGCCGCGCGGTCTACGGCACCATCGACGTCGTGCGCGACGTCGTCGAGGCCGGCAAGAGCGTCCTGCTGGTCGGCCGCCCCGGCGTCGGCAAGACGACGCTGTTGCGCGAGGCGGCCCGCGTGCTCGCCGACGACCTGGCGCGCCGCGTGATGATCGTCGACACGTCGAACGAGATCGGCGGCGACGGCGACATCCCGCACCCCGGCATCGGCCACGCGCGCCGCATCCAGGTGCCGGCCCCGGAGCTGCAGCACGCGGTGATGATCGAGGCGGTCGAGAACCACATGCCGCAGGTGGTGGTGATCGACGAGATCGGCACCGAGGCGGAGGCGCTGGCGGCGCGCACCATCGCCGAGCGCGGCGTGCAGCTGATCGCCACCGCGCACGGCAACTCGCTCGACAACCTGGTCGCCAACCCGACGCTGTCCGACCTGGTCGGCGGCATCCAGGCGGTGACCCTGGGGGACGACGAGGCGCGCCGGCGGCGCACGCAGAAGACCGTGCTCGAGCGCAAGGCGCCGCCGACGTTCGAGGTGGTGGTCGAGATTCGCGATCGCGACCGCTTCGCGGTGCACGCCGACGTCGCCACCACCGTCGACCGCCTGCTGCGCCATCAGCACGTCGATCCCGAGATGCGCGTCCGCCACGCCGACGGCAGCGTCGCGGTCGAGCCGGCGCCGGCGCTGCCCGAGCGCGGTCCGCGCGCCGAGCGCGATGCGCGCGCCGACCGCGATGGGCGCGGCGGGCGCGAGACGCGAGGCGAACGGACCGCTGGTCCGCGGCGCACCCGCATCTTCCCGTATGCCTTGCGCGCCGACCGCGTCGAACGCGCCATCCGCGCCCTGCAGGTGCCGGCGGTGCTGGCCGATTCACCCGGCGAGGCGGACGTGGTGCTGACCCTGCGCGCCATCGCGCGCAAGCAGCCGCGCCGCCTGCGCGACGGGTTTGCCGCCGGGGCGCGCGTCTACACCGTCGCCTCCAGCAGTCCCGGCAAGATCGAGCAGGCTCTGCGCGAGCTCTTTGAGCTCGACGCGGCGCCGCATCCCGAGCAGGAGGCGGCGCTGCGCGAGGCGGAGGGCGCGGTGATCGAGGTGATCGCCAAGCGCGAGCCGGTCGCGCTGCCGCCGCGCAGCGCCTATCTGCGCCGGCTGCAACACCAACTTGCCAACGCCTACGGACTGGAGTCGCAGAGCGTCGGTCGCGAGCCCTTCCGACACGTGCTCATCCGTCCGTCGGATGCGTGAAATCCCTTGGGCCACAAGCCGTCGGCGCGCGTCAACGCAAAGAATTTTCTTGACAGCGCGACCGCTCTCGGTGCAATACAGAGCCGGTTTTTCATCCTGATAGGGCAACGCTCTACATAACTGAAAGGTGGGGGTCATATGACGAAGTCGCAGCTGGTGGAACGGTTGGCAAAGGCGGGTGGGGTCAGCAAGAAGCAGGCTCAGGCGATCATGGAGGGGTTGGTGTCGACCGTCGTCGCTGCGGTGAAGAAGGGTGAGCCGGTCAAGATCCCCGACCTCGGTACCTTCCGTAAGGTTCAGAGCAAGGCGCGCATGGGTCGCAACCCGCAGACCGGCGAGCCGGTGAAGATCCCGGCCCGCAAGAAGGCGCGCTTCACGGTGGCGAAGAGCTTCAAGGAAGCGGTGCTCGGCACCAAGAAGTAACGCGCACGACGATCAATTTGCTCCGCCGCCGCCGCGGTCTGGCGCGAGGCTGATTCCGCACAGCCATCCATAAGGTCGCGGCTACTCTCGGAGCAAACCTTTTCATTTGGGTTCAGTCCCGGGTCCTCAGTAGGGTGGCGGGAGTGTTCATGTTGCGGAGGTGGGGACGAAAAGATGACTGATCGCTCGTTCGGTCTCTTCGAGCCTGATGCGCTGCTACCGGCACAGTTCTACGCGGCGTTTCGTGGCGGATCCGGAGTGCGCGGCGAGAAGCGTCTGATGCTCGCCGTGCTCGAGGACGCGCTCGACTGCTTCCAGAAGTACGCGGTCGCGCGCGATGGCCACGGGCAGCAGCTTTTCGATGAAGCCAAGCAGTGGATTTCGTCCAACGATCGCGGCTGGTTCTTCTCCTATGAGAACATCTGCGAGACGCTGGAGATCAACCCCGAGTACCTCCGCCGCGGGCTCGAGACCTGGCGGCACGGCGCCGCGCGTGGAGCGCGGCCGGTGCCAGCCCAGGCCGGTCCCAAGACGGATGCTGCAACGCCGCTGCGCGCGGCGATCTGAGGCGACGACACGCTGGGCGACGGCCGGCCGGGTGGCCGGCCGTCGCCTGCCTCTGCGCGCCGACGGCGCGCGCCAGGTGGGTGGTCCGGCGTGAAGACGATCGGACTGACCGGTGGCATCGGGGCGGGCAAGAGCGCCGCCTCGCGTATTCTTGCGGAGCTCGGCGCCCTGGTCATCGACGCCGATCGGGTCGGGCACGAGGTCTACCTGCCCGGCACGCCGGGGTGGGAGCAGGTCGTCGCGGCGTTCGGCGGCGAGATCGTCGCGCCCGACGGTACCATCGACCGGCGGCAGCTGGGCACGCGCGTCTTCGCCGCGCCGGCCGAGTTGGCGCGCCTGAATGCCATCGTGCACCCGTTGATTCGCGATGCGGTGGCGGCGCGCGTAGCCGCGGCGCGCGCCGGGAACCGGCCGATCGTGGTCGAGGCGGCGCTGTTGGTCGAGGCGAAGTGGGACGCGCTGGTGGACGAGGTGTGGCTGGTGACGGCGCGTCCGGACGTGATCGAGGCGCGCCTGGTCGAGCAGCGCGGCATGACGCCGGAGGCGATCGCGGCGCGGGTGCGCGCGCAGTTGAGCGACGCCGAACGCGCCGCGCGCGCCGACGTGATCATCGACAACAGCAGCACGCCCGCCGCGCTGCGCGCCGAGATCGAACGCCTGTGGCGCGAACGCCTGGCGCCGGCGTGAGCGGCCGCCGCGGCACGCCGCGGCGCCGCTTCAGGCGGCCTGCGCGTGCGAGAGCGCTTTGCCCTTGGCCAGCGGCTTGTGCTTCAGGCGCCGCCGCACCTCGCCGCGAATCGCACTCGGCGAGAGGTGGAACTGGGCGCAGACCGCGTCGAAGCTGAACGCGCTCGAATCCGCCTCATAGGCCAGGAAATACGCCTCGGCGTCGGCCTTGACCGCCGGACAACCGCTTTCGAGATCGGCGAAGGCCTGCTCGAGCACGGCCAGCATCAGCAGTTCCTCCGACATGAGGCTGCGTGAGTCGATCTGCGGGGTGAGAATCCGTCCGCGAACCATGCCTTCCCTCCTCCAGGACCGGCAGTCAGAGCAGGACGCATGCCAGTGTCACGGAAACGTCGATCCAGCCGGGAGAGTCAAAAAGCGCGACAAAAGTGGCACCCCGCCAACTCACAAAATGTCGCAAAGCGACGAAAAAGTGCGACGGCGTCTGCTGCGACAGCCGCCGGGCGAGGTGCGTGAGCGCCGCCGGCGACTTTCTTGACGACACGGCTCCCTCCTTTAGAGTGCGCGTCGCGAACCACTAGAGTGCGCGGCGCGAACCACAGGCGGGAGGCGGCGTTATGGCAGAGGCGATCGGGCTGCGGGTGGACGATCCGAGGTTCTGGGATGCGCAGGACCTGCGCCGCGAGGCGGATCGGATCTTCGACATCTGCTGGGGCTGCCGGCTGTGCTTCAAGTTCTGCAGCAGCTTCCCGACCCTCTTCGACCTGATCGACGGCAAAACCGAACAGCTCCGCGCCGATCACCTCGCCCAGCACCCGGAGATCGCCGCCGCGGCCGAGGCGCGGCGCCGCGCCGCGGCGGCCGCCCCGCAGCCGGAGGAGCCGCACGCGCACGGCGGCGACGAGGTCGGCGTGACCTACGGGGACGAACTGCCGGAGTTGCAGGGGCACGCCGGCGATCTGAGCAACGCCGAGATCGACCACGTCGTCGACCTCTGCTTCCAGTGCAAGCTCTGCTACCCGAATTGTCCCTACACCCCGCCGCACGATTTCGCGCTCGACTTCCCGCGC
>JANRJF010000389.1:0-9474 GCA_033764095.1 Deltaproteobacteria bacterium | reverse complement strand
AGGCCAACCACCAAGGCACCAAGACACCAAGCGGACCTCAGACCTTGGTGCCTTGGTGTCTTGGTGGTGATCTTCTAAGCGGCGAGGACGCGCGTTTCTCGCCCGAGTGTTCCGGCGCGGCCGGTGGCTGCACTAACAGCGAACAGCCTGACAGCCTCTTCAACGCGCCGTCGCGGCGCCGAACAGTTGCCCGTACACGACGCGCGCGATCGCCTCGGTGACGTCGAGCGGATGCTCGCGCAGGCGCTGCTCGTAGGCGGCGCTGGCGGGATTGGGCTTGCGCTCGTCGCCCTCCAGCGAGCCGCCGGCGACGACCAGGAGCTCGTAGCGCTGATCCGGTGACGGCAGCGCCGCGACGCAGGTGGCACCGGCGGCGGAGAAGCCGAGCAGGGTCACGTAGCCGACCGGGGCGGCGGCGGCGCCCGGCGTGGCAGCCGGCGCCGGGGTTGCGGCCGGCGACGACCCGAAGGGCGGATCGATGCGGCGCGTCAGCGGGCCGTGCGCCACCACCGCGTCGAGCTCGGCGATCTGTTCGCCCAGCCGGCGGCGATCCGCCTCCAGCGTCGCGCGCTCGCGCTGGCCCTGCAGATCGGCGCGGATCGCCGCCGCGGCGGCCGGCGGATTGGCGGCGGCGGCGCGCAGCGGCTCGACCATGCGCGGACTGAGAAAGGAGCCATGGTCGACCAGCAACACCGCGACATGCCCGAAGGATTCGTCCGCCGAGGTGATGCCGGCGGCCCAGTGCGGCGTGCCGAAGCCCTTCGACAGCTCGCTGGTCGCCTCCTTCTCGATGATGAGCGGTCCCGGATGACCGGCGGCAGCGGCGATCGGCGCGGGCGACAGGTGCGCCACCTGCGGTTGCGCCGCGGCGCGATCGGACGTGAGGCCGAGAACCAACGCCGCAGCGGCGAGTCGCACAATGGGTGGGCGCATGGCGGCACCCTCACCACAGTCGCGCAGGAAGCGCCATCGGCGCGCTCGCGCGCTTGTAATTCCTGGATGGTTCACCCGCGACGCGCCTGGGCGCACTAAAGACTTTGCCAACTTGTTGGCGCGGCACGCCACCTGCTTTGCGCAGAAGTACCGGCGCACCACCGAACGGCGCGTCGCGAAGCGCGAGGGGGGGAGGCTATGCAGCGCGCAATTCGACTCACGCTCATCGTCGCGACGGCGCTCGCCGCGACGGCGGCGCAGGCGACGGACTATCCGATTCCCGGTCGCTCGGCGTCGGTGAAGACCGCCAAGCTGGCCAAGTTTCTCTCGCAGTCGGTGTTCACCCTGCCGGCCTACACCAGCGCCGCCGACCCGACCCTGCACGGCGCCGAGCTGCGCATCTACGACACCGGCGGCAGCGCCGGCGATGTGGTGTTCCAACTGCCGGCCTCCGGCTGGGTGGCGCTCGGCTATCCGCTCGGCTCGCGCGGCTACCGCTACCGCGGCAACAAGGCCTCGCCGCCGGACCCCAACTGCCAGAGCGTCTATCTCGGCAACAAGGTGATCAAGGGCGTCTGCAAGCAGCTCGGCCTGCTGCTGCAGCCGCCGTTCAGCGGCAGCGCCGCGGTGGTGGTCAGCCTGCCATCCGGGCCGGTCGGCGTACCGGCCGGGACCAGCGCCGCGATCCGCTACTGCACACAGTTCGGCGGTCACGTGTCGCGCAATGACCCGCGCGGCTTCAAGGCCAAGGACGCCAACCCACCGGCGGCGTGCGCGGCGCTGCCGCCGCCGCCGGCTACGGCGACGCCGAGCGGCCCGACGCCGACCGGCACGATCACGCCGACGCCGGCGAACACCGCGACGCCGACCAACACCCAGCCGACCCTGACGCCGACCGCCACGGCGGTGCCCGGCACGCAGGAATGCACCCTGGCCAGCGGCAGCAAGCTGGAGATCAACTCGCAGGCCTTCCCGCTCAGCCTCAATATGAGCGGCTCACTGCTGATCTCCAGCACCGCGGCGGACGTGAACGGCAACTCCGTGACCACCTGCGACGTCGAGCAGATCAACCCGATCAACATCCCGTCGATCGGCTACGTGTGCGTGCAGCCGGCGAGCGGCTGCGCCAACGGCGTCCAGGACTGCAACGGTGGCACCGCGCTCGGCGTCGACCTGCGCGCCAACGGCAACGTCGGCGCGTGCGCCAGCCCGACCACCGGCAACGCCGACTGCGCGGCGACCTGCGCGAGCTTCTGTGCCGGCACCGGCCGCACCTATCGCAGCTCGGGCTGCACGGCGCGCTGCTCGGAGAGCGAGCGCGTCTGCGTCAACGACGACGACTGTTCGTCGGTCGACGAGGGCGCCTGCAACGGCCCCGACCCGGTCGACACCGCGCAGCGCAACATCTGCCAGTGCCAGTGCATCAACACGCGCGCCGGCGCGCCGGGCGGCGCCGGCGAGCTGCAGTGCGACCTCGGCGCGATCATCAACCTGGAGAACGGTCCGCCGTGCGGCGACGGCGACATCAAGGTCGCCATCGGCCGCACCTGCCTGCCGCTCACCACCGCGACCGCGACGACGCAGATCAACAACGCCAACTTCAGCGCCAACTCGGTGCCGTCGTCACCCGCCAGCAACACCGGCACCAAGCTGAGCTGCTCGGCGCTCAACGCCGACGCCAGCGGCCTGAAGCTGCGCGGCGCCGCCAATTTCTTCGGCTCGACGCTCGGCGACCTGGCGGTGGAGCTGTTCGCGGACTGTCAGTGAAGAATTGACCACCAAGGCACCAGGGAGCAGCGATCAATCGAGTGGATTGATCGCTGCTCCCTGGTGCCCCTGGTGGTCAATCGTCCGGACACCCGCCGAGCGCCGCATTCACCGCCGCGATCAACTCGCTGATCGTCACCACGGTGTCCTCCGCCGTGTTGACCGCGCTGCAGCGCTCGAGGCCGGCGCTGCCGAGCGCGATCGAGACGGCGGTCACCAGCTCGTCCACCGTCACCGCCCCATCGCCGTTGCAGTCGCCGGCACAGAAGCCGACCGCGATCGGCACCGTGCGCTCGGCGCGCGCGACTTCGATCTCGATCGGTCCGCCGGCCGGTGTCACCGTCCACCCCTTGGTGACCGCCAGGGCGCGGAAAGCGCGGCGGTAGAGCAGCCGCGCGCCAACCTGCGCCTCGGTCGTCCCGTCGGGCAGCGCGAAGCGCCAGCTGGCGCTCGCGGTCGCGCCGGCGGCGATGGCGGTGTCGGACTCGACCCGTTCGGCATCGATGAACAGCACCGGCATGGTCTCGGCGCCGCTGCCGTTGATGCGCCCGGCGAGGATCTTGGCGAAGCCGAGGCCGGGCTGGCCGGCGTAGTCGCCCTCCTGCACGCCGGCCACGTCGTCGTCGGCCCACCACGGCACGGTCGGGCCGTCGAGTCGCGCCAGCGCGGCGTCACCCGCGGTGGCCTCGACGACCAGCAACGCGTTGCGGATCGACACGCCGGTCGGAAACGAGTGCCCGGCGCCGTGATTGTCGACCGACGCCTCGACCACCAGCGCAGCGCCGTCGAGGTGCGCAGCGAGGCGCAGTTCGATCGCAGCTGCCAGCGTCGCCGGCGTACTGCCGATGAAGGTATGGAGGTGACGCTGCGCCGCCGGACGCGTGATATCGCCGCCACCGATCGCGTCGGCGAGCGGCCCGGCGCTGGTCGCTTCTGGCATGTGGCAGTCCTGGCAGGTGCGAAAGCCGTCGCCCGGCACCGCGTACGGCGACGCCAGCCACTCGCTGTACGTGTGCTGGCCGGGCGCGCCGGTGTCGGGGTTGTCGTACTGGTGGCAGCTGGCGCAGAAGCGCGACTCGGCGAAGCGCGGCTGGTAGCTGGCGCGCATGAAGGCGTAGTCGACGTCGTCGAGCGGGCCCCACACGTACTCGTGCGTGCCGCTGCCGCCGGCGCCGGCGAGCGGGAAGCGCATCGTCGCGTTGCCGAGCAGGTGCAGCGCGGCGACGTTCTCGTTCACCTCGTCGATCTGGTGGCAGGCGGAACAGGTGACGCCCTCACGCGCCGCGTCGCCGCTCACCTCGTCGAGGTAGACGGTGCCGGGCGCGCGCGCCTCGGCGACCGGCGCGTGGCAGGTGGCGCAGAAGCCGGTCTCGCCGGCGTCGTGCGTGGCGCGATAGACGTAGCCGGCGCTGCCGCCGGGCGTCCCGCTGCCGGAGAACAGATCGAGCACCCAGGTGTCGACCGCCGCGCCGGCGTGGTGGCTGCCCTGCCACTCGCCGAGCTGCTGGCTGTGGCAGTCGCCGCAGCCGCCCGGCATCGCCGCCTTGATCGGCTCGTAGTCGGGGTTCGACGCGTCCGGGATCGGCGCCAGGCGGATGTCGACCGCGCGCTGCCCGTCGCTCGCCGTGGCGCCGCCGGTCTCGAAGCTCACCGCCGCCGCGGCGTCGTAGGGCAGCGCCGCGCTCACCACCACCTCGCCGGCCGGCGCCACCGGCAGGGTGAAGCGCCCCTCGCCGTCGGTGATCGCCAGCGGCGTCGGCTGTGCCTGCAGGTGCACGCGCACGCCGGCGAGCGGCGCCAGCGTGTCGCCGCGCCGCACCCGGCCGCTGATGTCGCCGCGCGCCGGCAGCACCAGTCCGATGACGATCAGCGCGACCCGCGTCGCCGCCCTTCCCGCGCGCATCGTGGCAGTCTCCGCCGGGCGGCATGATGGCAGCCGCGCCCCGCCGATCAACGGCCAACTGCGCGGCGCGCCACGCCGAAAGGACCTGCCCCGCCGCGGGCGCCATGCTAGGCTCGCGCCGCAGACAGCCGAGAGGTGGGTGATGGGCACGGCGCTGCTGAGCGCAGCCGACATACTGCTGGTCGAGGACAACCCCGACGACGTCGATCTGACCCGCGAGGCGTTTCGCGAGGTCGGCGCCACCAGTCGCCTGCACGTGGTCGAGAACGGCATCGAGGCGATGGCCTTCCTGCGCCACCAGGGCGCCTACCACGACGCGCCGACGCCAGACCTGGTGCTGCTCGACCTCAACCTGCCGAAGAAGTCCGGCCACGAGGTGCTGGCCGAGATCCGCGCCGACCCGCGCCTGCGCGCCATCCCAGTGGTGGTGCTGACCTCCTCCGCCGCCGAGCCCGACGTCACCCGCTCCTACGAGCTGGCGGCGAGCGGCTACGTGACCAAGCCGGTTGACCTCGACGACTACTTCCGCGTCGTCCGCCTGATCGACCACTTCTGGCGCAAGACGACGCACCCCAGCCCGGAGGGCTGAGATGGCGCGGCCGTTCGACCTGCCCGCGACGACGTTCAGCGACGCGGACCGCCACACGCTGGCGCGCCTCGGCGAGCGCCTGTGGGAGCTGCGCGGCCCGATCGCGGCGCGCTGGGGCGACGCGCTGATGGCGGCGCGGCCGCAGGACTTCCAGCCCGACGGCCCGCTCGCACCGGAAGCCGTCTTCGTCATGAACGAGGCGTTTCTCAGCGCCGTGCTGGAGCACCTGCGACGCGGCGACCTCGAGGGGCTGACCGAAACCTACTACGAGATGAACCGGCGGCTGGTCGACGTCGAGGTCGAGCGCCAGATCGGCCGCCAGTTGTCGCTCGCCGACCTCTACTTCTCCGCCCGCTGCGCCCTCGACCTGCTCGAGGCGCAGGCCGGCGGCAGCGCGGCGTTCGGCAAGCTCAGCGCCCACCTCATGATGCTGGTCGGGCTCGCCTACAGCGACGCGCGCCAGGCGGCGCTCGAAGCGGCGCGCGATCAACTGGAAGCGGTGGTCGCCGAGCGCACCGCGGCGCTCGCCAAGCAGAAGGCGCTGGCCGACACGATCATCGAGACACTGCCCGGGCTCTTCTTTCTCATCGACCCGCAGCAGAAGCTGGCGCGCTGGAACGCCGAGCTCGAGCGCGTCACCGGCTACCCGCCGGAGACCCTCGCCGGCTGGCACCCGCTCGACTTCTTCGACGCCGATGCCCGCCCCTTCCTGGCCGAGAAGATGGCCGAAGCGTTCAGCGCCGGCGAGGCGTCGGCCGAGGCCGAGCTGCTCGGGCGCGACGGCGCGCGCCATCCGCGCTGGTTCACCAGCCGGCGCGTCGCGCTCGACACCGGCCCGCACCTGGTCGGCGTCGGCATCGACATCAGCGAGCGGCAGGCGGCCGAGGCGCGCATCAAGAGCGAGAAGGAGTTCTCCGACAACATCATCGAATCGCTGCCCGGCATCTTCTACCTGTTCGACGAGACCGGCCACTTCCTGCGCTGGAACCGCAACTTCGCCACCGTCTCGCAGTACTCCGATGCCGAGCTCGACCGCATGCACCCGGTCGAGCTGTTCACCGGCGACGACCAGCGCCACATCGCCGAGCGGATCGGCGAGGTGTTCCGCGTCGGGCACTCCACCGCCGAAGCCGACTTCGTCTCGCGCGACGGCTCGCGGCGGCCCTATTTCTTCACCGGCACGCGCATCATCGTCGACGGCCGCCCGTGCTGCATCGGCATGGGCGTCGACGTCACCGAGCGGCGCGCCGCCGAGGAGGCGTTGCAGCGCATGCGCGCCGCGCAGCTGTTCGGCGCGCTGCTCGAGTCGGCGCCGGACGCGATGGTAGCGAGCGACCGCAGCGGCACGGTGGTGTTCGCCAACTCGCAGGCCGAACGCCTGTTCGACCTGCCGCGCGAGGCGCTGGTCGGCACCGCCATCGGCGCGCTGATCCCCGACGAGCTGCGCGAGCGCCGCCGCGACGGCGACGCCGCCAGCGCCAGCGTCGAGGCCGCCGCGCGACGGCGCGACGGCACGCCGGTGCCGGTCGAGATCAAGCTGCGCATCGTCGACACCGCCGACGGACCGTTGCTCACCAGCGCCATCCGCGACATCACCGAGCGCAAGCGCGCCGAGGCCGAGATCCGCCACCTCAACGCCGACCTCGAGCGGCGCGTCGTCGAGCGCACCGCCGAGCTGGCGCGCTCGAACGCCGACCTGGAGCAGTTCGCCTACGTCGCCTCGCACGACCTGCAGGAGCCGCTGCGCGCCGTCGCCAGCTACACGCAGCTGCTGGCGCGCCGCTACCGCGACCGCCTCGACGGCGACGCGCTGCGCTTCATCGACCGCGCCGGCGGCGCGGTGACGCGCATGCAGGCGCTGATCCGCGATCTGCTCGCCTACTCGCGGGTCGGCACGCGCGGCGAGGACATGACCGTCGCCGACTGCGCCGCGGTGCTCGCCGACGTGCTCGACGACCTGCAGCCGGCGATCGCCGAATCCGGCGCGGTGGTGACGCACACGCCGCTGCCGGTCGTCCCCGGCGACCCCTCGCAACTGCGCCAGCTGTTCCAGAACCTGATCGGCAACGCGATCAAGTTCCGCGACCGCGCCGCGCCGCGCGTCCACGTCGAGGCGGCGCGCGACGGCGAGGCGTGGCGGTTCACCGTGCGCGACAACGGCATCGGCATCGAGCCCGACTACGCCGAGCGCGTCTTCGTCATCTTCCAGCGCCTGCACAGCCGCCGCGACTATCCGGGCACCGGCGTCGGCCTGGCGATCTGCAAGAAGATCGTCGAGCGACACGGCGGGCGCATCTGGGTGGACCCGGCGGCGACCGGCGGCACGGCGGTCTGCTTCCGGCTGCCGGCGGCGCTCGACGCGGCGCCGCCGGCACGGGCGGCGGCGGCGACCCGATGACCGCGCGCCGCCCCAGCATCCTGCTGGTCGAGGACAATCCCGACGACGCCGACGTGCTGCGCGAGCTGCTCGCCGACGCGGAGGCGCGCGTCGACCTGCACTGGGCCGAAACGCTGTCCGCCGGCCTGGCGGCGCTGGCGCGGCATCCGGTCGAGATCATGCTGCTCGACCTGTCGCTGCCCGACTCGCAGGGGCTCGACACCGTGCGGCGGGCGCTCGCCGCGGCGCCGCAGCTGCCCATCCTGGTGCTCACCGGCCTGGAGGACGACGGCCTCGGCGTCGCCGCGGTGCATGCCGGCGCGCAGGACTACCTGGTGAAGGGCCAGGTCGACGGCGCCATGCTGATGCGCTGCATGCGCTACGCGCGCGAGCGCCATCGCCTGCTGGCGGCGCGCACCGCCGACGCGGCGGTGTGGGCGGCACTGGCGCGTGGCGGCGCCGGGCTGCTGGAGACCGCCAGCGGCCCGGGCGTGCCGCAGGCGCTGTGCACGGTGGCGCGCGAGGCGCTCGGCTGCGGCAGCACCAGCACCTGGATCCTCGATCGCGCCGGCACCAGCTTCATCCCGGTGGCGGCGCTGCCGCGTCGCGAGTGGTACCGCGTCGCCGATCACGCGCTGCCGCGCGAGGCGCTGGCGCCGCTCGCCGCCGACGGCGAGACGGTGCGCTGGGTGACGCCGGCGCTGCGCCGCGCCCTGCCCGCCGGGCTGACAGTCGGCGAGGAGACGCTGGTGTTCGCCTTCGCGCACGGTGACGAGCTGATCGCGGTGCAGGCGTGTGGCTATGCGCAGCGGCCGCCGGAGGACGGGGTCACCATGCGCATCGCGCGCGGCCTGGTGCACGTCGCCGGGCTGGCGCTCGCCAATGCCCGCCTGGTCGACGCGCTGGAGCGCTCGAACAGCGTCAAGACCTACTTCGCCGCCACCATGTCGCACGAGCTGCGCAACACGCTGTTCGCCATCAGCGGCTTCGGCGACATGCTCGCCGACCAGTTCGCCGACGCGCCGGACGGCGAGCCGGCGCGCCTGGCGCGCGCCGTCGGCGGCCGCGCGCGCGATTCGCTGGCGATGATCCAGGCGGCCCTGGAGCTCACCCGCTCCGAAGTGCGCCCGGCCGACGACGCCGGCGCGCCGGTGCTCGCCGCCGAGCTGCTCGAGCGCCTGGCGGCGGAGACGCGCGTTCCGGCCGACAAGCCGGAGCTGCGCGTCGAGTGGGCGGTCCCGGCCGGGCTGCCACCGCTGCACTGCGACGCGATCAAGCTCGGCATGGTGCTGAAGAACCTGGTCACCAACGCGCTCAAGTTCACCGAGCGCGGCACCGTGCGCGTCGCCGTCGAGCCGATCGCGGACGGGCTGCGCTTCGTCGTCGCCGACACCGGCATCGGCATCGACGCCGCCGAGCTGCCGCACCTCTTCGAGCCCTTCCACCAGGCGCACGGCGCGCGCTCGCGCCGCGCCGGCGGCGCCGGCCTCGGCTGCTACATCGTCGCCCGGCTGGTCGAGATGATCGGCGGCCAGCTCGCCGTCGAGAGCCAGCCCGGCGTCGGCACGCGTTTCGCGGTCACCGTGCCGCTGGATGGAGGCGGTTAGCCTTGATGTGACAGAAGAATTCACCACAGAGGCACAGAGTGCACAGCGGAGACCGGGGCCCGGCGAGATCAGGTACGTGGTTCCCGAACCCCATCGCTGATGGCGCTGAAGGGGTGGCCGACGCGCGGAGCGGCGGCAGTACTCTCTGGGACTCTGTGCCTCTGTGGTGAGTTCCTCGTGTCACATCAACGTTAGGCGGTTACGGACCATCTCCTGGTTCTTCCCCTAACCGCCTGACCTGAAACTTCACGCACAGGAGCAAGGCCAACCACCAAGGCACCAAGACACCAAGCGGACC
>JANRJF010000388.1:0-49480 GCA_033764095.1 Deltaproteobacteria bacterium | reverse complement strand
GCGTGTTGGTCGGCGTGTGCGTCGGCGTGTTGGTCGACGTCGGCGTGTTGGTCGGCGTGTTGGTCGGCGTATTCGTCGGCGTCGCCGTCGGGGTGTTGGTCGGCGTATTCGTCGGCGTATTCGTCGGCGTGTTGGTCGGGGTGTTGGTCGGCGTGCTCGTCGGCGTATTCGTCGGCGTGTTGGTCGGCGTGTTGGTCGGCGTATTCGTCGGCGTGTTGGTCGGCGTGTTGGTCGGCGTGTTCGTCGGCGTGAACGTCGGGGTGTTGGTCGGGGTGTTGGTCGGCGTCGAGGTCGGCGTGTTGGTCGGCGTATTCGTCGGCGTGTTGGTCGGCGTCGAGGTCGGCGGCGGCGGTGCCGGCTGGCTGTCGTTGTCGCCGGTGGCGCTGATCACCGTGTTCGCGGCGCAGCCCGCAGGATTGACGATGTCGGCCGTGATGCCGAAGCCGCCGGCCGCGACCGCGAAGCCGGAGGTCGCCAGCGAGCTGTTGTAGACGAAGACGATTGCCTCGCCGTTGTTCAGCGTGAAGCCGTCAGTCGGCTCCGCCGCGCAGACGGTCGTGTTCACGGTGATCTGTGACGGCGTCGTGCAGATCGGCGGATTGCCGGAGGCGGGAATGCCGAAGCCGAAGACGTCGCGCAGGTTCATGCCATCGCAAATCGCCTGACGGTCCTCTCCGATGCAGGCGGCGCCAACGCCGCCGTCGGTCGAGCTGAGCGCCACCAGCGTCTGCGGATTGGGCTGACCGCTGCAATCAAAATTCGAGGCGCAGACGCTGAGGGCGGCGCCACCTGTACCCAACGTGACGCGGCCACCGAAGGCCGAGTTGAAGCTGAGCATGCTGATGTCGTTCGGCGTCAGGCGATAGGTGCGGCGGATCGAGTTGTACGGGTGCAGGGTCATGGTCGGCGGCAGCACGCCACCGATGGCGGAAGCGCCGTCGCCCGACATGTCACCGGTAAACGAGCACGAGCCGGCGCCGGCGATGGCGCCAGCGATGGTGGTGATCTTCAGGCGCTCGGCACCGCCGCCGAGGTTCGAGGCGGTGAGCACCTGGTAGGTGGTGCCGTCGGCGGCGCGGAACTCACTTTCCTGCACCTGAGCGCTGGCGCGGCCAGCGGAGGCCACCAACAGGAGCAGCGCGGCTCCGGCACTCAGCAGTTTCGGAATGACTCTCGCGACCCGCCGCTCAGCTGTTGCCATCATCTCGGCTCTCCACCTCAGTTTCGCTGCGTCGACGTGCGCGTCGTACACGGAGACTTCTCCACAGTCAAGCTAAAATACGAACCCCGGCGGGACTCTGTCGTCCCGCCGGGGTCGTAGGCGTTCAGATCGGATAAAGGCCCGTGCTTACTTCACTCGTGCCATCCGCCGCAGGGCCCACAGGAGGCCGCCGGCGAGGCCGATGATCATCACCAGGCCAGCCGGGCTGGTCGGCGACGGCACCACCGGAATCGGCGGGCGGGTGTTGGTCGGCGGCGGCGTGTTGGTCGCCGTCGGGGTGTTGGTGCGGGTGTTGGTCGCCGTCGGCGTATTGGTGGCGGTGAACGTCGTGGTGTTGGTCGCCGTGGCGGTCGGCGTGTTGGTGAAGGTCGCGGTGTTGGTCGCGGTGTTGGTCGGCGTGTTGGTCGGCGTCGCGGTCGGCGGCGGCGGAGCCGGCTGGCTGTCGTTGTCGCCGGTGGCGCTCACAACCGTGTTCGCCGCGCAGCCGGCGTTGTTCATGTTGTCCGCAGTAATGCCGAAGCCGCCGGTCGCCACGGCAAAGCCGGACGAGGCCAGCGAGCTGTTGTAGACGAATACGATCGCCTGACCCTCGACGAGACTGAAACCGTCGGTCGGCTCGTTGGCGCAGACGGTCGAATTGACCGTGACGTTTCCAGGAGTGGTGCACACGGGCGGGTTGCCGCTGGCGGCGAGGCCGAACGCGAAGACATCGCGCTGGTTGGAGCCGTCGCACTGCGCAGTGAGGTCTTCGGCGATGCAGGCCGCCGGTACGCCGCCGGTGGCGGAGTCGAGCGTCACCAGCGGGGCGACGTTCGGCTGCGCGGTGCAGTCAAAGGCGTTGAGGCAGACGTTGATCGCGGCGCCGCCCGTGCCGAGCGTAACGCGGCCACCAAAGGTGCTGTTGAAGTTGATCGAGCCGATGTCGTTCGGAGTGAGGATTGCCGTGCGGCGGATCGACGCGTAGGGGTGCAGCGTCATCAACGGCGGCAGCACACCGCCGATGGCGGACGTCGGGGAGCCTGACATGTCGCCCGTCGCCGCGCAGGAGCCAGCGCCAGCGATCGCACCGGCAATGGTCGTGACACGGATGCGCTCCGCCCCACCGCCGAGGTTCGCCGCGACCAGCACCTGATAGGTGGTGCCGTCGGCGCCACGGAATTCGGACTCCTGAATCTGTCCCTGGGCGACGTTGCCGATCAACGCCACAGCGGCGGTGAACAGGGCCACCCGAGTCATGCGACGAAACGAATCTGCTCTCACGCTCATTAGTCTCCACCTCCAGTTCCCGGACCGCGACTGTGCGCGGTGGAAACAGTTCCCGAACGACCGCGATGCGCTTACCATCGGGTCTGGCGGGCTGTCAAGTACAAACGCTGCGGCCAAACTCTTTTCGGCGCGGGCTTCCGACCGAGCAAGAATTTTCCACAACGCCACATCCGTGAGGCGGGGCGGGGTCGGTGCATCGACGGGCGAACGACGGCGAGGCAGGTGCCTGGTTCGAGCGAATCGGGCGCACGCGGACGCCGGCGGGGTCCGATCAGTCGGCTGAGTTCGGGCTGCGTCTGGGCGGTTGGCGCGGCCGAACCGGTACATTATTGGCGCGGGTGCAGCACGGAATTGGCGATCGCCTGCGAACGGATTTGCTGTTCCTTGCTTTGCCGCTGGCGATTCCGCTATGCGTCCGCGCGGTTGCGCGTGGCAGTCGTTGGCTGTGGGGTGGCACAACACGTGCACCGACCGTGGTGGAGATGCACAAAGTGGTGCTGCAAGACGGTCGGGAAAAGATGGTGGTCTGGGCGGCGGTGTCGCGCGCATCGCGGCGCTGGTCGGGCTGTGCCGCGATCGCGGTAGTCGCGCTACTTGTCACGCTGACGAGTCCGGCGCTGGCGAGCTCAATCGGCACGTACGTCGGCGGCGGCAACGGCGACGGCGGTCCGGCGTTCGACGCGGCGCTCGACCCGCGCGGCCTGATCGTGGTCGGCGCGGCGGCGCCGGAGGTCTACGTCGCCGACGGTCGCAATCATCGCGTACGTCATGTCGACGCATCCGGCCAGATCGAGACGGTGGCCGGCAGCGGCGAAGCCGGCTTCGGCGGCGATGGCGGCAACGCCCTGAGCGCCAAGCTCAATCTGCCGCTGGACGTCGCGCGCGACAGCGCCGGCAACCTCTACATCGCCGACATGAACAACAACCGCGTCCGCAAGGTCACGCCGAACGGCACGATCTCGACCTTCGCGGGCAACGGCACCACGTCCTTCAGCGGCGACAACGGGCCGGCGACGGCCGCGGCGCTCAACAATCCCTATGGCGTCGCCGTCGGTCCGGACGGCTACGTCTACATCGCCGACTTCGGCAACAACCGCATCCGCAAGGTCGGCCCGGCCGGCTGCAGCGGCAACAACTGCATCATCAGCACGGTGGCCGGTAACGGCACCTGGGAATTTTCCGGTGACAACGGCCCGGCACTGAACGCGACCTTCCGCAATCCGGCCGACGTCTCGTTCGACGCCAACGGCAACATGCTGATCGCCGACTTCGGCAATCACCGCATCCGCCGCGTCTCGAACGGCGTCATCACCACCGTCGCGGGCGGCGGCTACACCGGCATTCCAGGGCAGATCGGCGACGGCGGCCTGGCCATCTTCGGCGTCATGCGGTACCCCTCGCAGGTCGCCGCGCTGCCTGACGGCAGCCTGCTGATCGCCGACAGTCAGCAGTATCGCATCCGCATGGGGGACGCGCTGACGCAGATCATCACCACCGTCGCGGGCACCGGCGCGGCGGGCGTCACTGGCGACGGCGGCCCGGCGGTCAGCGCCACGCTGTACTACCCATGGGGCGTCGCCGCCTCGGGACAGAACACGTTCTATCTGTCGGCGACCACCGACGTACTCGCCAAGTCGCTCAACAACCGGGTGCGCAAGGTCAGCAACGGCCTCATCAACGCGTTCGCCGGCGGCGGGCTGGGCGACGGCGGCGCCGCCTACGACGCGCTGGTCGATCCGCGCGGCGCCACCGCGACCACCAGCAGCGCGGGACTGCCACAGCTCTATTTCGCCGACGGGGTCAACAACGTCGTGCGCTGGGTCGACGGCGAAACCGGCACGATCCACAACCTGGCCGGCAGCAGCGTGCGCGGCTACGGCGGCGACGGCGGCGACGCGCTGGACGCAAAGCTGAACATCCCGCTCGACGTCGCGGTCGACGGCGCCGGCAACGTCTACATCGCCGATACGTCGAACCACGCCATCCGCATGGTGTCGACCAGGGGCATCATCACCACCATCGTCGGCAACGGATCGCGCGGCAGCGACGGCGACGGCGGACCGGCCAGCCGCGCGCAGCTCGCCTCGCCGACCGGCATCGCGGTCGACAGCGCCGGCCGGCTGTTCATCGCCGACAGCGACAACTACCGCGTGCGCATGGTCGCCGACGGCATCATCACCACCGTCGCCGGCATCAACGGCCAGTCGGGCTCGACCGGTGACGGCGGCGCCGCGACCGCCGCCAAGCTGCGCTACCCGTTCGACGTCGCCGTCTTCAACGGCAACCTCTTCATCTGCGACATGATCGACCACAAGATCCGCCGCGTCGATCCGAACGGCATCATCAGCACGTATGCCGGCGGCGGCACTTCCGGCTTCACCGGTGACGGCGGACCGGCAACCGCCGCCAAGTTCAGCTATCCGACGACGCTCAGCATCGACGACGGCGGCCGCCTGTTCATCGGCGACACGCGCAACTACCGCATCCGCATGATCAGCGCCGGCGGAATCATCAGCACCGTCGCCGGCAACGGGACCAACGGCTACAGCGGCGACGGCGGCTCGGCGACCGCGGCCTCGTTCAGCGAACCGTCCGGCATCGCCATCGATCCGTCCGGCCAGCTGCTGTTCATCAGCTCCGACGACGACAAACGCGTGCGCATCGTCGACCTCGATCCGAGCGGCGCGCAGCCGACCCCGACGCGGACGCCGACCGCGATTCCGCCGACCCTGACCTTCACGCCGACGCGCACCAACACCAGCGCCGGCACGCCGACGCGGACCGCGACCCCGACCCGCACCAACACGCCCAGCAGCCAGAGCGCCGGTCTCGGCGGCAGCATCACCTACTACATGGGCAACCACGCGAACGTTCCGGCGGTCGCCCTCACGCTGACCGGTGCGGCGCCGACCAGCACCGAGACCAACTCGCGCGGCGACTACAGCGCCATCGTGCAGACCGGCACCTGGGCGGTCGAGCCGGCCAAGGCCGGCGGCTTCTCGAATGCCATCAGCTCGCTCGACGCCGCGCGCGTCCTGCAGGTACTGGCCGGCCTGGCGACCTTCAACGCGCAACAGCGGCTGGCCTGCGACACCACCGGCGACGGCACGCTGAGCGCGCTCGACGCGGTCAACATCCTCAAGTTCAGCGCCGGCGTTATCGCGCGGCTGCCGGTCGCCGATCGCTGCAATTCCGATTGGCTGTTCTACCCGACGCCGGCCGAGGTCGGCGGCCAGCAGATCGTGTATCCCGCCCTCGCCGGCGGCAACTGCCAGCAGGGCAACATCCTGTACAACCCGCTGTCGGCCTCGGCCGCCAACCAGGACTTCTCCGCCATGTTGTTCGGCGATTGCACCGGCAACTGGACCAACGGCTCGTCGCTGCGCCGGGTCGGCGCCACGGCAACCGTTCATGCCGGCGCGCCGCGCGCCGCGCGCGGCGGCATGGTGCGGGTGCCGATCTACGTCCAGTCGTCCGCCGCCTTCCAGGCGCTCGATCTGCGGCTGGGCTTCGCCGCCGATGCCGGCCACCTGGTTGCGGTGCGTCCGACCGGTGTGGCCGAGGACGCGATGGTCAGCCAACGCAGCAGCGACGGCACCCTGTCGATCAGCCTGGCCAGCGGGCGTCCGCTCGCAGCCTCGCAGGGGAGCGTCCTGCTGCTCGAGTTCCGCGTCGCGGGCGACGCCGATCTCGACGCCGTTCTGCTCGGCGCACAGGTCGACGAGCGGCCCGCTGCGGTCGTCAATCACGGCCGCTGAGCCGCCGCCCGCCCCGGCGCCGATGCCGCCCGGGGCGGCGGCCTCGTCTTTGGCATTGACCGTGGCAGGGCGGCGTGGATATTTGCTTGACTTCGATCGACCCGGCGCCCTACAACGTCGGCGGGTTTTTGAGGCATGACCGACGCATGGGCGTCACGGCCAGCTCGGAGGAACGGGGAATGGGTGTTCGGACGGCGAGTGCAGGCAGGCGGTTGACGCACGGATTGATCGCCCTCGTCGCCCTCGTCAGCGCCAGCGCCGCGTCCGCCGTTCAGGTCAGCCTGCCGGCCAACGCCACCATCGCTTCCATCGGCCAGACCACCATCGTCCCGGTCTCGATCGCCAGCACCGACAACGTCAGCGGCATCGCCGTCAGCTTCACCTACGATGCCACGATCGCGACGCCGACCCTGGTGCAGGGCACCGCGCTCACCGCGAGCTGTCTGATCACGCCGAACATCAGTACACCGGGCGTCGTCAGCATCACCGCCGGTTGTCAGCCGGCGCTGCCCTCGGGCATGAGCGGCGCGCTGTTCAACGTCACCTTCCAGGGCGTCGCCAACGGCACCACCGCGCTGACCTTCACCCAGGTGACGCCGTTGATTCCGAACGGCTGCTTCATCAACGAAGGCACGCCGACCTGCGAGCGGTCCGACGGCAGCCTGACCGTCGGCCCGGTGGGCCCGACGGCGACCGCGACGTCGACCAACACGATCGCCCCCAGCGTGACCTCCACCGTGACGCGGACCAGTACCGCAACGCGCACCAGCACGTTGACCAACACGCCGACCGCCACCGCCACCAACACCGTGCCGCCGACCAACACCGCAACGCGCACGCCGACGGCGACGGTCACCGACACGCCGACCATCGGCCCGTCGCCGACCAGCTCGCAGACGCGCACGGTGACCAACACGCCGACGGCCACCTTGACCGCGACTGCGACGGTCACGGTCCCGCCGTCCTCCACCGCGACGGTCACCTCGACTCCGCAATCGACCGCGACGATCACCAACACGCCGACCGTCACCTTCACCGCGACGTTGACGCTGACGCCGACCGCGACGGCCACTGCCACCGCGACGCCGGTACCGGTGCCGCGCATCACCTCCGGCGCCGTCGCCGGCTCGACGCGCGTATTCGGCAACGGCGCGCGCAACTTGGTCTCGCCGGCCATCCAGATCATCGCCGAGAACGGCGGGGCGGTGCTCGGTAGCGGCGGCACCGACGGCGACGGCCGCTTCACCGACGGCAGCCTCGGCATCGGGCTGAACCGCGAGCTCGTCGCCGGCGAGCGCATCTTCGCGCGCGACACGGTCAACGACATCGACGGTCCGATCGTCATCGTCGGCCCGCGCCCGCCGACCGCGATCCCGTCGCTCGATCAGTACGGCACCGCGTTGCTGGCACTGCTGATCGGTGGCGCGCTGATCTGGCAGCTCGCACGCCTGGCGCGTCGCGCCTCCTGAGCCGAGCTCGCACGTCGCCGACCAGACGGGCCCAACCCGTCTGGTCGCTGTCGCGACGATGCGGTATCAGCCAGGGATGAGCGATCGCGACTTCCGCCTCTCCCGGACCGTCTGGCCGGTCCGTTACGACCTCGGCATCGAGGTCGATCTCGACACCTGGCAGTTCCGCGGCAGCGAAGAGATCGAGTGCCGCGTCGACGCGCCGACCGACACCGTCACGCTGCACGCCGCCGAGCTCGAGATCCCCACCGCGCGCGCCCTGCTCGCCGACGGCACGCATCTCAACGCGACGGTCACCGTCAACGCCGTCGCTGAGACGGCCACGCTGACCTTTCCGCGCCACCTCGCCGCCGGCACGGTGCGCCTCTGTCTGGACTTCCGCGGCGCCATCCTCGCCCGCCTGCGCGGCTTCTACCGCTCCCAGAAGGACGGCGCGCGCTACGCCGCGACCCAGTTCGAAGCCGCCGACGCGCGCCGCGCGTTTCCGTGCTTCGACGAGCCGGAGTACAAGGCGCGTTTCGCGCTGACCCTCAACGTGCCCTCGAAGCTGGTCGCGATCGCCAACGGCGCCGTGACGCGCGAGACCGAGCTCGGTGGCGGTCGCAAGGAAGTGCAGTTCGCCGAGACGCCGCCGATCTCGTCGTACCTGGTGGCCTACACGGTCGGCCCGTACGACGCGACGCCGGTCACCCACACCAGCACCGGTTGGCCGGTGCGCGTCTTCCTGCCGCGCGGCATGGCCGCCAAGGGCGTCTTCGCACGCGACGCGCACGCCCGCTCGATGGAGTACCTCGAGGACTACACCGCGATCCCCTACCCGTACGGCAAGGTCGACGCGATCGGCGTGCCCGACTTCGAGGCCGGCGCGATGGAGAACCCCGGCGCCATCACCTACCGCCTCACCGCCATCGCCGCCGACGCCGAGCGCGCCTCGACGCCGGCGCTGAAGGGCATCTACTACACCGCGGCGCACGAGCTGACACACATGTGGTGGGGCGACCTGGTCACCATGGCCTGGTGGGACGATCTGTGGCTCAACGAGTCGTTCGCCACCTTCATCGGCTACAAGGTCGTCGCCGAGCTGATGCCCGACTGGGGCATGTGGCGCGACTTCGTCGCGACGCTGGCGCGACCGTTCAACCTCGACGCGCTCGACTCGACCCATCCAATCTCCTTCGAGGTGAAGAACGCCAAACAGGCGACCGAACGCTTCGACGTCATCACCTACTGGAAGGGCGCCGGCGTGGTGCGCATGATCGAGGGCTTTCTCGGCGCCGACGCCTTCCGCAGCGGCGTGCGCGCCTACCTGCAGCGCTACCGCGAGGCGAACGCCACCGCCGACGACTTCTGGCGCGAGCTGACCACCGCCTCGGGCCGCGACGTCGGCGCAATCGCCAATGCGTGGATCAAGCAGCCCGGCCACCCGCTGCTGCGCATCGAGGCGCGCGGCGACACCCTGCACGTGCGGCAGCAGCGCTTCGCCGCCGACCCCGACGCTGCGCCGGACGCCGCCGGCACGCTGTGGCCGACGCCGGTGGTGATCAAGTACGGCGACGGCAGCGGCGTGCGCGAGGCGCGCGTGCTGGTCGATCAGGCCGAACAGCGCGTTCCGCTCCCGGGAGCGCGCTGGTTCTACCCGAACGGCGACGGCACCGGCTTCTACCGCTTCGCGCTCGACGACGCCTCGCTCAAGCGCCTGGTGCCGGTGGTGCAGGACGCGCTCACCGCCCCCGAGCGCCTGGCGCTGGTCGGCAACCAGTGGGCGCTGGTCAAGGCCGGCCAGATCGACGTCGAGCAGTTCTTTGCCATGCTCGACGGCTTCCGCGACGAGCGCGACCGCGCCGTGCTGTCGGCGATCACCGAACGCCTCTACTGGATGGCGACGCACCTGGTGGACGAGGCCGCCGAACCCGACTTCCAGCGTTTTACCGCGGCGTTCTTCCGCCCGCACTTCGACGCGCTCGGCTGGGATCCGCGGCCGGAGGAGAGCGCCGACGATCGGCTGCGGCGCGCCACGGCGATCAGCGCGCTGGGCGAGCTCGCCGGCGCCGCCGACGTGGTCGGCGAAGCGCAGCGCCGCCTGCAGCGCTACCTCGGCGATCCCAACAGCGTCGACCCCAATCTCGCCTCGGCGGTGGTCGGCATCGCGGCACGCAACGGCGACGCGGGCCTCTACGAACGCTACCTGGAGCACAAGCGCGCCGCCGCCAGCGACCCGGAGGAGGAGCAGCGCTTCCTTTTCGGCCTGACCGCCTTCGAAGCCCCCGAACTGGTGCAGCGCTCGCTGGCGCTCACCCTGACCGACGAGGTGCGGCCGCAGGATCGCGCCCATCTCTACGCCCGCCTGCTCGGCACGCGCGCCGCGCGGCTGGCGACCTGGGGCTTCGTGCGCGACCGCTGGGACGAGCTCACCGCGCGGCTCGATCCGATGCTGCAGCAGAACATCGTCCGGGCGCTCGCGCAGCTCACCCCCGAGCCGGCGGCCAGCGAGGTACGCGACTTCCTGCCGCCGCGCGCCACCGACGAGACGCGCGAGACGGTCGCGCAAACGATCGAGCAGCTGGGCATCGACGCGACCGTGAGCCGGCGGCTGACGCCGGCGGTCGGCACCGCCCTGCGCCGGATGGCGTGAGCGATGGCGGCACGCGACGACCTGCTGGTCTGGATGGACATGGAGATGTCGGGGCTCGACCCCGACCACAACGTCATCCTGGAGATCGCGACGCTGATCACCGACGCCGGGCTGGACGTGCTCGCCGAGGGCCCGGTGATCGCCGTGCACCAGTCCGACGCGGTGCTGGACGCGATGGACGACTGGAACCGCGAGCATCACGGCGCCTCCGGACTCACCGCGCGCGTGCGCGCTTCGCGGGTCAGCGTCGCGCAGGCGGAGGCCGAGACGCTCGCCTTCATCCGCCAGTACTGCACCGACCGCAGCTCGCCGCTGTGCGGCAACTCGATCCACCAGGATCGCCGCTTCCTGGCGCGCTACATGCCGGCGCTCGACGCCGCGCTGCACTACCGCAATATCGACGTCAGCACGGTGAAGGAGCTGGTGCGGCGCTGGTATCCCAGCGGCCCGACGCCGCCCGAGAAGCGGCATGCGCACCTGGCGCTCGACGACATCCGCGAATCGATCACCGAGCTGCGCTTCTACCGCCAGCACGTCTTCCGCTGAGCGCCGCATGCCGCACACGCCCCGCCTCGCCGTGTTGCTGTCGGGCAGTGGCTCGACGCTGCAGAACCTGCTGACGCGCATCGGCGCCGGCCGCCTGCGCGCCGAGGTGGCGGCGGTGGTGGCGTCGCGCGCCGACGCCTTCGGGTTGGAGCGCGCGCGGCGCGCCGGCATTCCGGCCGTGGCGGTGGCGCGCAAGCAGTACGCCGACGGCGCGGCGTTCAACGATGCGCTGCACGCGGCGCTGGCGCCGCACGCTCCCGACCTGATCGTGCTCGCCGGCTTCCTCTCGCTCTTCCAGCCGCGCAGCTATGCCGGCCGGGTGATGAACATCCACCCGGCGCTCATCCCCGCCTTCTGCGGCGCCGGCTTCTACGGCCACAAGGTGCACGAGGCGGTGCTGGCGGCGGGCGTCAAGGTGAGCGGCTGTACCGTCCACTTCGCCGACGACCAGTACGACCATGGCCCGATCATCCTGCAGGGCTGCGTGCCGGTGCAGGACGACGACACGCCGGACAGCCTGGCGGCGCGCGTGCAGGGGCTGGAGAGCGAGCTCTATCCGCAGGCGATCCAGCTCTGGGCCGACGATCGCCTGCGTGTCGAAGGACGGCGGGTGCGTATCCTGCCACCCGCCTGAGCGCCGATCAGGCCTGCGAGGTTGCGCCCACCTTCGGCGGCGCCTCGGAGCCCGCAGCGGGCGCCGGCGCTGCCGGTTGGTCGGCGGACGCCGCGTCCTTCGGCTTGGCTGCCGCCGCCGGCGGCTTCGCGACGCTCTTCTTCTTCCCCGGCGCCAGCACGATGCCCATCATGCGGCCTTCCATCTTGGGATCGCCCTCGGAGGTCGCGACGTCCTTGAGCGCGTTGCAGACGCCCATCAGCTTTTCGCGCCCGAGGTGCTGGTAGGCCATTTCGCGGCCGCGGAAACGGAGCAGGAACTTCACCCGGTCGCCGGCCTCGAGGAACTGGCGCGCCTTGGCGATCTGCCGGTCGATGTCGCCGTGGTCGGTGCGGTAGCCGAGGCGCAGCTCCTTCACCGTGGTGATGGTCGCCTTCTTCTTCGCCTCGCTCTCTTTCTTGTGCTCCTGGTACTTGAACTTGCCGTAGTCCAGGATGCGACACACCGGCGGCTGCGCGGTGGCGGCGATCTCGACCAGATCCAGTTGCGCCTGCTCCGCCAGCCGGAGCGCTTCGTCGATCGGTACGATGCCGACCTGGCCGCCATCGGCGCCGATCAGCCGCACCTGCGGAGCGCGGATCTTGCGATTGATTCGATGGGTTTCCTCAGGCGGGGGAACAAAACGTGGACCTCGACCGCGATACGCCAAATGACCTCCCTATTTGTCAGCCCGGCGAAGCCTACCTTGCTGGAAAGTCCCCGGTCAATTGAGGTTGTGCGGAAACCCCCGCCAGCCGGCTCAGGCGTCCGCAGGCTCGATCGTCAGGTCGACGCAGAGCTCGGCGGCGACCATTTCGAGGCGCTCGCGCAGGGCGTCGAGATCGACGTCGCCGGGGACGTCCATGACGATCTGGACGGTGAAGATCGGCGTGCCGGACTCCGGCTCGCGGCGCGACTGAGTCTGCAGCTGCGCCACGTTGACCCGGTGATCCGCCAGGCAGCGGGCGAGCTTGGCGACAATTCCGGCCTTGTCCACCCCAACCGCCTGCAGAGCGTACTGGCTGGCGCGATGGCTGGCCCGGTAGGGGATTGGCTCGGAATCGAGCGGGCGGAAGAACACGGTCAGCCGTTTCTCCCATTCGAGCCGCTTGCAGGCGGCCGACAGCCGCGCAGCGATGTCGGCCCCCTCGCCGGTCAGCAGCAACAGGACGGCAAACTCGCTCCCGAGGATGGTCATGCTCGAATCCTCGAGATTGCAGTCGCATTCGTAGATGAGCTCGGAAAGGTCGGCGACGATGCCGGGGCGGTCGCGACCGATGGCGGACAGGGCGAACCACTGCTTCATGCGGGTCTTCATAGTCGCCCCGCCCGGCTGCCGGCAACGGCCGGCGAGTTCTGTGATCGCTCAACGCGCCAACCCGTGCTAGCGTCCCTCCAGTGGAGGATCCTGCATGTTCGGACTAGGCGCCCCGGAGCTGGTCGTCATCCTGGTGGTCGCACTGCTGATCTTCGGCCCCGGCAAGCTGCCGGAGATCGGCGGCGCGCTCGGCAAGGGCATTCGCGACTTCAAGAAGGCGTTGGAACACAAGGGCACCGATGCTGACCCTGCCCAGGTGGAGAAGGCCGAAGGCGACAAGCCGGCGGCCTGAGCGATTGGCATTGCGCCGCGCCGCCGTCTGCCTGGCGGTGCTGCTGTGTGTCTCGGCGGCGCGCGCCGCCGAGCCCATCACCCAGGCGCGTCGGCTCGAGTATCGCGTCGCCTGGAACGGCATCCCGGCCGCCGGGGCGACGGTCGCCGTGACGCCCGGCGAGCTGGTCGGCCAGCCCAGCGTCGAGGTCGAGGCGAGCGCGCGCACCAACGCCTTCGTCGACGTCTTCTGGAGCTTCCGCGGCACCGCCAAGGCGACCTTCCTCGCCAACGGCGTCGAGCCGCTGCGCTTCATCTACGACCGCACCATGGCCGGCGACAGCTATCTGACCATGATCGACTTCGCCGCCGACGACGGCGGGGCGCGCAGCGTCTACCTGAAGAACGGCAAGCGCAAGGAGATGGCGCTCGACGAGGACGGCCTGCTCGACCCGATCACCGCCGTCTTTCGCGCCCGCCTGAGCGGCGCCAAGCCGGGCGACGTGCTGCGCTACGAGATCTTCACCGGCGAGGCGCGCTACCGCGTGCAGCTCGACGTCGCCGGCCCCGACACCATCGAGGTTCCCGCCGGCCGCTTCACCGCGCTGCGCGTCGTGCCCGAGGTGTGGAAGATCGGCCGCGCCGCCGAGCTCGACCGGCGCCTGCGGAATGCGACCATCTGGGTCGCCGACGACGCCGACCGCACGCTGCTGCGCATCCGCAGCGAGGTGTTCATCGGCGCCGTCACCCTCGACCTGGTGAAGATCGGGGCGTGAGCACGCCGCCGGTCAGCGTCGTGCTGCCGTTTCGCGACGCGGCGGCGACGCTCGGCGCGGCGCTCGACAGCCTGCGCAGCCAGACCCTCGCCGACTTCGAGTGCCTGCTGGTCGACGACGGCTCGCGCGACGCCTCGCCCGCGCTCGCCGCCGCCTGCGCCGCCGCCGATCCGCGCTTTCGCGTCATCGAGGCCGGCGGCGGGCTGGTCGACGCGCTCAACCGCGGCATCGCCGCGGCCCGCGCGCCGCTGGTCGCACGCATGGACGCCGACGACCTGGCGCATCGCGAGCGCCTGGCGCGCCAGTGCGAGCGCCTCGCGCGCGACGCCAGCCTGAGCGCGGTCGGCTGCCTGGTCGAGTGCTTTCCGGTCGACGCGGCCGGTGCCGGCATGCGGCGCTACGTCGAGTGGCTCAACGGCGTGGTCAGTTGCGAGGCGATCCGCGACGCGATCTTCGTCGAATCGCCGATTGCCCATCCGAGCGCCGTGCTGCGCCGCACCGCGCTCGACGCGGTGGGCGGCTATCGCCATGGCGACGGACCGGAGGACTACGACCTGTGGCTGCGCCTGGTGCTCGACGGCCATCGCCTCGCCAAGGTGCCTGAGATGCTGCTGTCCTGGCGCGACTCGCCCGGGCGGCTGAGCCGCGTTGACCGCCGCTACGAGCGGCGCCGCTTCCTCGCCACCAAGCTGGCCCACTTCCCGCGCGCCGTCCCGCCGACGACGCGGCTGCAGATCTGGGGTGCCGGGCCGACCGGACGCGCCTGGGCGCGCGGCCTGCGCCAGCACGGCTACACGATCGGCTGCTTCATCGACATCGCGCCGCAGCGCTGGGGCCGCCGCCTCGCCGGCGTGCCGGTGGAGCAGCCGCGCGCCCCCGACCGCCGCGACGGCTTCGTGCTGATCGCCGTCGGCACCCCGGGTGCGCGCGCCTGGATCGAGGCCTGGCTCGCGCAACACGACCTGCGGCCGTGGCGCGACTACCTGGCGGTCGCCTGAGCGCCGTTCGAGTCGCCCGCTTCAATCACTTGATTGACGCCAGGGGCGATGGTAGCGCCAGGCAAATTTCATCTCGCGGGTACGGTGCGCGCCGGGCGTTGGGGGCCTTGGGGCGGACCACTGCGCGCCGCTCATCCAGGATGCGGGAGCGGCGATCACAAGGAGGAGACGCATGCTGTTAAAGGACAAGGTGGCCGTCGTCACCGGAGCAGGACGCGGCATCGGGCGCGGCATCGCCATCGCCCTGGCGCGCGAGGGCGCGAAGGTGATCGTCAACGACGTCGGCTGCGAGGTCGACGGCCGTGGCGGTGCCGACGATCCGGCCCAGCAGGTGGTGAACGAGATCAAGAAGATCGGCAGCGACGCGGCGCCGAACTACGACTCGGTGTCGGATTTCGCCGCCGCCGAGAACATCATCCAGTCGGCGGTCAAGACCTTCGGCCGCATCGACATCCTGGTGACCCACGCCGGCATCGTGCGCGACCGCTCGCTGGCCAAGATGAGCGAGGACGACTTCGACGCGGTGCTCGCCGTGCACCTGAAGGGCAGCTTCAACTGCGGCCGCCACGCGCTGCCGATCATGCGCGAGCAGGGCTACGGCCGGGTGATCAACATCACCTCCAGCGCCGGACTGCGCGGCAACTTCGGCCAGACCAACTACGGTGCCGCCAAGGCCGGCATCATGGGCCTGACGCTGGTGTGGGCGATCGAGCACGAGAAGTACGGCATCACGATCAACGCCATGGCGCCGTCCGGCATGACGCGCATGACCGGCACCATCCCCGGCATCGACAAGGACAACCCGCCGGCGGAGATGAACCCCGAGCTCAACGGACCGCTGATCGCCTTCCTCGGCTCCGAGAAAGCGGCGCACGTGAACGGCCAGATCTTCGGCCGCCGCGGTTTCGGCTACACGATCTTCCAGCAGCCGCGCCCGATCGCGATGATGTACAAACCCGGTGGCCTGACCGCGAGCGAGATCGCCGCCAACTTCAACGGCGTCTTCCTCGAGCACCTGCAGCCGATCGGCATCCCCGAGATGCGCGCGCGTGCGGCGGCGAAGGAGCAGAAGAAGGACTGACGCGGTGAGCCGGTGCAGCGGTGAGCCAGTTTGGAATCCGGCTGGTTCACCGGCTCACCGGCGTACCGGCGCACCGCCCCCTCACAGGAACGTCGCGAACACCGAGTCGGCGAACAGCAGGCCGCGCTCGGTGAGGCGCCAGCGGCCGCCGGCGCACTCCAGCATCCCGTCGCGCACGAAGGCCTCGGCATGCGGGAAGGCCTGGGCGAATTCGCTGCCGAAGCGACGCGCGAACGCGGCGGCGGCGAAGCCGTCACTGCAGCGCAGGCCGAGAAAGACGAACTCGCCGCGCGCCTGTGCGTCGCTCAGCACCTCGTCGCCGGCGCGCGCGCTGCCGTCGCGTCGGGCGCGCTCGATGTAGCGCGCCGGCAGCTTCTCGTTGCCCCAACGGCGGCCCGGCGCCGGATGGCTGGCGAACGAGTGCGCGCCGGCGCCGACACCGAGGTAGGCGCCGGCGTGCCAGTAGTTGAGGTTGTGGGCGCAGGCGCGGCCGGGCTTGGCGAAGTTGGAGATCTCGTAGGCGGCATAACCGTGCGCGGCGAGCGCCGTGCGGGTGTGGGTGAACATCGCCACCTCGATCTCCTCCGCCACCGGCAGCAGGCGCCCGCCGCGGCGCTGCGCGTGGAAGGCGGTCCCCTCCTCGAAGGTCAGGCTGTAGGCGGAGACGTGATCCGGCCCCAGCGACACCGCGGTCTCGATGTCCGCCTGCCACTCCTCCAGCGTCTGGCCGGGCACGGCGAAGATGAGATCGAGGTTGAGGTTGGCGAAGCCTGCTTCACGCGCCGCGCCGATCGCGTCGATCGCCTGCGCCGCGCTGTGGATGCGGCCCAGTCGGGCGAGATGGGCCGGGTGGAACGACTGCACGCCGAAGCTGATGCGATTGATGCCGGCGCCGCGGAAGCCGCGCAGCCGGGCGCGGTCGACCGTACCCGGGTTTGCCTCCAGCGTGATCTCCACGTCCGGCCCGGCCAGCTTCCACAGCGAGCGCACGGCATCGAGCACGGCAGCGATCGACTCGGGCGCGAACAGCGACGGCGTCCCGCCGCCGAAGAAGACGGTCTGCACGGTGCCGTCGCGCCAGGCCGGCTCGGCGGCGGCGTGGCGCAGCTCGGCGACCAGCGCCGCGCAGTAGTCGCGCTCCGGCCAGCGCTTCACCGCGTAGGAGTTGAAATCGCAGTACGGGCACTTCGAGTCGCAGTACGGCACGTGCAGGTACAGCGAGAAGGGCGTCACGCGGCCATGATGCGGGAGGGGCGGGGTTCGAGCAATTGGGGCTGGTTTTCCGCGTTGACCGGGCCGCCCGATCGTGCGAGCGTCCGCGCCGATGTCGTTCCGCCGCCTGCTGCGCGTCGCCGTTTCGCTCGCGTTGTTCAGCGCCGGCGCGGCGCACGCTTTCGAGCAGCAGGAGTACCGCGCTGCGGACGGCACCGCCTATCAGGTGATCCGCATCGTGCCGCCGCTCGGCGGCGCCGCCGACCTCGAACGCATCACCACCGTCGCCGGCGCGGTCGGCGGGGTGGGCAGCTGCAACCTCACCACTACCGACGCCTCGGCGGTCGCCGGCGCACTGCAGCCAAGCCAGTCGGTGCACCCCTTCGGCTCGATCCGCCGCACCGCCATCCTCACGCCGAACGACATCTCCACACTGTCATTCGACCCGAACGGTTCCGGCACGGTGACGCTCGGTAGCGGCGGCGGCGCGCTCAAGATCTGTCGCAATTCCGGCAACTGCTCCGGCGTCGCACTCACCGGCCTCGGCGCCGCCAGCGGCGGGGTGCCGGCGGCCTGCATAGCCAGCGGCGTCGCGGCGGGCTGCGAGGGCAATCAGCGCCAGACGCTCGGCTTCGGGCTCAGCGCGACCGGTAACCCGCCCGTCTGTCTGAGCAGCCCGACGGTGAACACCACCGTCTGCGCCGCCGAACCGGGCGACGGCATTGCGATGAACCCCGGCCAGGCGCTGGTGCTGATCTACAGCGGCTCGGTCGGCGGCTTCGGCATCGGCGCCGGCGGCTTCGGCATCGACAGCAACGAGAGCGGCTCCTGCCCAGAGGGCGGTGTGGTGAGTGCCATGGCCGGCACGCAGAGCGTCCCCGGCCCGTTCCGGCCGACAGGCAGCGCCGACGCCCCGGCCGCCTCCCTGCTTGGCCTCGCCGCGCTTGCCGGCCTGCTGGCCGTCTCCGGCGTCCGCCGCCTGCGCGCCGCGCGCTAGTTCGCACCCGCCGCCACCGTCCGGTCACCTGCATTTCGCCGTCACATGATGCGGCGGTGACGGATCGGTGACAGAGCGCGACGTACACTCCTCTCACTGCCTGTGGCCCACCCGCCACCCCTGTCGGAGGATGAAATGAGTACGATCACGCGCTCGACGAACAGCCTGCGCGACGCTGGCGCAGCGTTCTGGGCGGTGCATGTCGCCTGCCTGTTGGCGTTCTACACCGGCGTGACCTGGTCGGCGCTGGGCATCTGCCTCGGGCTGTTCTGGCTGCGCATGTTCGGCGTCACCGCCGGCTACCACCGCTACTTCTCGCATCGCAGCTACAAGACCGGTCGCGTCTTCCAGTTCCTGCTGGCGCTGTGCGGCACGTTGGCGGTGCAGAAGGGCGTGCTGTGGTGGGCCGGCAACCACCGCGTCCACCACAAGTTCTCCGACCAGGAGGGCGACGTGCACTCGCCGGTGCTACGCGGTTTCTGGTGGTCGCATGTCGGCTGGATCCTCGCCGAGGACTTCGAGGAGACGCGCTACGACCGCATCCCCGACATGGCGAAGTACCCGGAGCTGCGCTGGCTGAACGAGCACTACCTGGTGCCGCCGGTGGCGCTGGCGGTGCTGCTCTTCCTCACCGGCGGCCTCACCTGGCTGGTGTGGGGCTTCTTCATCAGCACCACGCTGCTGTGGCACTCGACCTTCACCATCAACTCGCTGTCGCACGTCTTCGGCCGCCGCCGCTACGAGACCACCGACCAGAGCCGCAACAACGTCTGGCTGGCGCTGCTCACCATGGGCGAGGGCTGGCACAACAACCACCATCGCTACATGAACTCGTGCCGCCAGGGCTTCTTCTGGTGGGAGGTCGACGCCAGCTACTACATCCTGCTCGGCCTGCAGCGCCTCGGCCTGGTGTGGGATCTGCACGAGCCGCCGAAGCGCCTGCTCGAGCCGGCGGCATGGGACGCCGGCACCGCCTCGGTGACCGCCGAAGCGGCCTAGTAGCGGCGGGCCTGTTGGTGGCGGCGGGCCTCCGTGCCCGCCACATCGGCCGCGACCGCCTAGACAATCCTGGGGCGCCGCCGCGAAGGCCCACGTCATCGGTTGGCGGGCATGGAGGCCCGCGCTCGCTTCTGGTTGCGCTCGCGCTACGACGTCACCGCGCCCTGCGAGGCGGACGACACCTCGCGGGCGTACTTGCCGAACACGCCGCGCGCGTAGCGCGGCGCCGGCGCCTTCCAGCCCGCCATGCGGCGCTGCAGCTCGGCGGCGTCGACCTCGACGTTGAGCTGGCGCGCATTGATGTCGAAGACGACGGTGTCGCCGTCGCGCACCGCGGCGATCGGCCCGCCGCGCGCCGCCTCGGGGGCGACGTGGCCGGCCATCAGGCCGTGCGTCGCGCCGGAGAAGCGGCCGTCGGTGAGCAGCGCCACCGACTCGCCGAGCCCCTCGCCGACCAGCGCGGCGGTGACGCCGAGCATCTCGCGCATGCCCGGACCGCCCATCGGACCCTCGTTGCGAATCACCACCACGTCGCCGGCCTTGATGCCGCGCGCCTTGACCGCCGCGAAGGCGTCCTCCTCGCACTCGAAGACGCGCGCCGGACCGCGGTGCAGCACGCGCTCGTGGCCGGCGACCTTCACCACGCAGCCCTCCGGCGCCAGGTTGCCCTTGAGGATGACCAGGCCGCCGGTCGGCTTGAGCGGCTCGCTGAGCGACCGCACCACCACCTGTCCCGGCGTCTCGGTGGCGCGCTGCGCCTCGTCGCCGATGCTGCGGCCGGTCACTGTCGCGGCTCCGGCATGGAGCTTGCCGGCCTCCAGCAGACGGCGCGCGACCAGCGCGACGCCGCCGGCGCGGTAGAGGTCGGCGGCGACGAAGCGGCCGCCCGGCTTGAGATCGCAGAGCAGCGGCGTGCGCGCGCTGATGCGGTCGAAGTCGTCGATGCTGAGCTCGACGCCCGCCTCGTGCGCGATGGCGAGCAGGTGCAGCACCGCGTTGGTCGAGCCGCCCGAGGCGCAGACACCGGTGATGGCGTTCTCCAACGCCGCGCGGGTGATGACCGCGCGCGCGGTCTGGCCGCGCTGCAGGACGTCCATCACCAGCTTGCCGCAGTCGTACGCCACCGCGTCCTTGTGGTTGTCCATCGCCGGCACGCTGGCGCTGCCGATCGGCGAGATGCCGAGCATCTCGCCGGCCATCGCCATGGTGTTGGCGGTGAACTGGCCGCCGCAGGCGCCCGCCCCGGGGCACGCGGCGTCCTCGACCGCGCGCAGTCCGTCGGCGCTGAGCGTCCCGGCATTGTAGGCGCCGACCGCCTCGAACACGTCCTGGATGGTCAGGTCCTTGTCGCCGAGGTGACCCGGCGCAATCGAGCCGCCGTAGAGCATCAGCGACGGCAGGTCGAGACGCGCCAGCGCCATGATGGTGCCGGGAATCGTCTTGTCGCAGCCCGACAGCGCCACCACCGCGTCGAACAGGTGGCCGCGCGTCACCAGCTCGATCGAGTCGGCGATCACCTCGCGGCTGACCAGCGACGCCTTCATCCCCTCGGTGCCCATCGAGATGCCGTCCGACACCGCCACCGTGTTGAACTCGATCGGCGTGCCGCCGGCGGCGCGGATGCCCTCCTTCACCCGCTCCGACAGACGGCGCAGGTGGAAGTTGCAGGGCATCACCTCGATCCAGGTGTTGGCGACGCCGACCAGCGGCTTGGCGATGTCGGCGTCGGTGAGCCCGATGGCCTTGAGCATGGCGCGCGCCGGGGCGCGGTCGGGGCCATCGGTGATCGCGCGACTGCGGTGCTTGGGGTCGAACGGCATGGGAAGCTCCTCGTCTGGGCGGCTTCCCGGCTTAGCAGCGCGCCGCCGACAAGGCGAGATCGCGCGCCGAGCGTCGAAACGCGAACGCCCCACCCGGGAAACCCGGGCGGGGCGTCGGATCTGGGCGGCGAGACCGCCGTCAGGCCTTGGTCACGTTGGCGGCCTGCGGGCCCTTGCGGCCGTCGGTCACGTCGAACTCGACGCGCTGGCCCTGCTCGAGGGTCTTGAACCCCTCGCCGCTGATGGCGCTGAAGTGCACGAACACATCCTCGCCGTCGTCGCGGCTGATGAATCCGTAGCCCTTCTCGGCGCTGAACCACTTCACGGTTCCCTGAGCCACTGCTGCTTCCCTCCTTTCAACTCTTACGCGGGAAGTTGCCTGGTCTGGACCGCGAAACGCTGCGCCGTGCCACCCAGAAACGTGCTTCCCTGACGCAGAGCCGCGTCTACCCAATCGGCAGCAGGTGCGCAAGTGATCGCGTAGCTGACGCGAACAGCGCCGCGAATGACGCCTATCAGACGATCTCACCGGCGCGCGCCGTGCTGTAGGCCCCCTGCTCCCAGGTGACGGCGCCGTTCACCGCGACCAGGTCGATGCCCGTGGCATGGCGCACGTAGCGGTTGCCGCCGCCCGGCACGTCGTGGACGAAGTCCTCGCCGCCGCGATCGATCGCGGCGGGGTCGAACAGCACCAGGTCGGCCGCCTGGCCGACCGCGATGCGGCCGCGACCGCGGATGCCGAAGGCGTCGGCCAGCTCGCCGGTCAGCCGGTAGACGGCGCGCTCCAGGCTGAATGCCTTCAGGTCGCGCACCCAGCGCGCCAGCAGGTAACTGGTGTCGCCGGCGCCGCAGAACTGCGCGATGTGCGCGCCGGCATCGCTGGCGCCGATGTGGATGCGCGGGTGCGAGAGGATCGCGGTGACGCCGTCCGGGTCGGCGTGGATGAGGTTGCGGAGCGAGAACTCGGTCTGCAGATTCTCGTCGCAGGCGAGATCGAGCATCGCGTCGGCCGGCGTCACGCCGCGCTCGCTGGCCAGGTCGCCGAGCATGCGGCCCTGCAGCGCGGCGTTCTTCGGCGTCGTCTGCCCGACCAGCAGAACGTTCAGCAGCGGCCCGAGCAGCATGGCGTGGTTGCGCAGCTCCTCGCGCCGCGCCGGATCGGCGAACGCCGCCAGGCGCTCGGCCAGCGGCAGGCGCATGATCGCCGCCCAGGCCGGCGCGCCGTAGAGCAGGAACGAGGTCTCCGACAGGCGCAGGTTGATGTCGAAGGTGCGCGGCATGCTCTGCCCGAACACCTGGGCGCCGCGCTGCGCCTCCTCGTCCAGGGCGGCGAGCGAATCGCGCCACAGGTCGCCGACCAGGGCGTTGTGCACGATCGGCGCGACGCTGCACATGAGGCCGGTGGCGCGCGAGATGTCGCCCATGTCGCGGATGTTCTGGATCTGCTCGGGCGGGTTGTAGAAGACCGGCACGGTCTGGATCAGGCCGCGCCCGACCGCCTGCATCGCCTTGCCGAGCGCGATGACCTCGTCGCGCGTCGCCCAGCGGCTCGGCACCGGCTTCATCTCCTCGTCGATGTCGACATACGAGGTGGAGAGCCCGGCGGCACCGCCGCGGATGGCGTCCTGCAGGATGGCGCACATGGCCGCGATCTCGTCGTCGGTCGCGGCGCGCTCCTGCGCCGCCGCGCCCATGACGTAGGTGCGCAGTGGCGAGTGGCCGACCAGGCCGGCGACATTGATCCCCAGGCCGGGGCGGATGGCGTCGAGGTATTCGGGATAGGTCTCCCAGCTCCACGGCACGCCGGCGTCGAAGGTGGCGAGCTGGATGTCCTCGATCTGCTTGAACATGCCGGCCAGGGCGCGCCGATCCGGCTTGCGCACCGGGGCCAGCGACAGCGAGCAGTTGCCCATCAGCACCGTCGTCACGCCGTGCTCCAGGCACGGCGTCGCCAGGCGGTCCCAGCAGATCTGCGGGTCGAAGTGGGTGTGCACGTCGATGAAGCCGGGGGCCAGGGCGCGGCCGCGCGCGTCGAGCTCGCGCGCCTCGCCGGCCAGGCCGCTGCGCGGCAGGTCCTTGCCGACCGCCGCGATGCGGCCGTCGACGACCGCTACGTCACCGTCGCGCAGGGCGCCTCCGGTGCCATCGACGATGCAGGCGTTGCGGATCAGTAGCGAGCGCGTCGCAGTCATGGGTGCCCTCCCGGCAGCGGCCGATCAAAGCCGGTCGGCGGCGTCAGTACAAGCCGGAACGCGCCGAGCGGCCGGCGACGCGGCTGGGCGGGCACGGATCAGGTGGGACCGGTCGCCGGAAGGTGGACGTGAAAGGTCGCGCCGCGTGTCGGATTGCGCTCGACCCACAGCCGGCCGCCATGCGCCTCGACGATCGAGCGGCTGATCGCCAGGCCGATGCCGAGCCCGTCGGGCTTGGTGGTGAAGAAGGCGTCGAAGATCTGCTCGTCGGCGCCTGGCGGCAGACCGATGCCGCTGTCGCGCACGCTGAGCAGCACGCCGCGCGGCGGGTCGCCGCGCGTGCTGAGCCGCACCGCGCGCTCGCCGTCGTCGACGGTGCGCAGCGCGTCGAGGCCGTTGCGCAGCAGGTTCATCACCACCTGCTGGATCTGGATCCGATCGAGCCGGATCGGTCCGGCGGCGGGATCGAGCTGCGTCTGTAGCGCCACCCCGAGCTGCTGCGCCTCCGGCTGGCACAACTGCACGACCTCGCGCACCAGTTGATTGACGTCGCTCGCCTGCACCTGCACCGCCCCCTTGCGCACGAACTCGCGCAGGCGCCGGATCACCTCGGCGGCGCGCCGCCCCTCGGCGGCGATCTGTTCCGCCACCGCCAGGATGCGCAACGGGTCGACGCCGTCGCCACGCAAGCGGCGCGCCATGCCGTCGGCGTAGTTCACGATCGCCGCCAGCGGCTGATTGATCTCGTGCGCCAGCTGCGCGGTCATCTCGCCGATGGTGGCGACGCGCTGCACGTGCGCCAGCTCGGCATGCTGGACGCGCGCCCGCTCTTCCGCCTCGCGCCGCGCCGTGACGTCGGTGAGTACGCCGCGCAGCTCGGCGCTGCCGTCGGCGTCGCGCACCAGCCGGGTATGCGTGCGCACCCAGCGCACCGCGCCGTCGCGCGCCAGCACCCGGCACTCGAATGGGCGGCTGTTGCCGTCGACCGAGAGCGCAAAGCTCTCCAGGGCCGTCGACAGGTCGTCGGGATGGACCAGCGACAGGTACGGCCGGCCGATCATCTCCGCCGGCGCATACCCCGACACCGTCTCGAAGGCCGGGCTCAGGTAGGTGAGGCAGCCGCGCGTGTCGACGCTGAAGACGATGTCGTGCAGCGTCTCGACCAGCTCGCGGTAGCGCTGCTCGGAGGCCTGCAACGCGGCATGCACCTGCGCACGCGCCGCGACCTCGGCGCGCAGCTGTTCGACCGTGGCGGCGAGCTGCACGGTGCGATCGGCGACGTGCTGCTCCAGCGCAAGCCGCGCCTGCTCGAGATCGCGGCGCGCCCGCAGGCGCTCGGTGACGTCCTGCACCAGGACGCTGACGCCGATCACCCGCCCGACGCGATCGTGCACCGGATGATAGCTGGCCAGCCAGTCGCGCTCGGCGTCGGGCCGCGCGGCGGTGCGTCCATGCACCTCGATGTCGAGCACCGGTCGGCCGCTCTCCAGCACGCGCCGGCAGATCGGCTCGACGACGTCGGCGAGCTCGGCGATCACCGCGCGCACCGGCAGGCCGAGGTGCGCCGCCGGCGGCCGCCCGTGCATCTGCGCCAGCTCCTCGTTGATCCGCACGTAGCGCAGCTCGGTGTCGAGGAAGCACAGCCCGACCGGCGCGGTGGCGTAGAGCAGCTCCAACTCCGCCAGGTCCTGCGCCACCCGGTCGCCGGGCTCCACCGCAGCCGTCGAGTGGCGGACGTCGCTGCCCATGTGTCGCTCAGATCGCGTAGCCG
Organism: Deltaproteobacteria bacterium; assembly: GCA_033764095.1. Lineage (GTDB taxonomy): Bacteria > Desulfobacterota > Binatia > HRBIN30 > CADEER01 > JBDTMT01. The sequence goes on along the minus strand of JANRJF010000388.1, from coordinate 24,501 downwards.
CCGTTCGGGCTCAGCACCTGGCCGGTGAGGAAGTCGGCCTCCGGCGACGCCAGGTAGCGCGCCGCGGCGGCGATCTCGTCGACCGTTCCGAGCCGCCCGAGCGGCGTCTGCGCCAGCACCGTCGCGCGCATGGTCGGCGACAGCGCCTCGAGCAGCGGCGTGTCGATGAAGCCCGGCGCGATCGCGTTCACCTGGATATTGAGGTGCGCGACCTCCTTCGCCACCGACTTGGTGAAGGCGATGATGCCGCCCTTGGCGGCGCTGTAGTCGGGCGCGCCGGCCAGGCCGGTGGTGCCGGCGACCGACGCCATGTTGATGATCTTGCCGGCGCGCCGCGTCTGCATGACCTTCAACGCCTCGCGCGTGCAGTGGAAGGTGCCGTCGAGATGCACCGCGATGGTGCGCCGCCAGGCGCCGTCCTCCATCGTCGCGGTGGCGTCGAGCGGACTGGTCGGCGCCCCGCCGGCCGCGACCTCGCCGGCCAGCGCCTCGCAGGCGCTGACCACGTGCGGCGCGATGAACACCGCACCGGCGTTGTTCACCAGGATGTCGAGCGTATCCCAGGTGGTCAGCACGCGGGTGAACATCTTGAGCGTCGCGCGCCCGTCGGCGACGTCACACTGCAACGGCAGCGCCCGCCCGCCCGCCGCGCTCACCTCGGCGGCCACCGCCTCGGCCGCCTCGACCCGGATGTCGTTGAGCGCCACCATCGCACCCTCGGCGACCAGCGCCAGGGCGATGGCGCGCCCGATGCCGGAGCCGGCACCAGTGACCCGGGCGACCTTGCCTTCGAGCTTCATGCCGACGCGTCGGCGCGCCGGGCGCCGCCGCGGCCGACCGTAGCGAAGCGCACCGCCGAAGGCTACGGCAATTGATAACTGCGCACGTACAAGAGGTAGTAGATCAGCCACCCGCTGGCGGCGACGAACAGCCAGATCGGCACGGTGATGCGGCCGAGGCGGCGGTGCGCGGCGAAGTCGCCGCGGAACTGCGCCAGCTGGATGAGTCGCAGCGCCATCGGGCCGACGGCGATGGCGAGCACGACGTGCGGCGCCAGGATGCTCAGGTAGAGCACCCGCCACGCGCCGCTGCCCTCGAACGGCTTCGAGCCGTAGAGCGCCCACCGGGTGACGTAGAAGACCAGGAACAGCCCGGCCAGCGCGGTGGCGGTGAGCATCGCGACGCGGTGCCGCTGGCGGTCGTGGCGCAGGCGGATGAGGCCCCAGCCGACCAGCAGGCTGACGCCGCTCAACACGATGCAGGTCGTGCTCAGCACGGTCAGCGTCTGCAGGGACATGCGCGACGGTTGTAGCCGAGCCGCCCCGCCCTGCCCATCCAGGGGCGGAAAAAGCTTGCCGCCCCGTACCACCGCGATAAGGTCTGCCCACATTTGCGTTCCGGACCGGCCGCGCCGCGGCCGGCGAGCTCCACCCACAGGAGGGCGGGATGACTCTGCAGGATCTGCTTCAACAGGCGGACGACAGCGGGTTGATCGACCAGATGGCGCAGCAGCTCGGCATCGACTCCAACCAGGCGCGCCAGGGCATGGCGCAGCTGGCGCCGGCGGTGGCGCGCGGCATCCAACGCAGCGCCGCGGCGCCGCAGGGCGGCGGCGGCGGCCTGCAGGACATCCTGCAGGTTCTCGGCGGCGGCGCAGGCGGGCTGGGCGGCGTCGACGGCAATGCCATCCTCGGTCAGATCTTCGGCAGCAAGGACGTCAGCCGCAACGTCGCCGGCCACGCCGCCGAGCAGACCGGCCTCGACAGCTCGCTGCTGCGCCAGATGCTGCCGCTGGTCGCCTCGGCGGCCATGATGATCCTCAGCCAGCAGAGCCAGGCACAGGGCGCGCGCGCCGGCGCGCCGCTCGGCGGCCAGGCGCCGGGCGGCTCGACGCTCGGCATGCTGAACCAGCTGTTCGACGCCGACGGCGACGGCTCGGCGGTGGACGATCTGCTCAACATGGCGCGACGCTTCTTCTGAGCGAGACGGCGCGCGCAAGGTGCGCCGGGGAGACGATGCATGCAGTCGTACGGGGGTGGCGGCGCGCCGATGCGCCGGCGGCGCGTGATCTGGTGGCCGCTGGTCCTGTTCGCGCTGTACGCCGGCTACTACTACCTGACCAACCAGGAGACGGTGCCGATCACCGGTCGGACGCAGCTGGTCGACATGAGCCGCGAGCAGGAGGCGGCGCTCGGCCTGCAGTCGTACCAGCAGATCCTGTCCCAGGAGAACGTCATCCAGTCCGGCAAGGTGGTCGACGTCGTGCGCACCATCGGCCAGCGCCTCGCTACCGCCGCCGCCCCCGAGGATCCCGGCTTCGAGTGGGAGTACAACGTCATTCAATCCGACCAGGCCAACGCCTTCGCGCTGCCGGGCGGCAAGGTGGCGGTGTACACCGGCATCGTCCCGATCGCGCAGAACGCCGACGGCCTGGCGATCGTCATGGGCCACGAGATCGCGCACGCCATCGCGCGCCACGGCGCCGAGCGCATCGCGCACCAGAAGCTGGTGCAGCTCGGCACCATGGCCGCCGGCATGGCGATGAGCGACATGGACCAGCAGACGCAGCACATGGTCATGGGCGCGCTCGGCGTCGGTACGCAGTTCGGCGTCCTGCTGCCGTTCTCGCGCGACCACGAATCGGAGGCCGACCGCATGGGGCTGATCTTCGCCGCGCGCGCCTGCTTCGATCCGCGCGAAGCGCCGAAGCTCTGGGAGCGCATGGCAAGCGCCGGCCCGGGCGGTCAGCCGGCCGAGTTCATGTCGACGCACCCGAGCCACGAAACCCGCATCCGCAACTTCGAGGCCTGGATGCCGGAGGCGCTGCAGATCCGCGCCGAGAGCTGCCCGGACAAGCCGCTGCCCGCCCAACCGCAGAGCCTCGGCTGAGCCGGCTCAGCAGTGCGGCGGGACGTCGACTGACACGGCCACGCCGCGCGCGCGCTCGGCGGCGGCGAGGTGGCAGCGCGCGTCGGTGTTGCTCGGCTCGAACAGCAGGGCCCGACGCAGCAGGCGCTCGCCCTCGGCCGCGTCGCCGCCGAGCAGGCGCGGCAGACCGAGCAGCAGGGCCCCCTTGCCGGCCAGCACGTCGGCGTCGTCGGGCGCCAGGCGCAGCGCCGCGTCGATCTCATCCTTCACCCGGCTGAGCGCGAACAGCGCGCCCAGCCCGATGCCGGCGCGCGCGGCGCGCTTGCCGAGCAGACAGAAGAGCGCGAAGTGGCCGAGCGCGTCGCGCGCGTCGGCCGCCAGCACCGCTTCCACCGCGGCGATGCCGCGCTCGATCGCCGCGTCGCGTGCCGCTTCCGGCAACTCGTCGACCGCGTCGCACTGCGCCAGCGCCGCCGCCGATTGCGGCGAGCCGGGCGGCACCGCGGCCGCCGGGGCGGCGAGCAGCGCGACCAGGGCCAGCGAGAGGAGCGATTGAACGTTCATCGAGGCCTCGGCCTGCGACCTTAGCCGCCGCGGACCCGCGATCAAGACACCGCGGCTCAACTCGATGTGCCGGTCGGCTGCGTGAAGGCGCTCTGCGGCACCAGCAACGGCTTCCCGGCTGCGTCCTCGATGACGTACGTGACGGTCGATTGGCGCGACGGGCAGCAGAGCGGATCCTTGTCGCCGTAGCGCGCAAACTCCGCGTAGACCGCACGGCTGCCGGTGAGCATCGCCTCGCTCTCCGCCCCGTCGCTGCGCGAGTCCATCGGCGTCGGCGCAATCGTCCCGGCCAGCACGTCGCCGACGAAGACGAAGCCCTGATAGCCGAGCGGCCGGCACATGCCGTCGACGTCCGAGCCGGCGAGGATCAACGACGCGTCGCCCCAGGTCTGCAGCGGCCCGTACAACGTCCACCCCTGCGCCACCAACGCCCGGTCCGCCGCCGAGCTCGGCGGCCGCCCCTGCTCGCCGCAGCGCCGGCGCAGCTCCGCATCGCTCTGCGGCTTCGGCGCCGCCGGCACCGCCGCCCCGGCGACGTTCCAGTTCTTCAGCGGCACATCGAGCCAAGTGCCACCGGAGGCCGCAATCAGGAACGAGACAATGATCGTCCGCAGCACGTGCTGCGTGTAGCGGGATTCGGAGCGGCGCGGAAGCGCGAGATTGGCCTACGCGCGAAAGCTCGCTGCGTTGCAGAGATGCTGCGCCGGCATCGCCTCCGTTTCCCCCCTAAGGGGGGGTGAGGGGGGATTTCCCAAATGCCTCTGCGCTACGACGCCCGCCTCAAGCCGTTCGCCCGCCAGCTGCGCTCCAACCTCACCGACGCCGAGCGCCGCCTCTGGCACTTCCTGCGCGGCAAGCAGATTCGCGGCGTGCAGTTCTACCGGCAGAAACCGATCGGGCCGGACATCGTCGACTTCTACGCGCCGACGGCGAACCTGGTCGTCGAGGTTGACGGCGGACAGCATTACGACGATGAAGCGCAGCGCGCCGATACGCGGCGAACCAGATTCCTCAACCGACAGGGTCTCAAAGTGATCCGCTTCACCAACATCGACGTCATGCAGAATCTCGACGGCGTGCTCGAGGTGATCTTCCGCGAGGTCAGTCGGGAAATCCCCCCCGACCCCCCTTTTTCAAAGGGCGGAGGTCGATCAGAGGGGGGTACGTGAGGCCGGGCGACCTCGAAGGGTGCGCGGTCTTCATTCCTGGCGGATCGCAGGGGATCGGGCTGGCGGCGGCGAAGCGCTTCGCGGCGCTGGGGGCGGACGTGGCGCTGTTTGCGCGGCGCGCCGATGTCCTGGCGGCGGCGGCGGACGCGGTCGGCCGCCACCGGATGGCGGCGGAGCAGCGCATCGTCGCCGTGCCGCTCGACGTCGCCGACGCGGTGGCGGTGCACCGCGTGCTCGGCGCGGCGATCGCGCAGCTCGGCGCGCCGGAGATCCTGCTCAACTGCGCCGGGCGCGCCGTCCCGCAGTACTTCGAGCGCATCGACGCGGCGCAGCTCGACGAGACGCTGCGCATCAACCTGGGCGGCGCCTGGCACGCGACGCAGGCGGCGCTGCCGCACATGCGGGCGCGCGGCCGCGGCGCGATCGTCAACGTCGCCTCGCTGGCCGGCCTGATCGGGCTGTTCGGCTACACCGACTACGCGGCGTCGAAGTTCGCCCTGGTCGGCTTCTCCGAGGCGCTGCGCAACGAGGTGGCACGCGACGGCATCCGGGTCAGCGTGCTGTGCCCGCCCGACACCCAGACGCCGGGCTTCGACCGCGAGAACCGGGGCAAGCCGCGCGAGACCCACGCCGCCTCGGCCGGCGCCAGCGTGCTCGACGTCGAGACGGTCGCCGACGCGCTGCTCGACGGCATCGCGCGCGGCCGCTTCCTCATCATCCCCGGTGCCGAGGCGCGCTTCGCCGCGCGCATGAAGCGCTTCTTTCCCGGCCTGGTGATGCGCACCCTCGACCGCGCCGTCGGCAAAGCCAAGCGATGAGCGACGAGCGATGAGCGACGAGTCGCGTCACTCGTCGCTCATCGCTCATCGCTCATCGCTGGCTCATAACGGCGCAGCTCCGGCAGCCGCCAGGCGACCAGCGCGGCGACGATCAGCGTGCCGATGCCGCCGCTGACCACCGCGAACACCGGGCTGGTCAGCGCCGCGACGAAGCCCGACTCGACCGCGCCGAGTTGGTTGGAGGCGCCGATGAAGATGAAGTTCACCGCGCTCACCCGGCCGCGCAGCGCGTCCGGCGTGGAGAGTTGGATGGCGGTGCTGCGCATGACGACGCTGACCTGATCGGCGACGCCGCACAGGGTGTAGAACGCGATCGAGAGCGGGAACCAGGTCGAAAGGCCGAAGCCGATGGTCGCCAGGCCGAAGCCGACCACCGCCGCGAGCAGGGCGCGGCCGGCGCGCCGCACCGGCGGCAGCAACACCAGCACCAGGGACGTGGCGAGCGCGCCGGCCTCCAGCGAGGCGCTCAGCACCCCGTAGCCCTTGGCGCCGACGCCGAGGATGTCGTTGGCGTAGATCGGCAGCAGCGCCGCGGCGCCGCCGAAGATCACCGCGAACATGTCGAGCGTCATGCAGCCGAGCACCACCGGGCTGCGGCGCACGAAGGCGAGCCCCTCGCGCACCGCCGTCCAGCTCATCGCCCGCCGTTCGCCGCGCGCCGCCTGCGGGCGCAGCCAGGCGAGCCCGAACAGCGAGCCGAGGATCAGCACCGCGACGGTCAGGTAGGCGGTGTGGATGCCGCGCTCGCCGATGATCAGCCCGCCGCTCGCCGGCCCGCTCATGAAGGCGAGCGCCTGGCCGGTGGAGGCGAGCGTCACGGCGCGTGGGAACTGTGCGCGCGGCACCAGGGTCGGCAGCATGGCGGCGCGGGCCGGGTTCTCGAACGCCGACGCCGCAGCCGCGACGAAGACCATGGCATAGAGGAACGGGACGCTGAGGGCGCCGCGTTCGGTGGCGGCCCACAGCAGCAGCGCGCAGGTCAGCGGCACCACCTGGGCCAGCATGATCACCCGGCGCCGCTCGTAGGTGTCGGCCACCGCCCCGCCGACCAGCGTCAGGGTCAGTACCGGCAGGAACTGCACCAGGCCGATCAGCCCGAGGTGGAACGCCGAGCCGGTGAGCGTGAAGACGTGCCATGCCACCGCCGAGCGCAGCATGGTCATCGCGGTGCCGCCGCAGAATCGGCTGCCCAGGTAGAGCAGCAGATTGCGGGTGGACAGCGCGTCCTCGGAGCGTACGGTCATGGCGGCCAGCGGTCCGTTCTAGAGCAATCCTGCCGGCAAACAAAAATTTGACCTTGGCGGCAAGATATGGCCTTTTCCGGCCATCTTTTTCGCGGCAACGGGGAGGAAAGACCATCATGATGATCCGCACCTGGCAGCTTGTCTGCGCCCTCACGTTGGCCGCCGCGCTGATGTCCGCACCGGCGCGCGCGCAGTCCTGCACCGATGGCAACGAGTGCACCAACAACGACATGTGTGCCGACGGCGACTGCCACGGCACGCCGGTCGCCGGTGCCTGCGACGACGGCAACCCGTGCACGATCAACGACACCTGCGTCAGCGGCGTGTGTCAGGGCACGCCGGACACCGGCGCCACCTGCGGTCAGGCCGGCTGCGAGGGGTCCTGCTCGGCGCAGGGCTTCTGCCTGCCCGATCCGGAGAAGCAGGGCGAATCGTGCACCGACCCGTTCAGCACCTGCACCACCGACGACGTCTGCCTGGGCACCATCTGCATCGGCACCTTCGTCACCTGTCCCGACTCCGACGACAACAAGTGCACGCTCGACTTCTGCAACGTCGCCACCGGCCAGTGCCAGAACTTCGGCATCTCGCCGTGCGGTGAGTGCGCCACCTGCAACCCCGAGGATGGCGAGTGCGTGGCGAAGGACGGCGGCTCGTGCGACGACTTCAACGAGTGCACCGGCGATGGCACCTGCTCGAACGGCTCCTGCCTGCAGGGCGGCGCCGTGACCCCGGGGGAGGATACCGCGACGCCGACGGTCACGCCGACCGGCACGCCGGCCGGCACCGCGGCGACCGAGACGGCCACCGCCACCGAGACTGCGACGCCCACCGACACCCCGATCCAGATTCCCACCGCCACCGCGACTGACACGCCGGAACAGGCGCCGACCGATACGCCGACCGGCATCCCGACCGGCACCGCAACCGCCACGGCCACCGAAGCCGACACCCCCACGGCCACCGCCACCGAGACGCCGCTGCCGACCGACACCCCGACACAGGGTCCGATCGACACGGCAACGGTGACCGCGACGGCTACCTTCACCGCCACCGGGATCCCAACTGGTACGGCGACCGCCACCGCGACCGCCACCGCCACCGGTATCCCGACCGGTACCGCGACGGCGACCGCCACCGCCACCGGCATTCCGACCGGTACGGCCACCGCGACGGTAACCGCCACCGCCACCGCGACGCGCACCCCGACGGTGCCGCCGATCACCAGCACGCCGACCGCCACCAACACCTCGCTGCCGGTGGTCGCCTCCATCCTGGTCGGCTCCGCCACCGGCGAGCCGGGAACGACGGTCGAGGTCGAGGTCAAGCTCGACACCAACGGCGAGGCCCAGGTGGCCGGTACCCAGAACGACATCACCTTCGACGGCGCGGCGCGCATCGCCGCGAAGGAGAACGGCAAGCCCGACTGCACGGTGAACCCCGAGATCGACAAGGGCGGCACCTCCTTCGCCTTCCAGCCGTCCGGCTGCACGCCGGGTGAGGACTGCACCGGCGTGCGCGCGCTGGTGCTGGCGCTCGACAACGTCGATCCGATCGCCGACGGCGCCGTGCTCTACACCTGCAACATCGCGATCGCCGCCGACGCGTCCGGCGACTACCCGCTCACCTGCAGCAACCCCGGCGCCGGCGATCCGGACGGCGAGCGCCTCGGCGTCGACTGCAGCAACGGTACGATCACCGCCGCGGTCGAGGCCGACGCGACCATCACCATCGGCTCGATCGACGGGCCGGCGGGCAGCGTGCAGACGCTCGGCGTGTCGCTCAATACCGGCGTCGACGTCGCCGGCACGCAGAACGACATCACCTTCCCGACCGGCATCGGCGTCATCGCCAAGAACAACGGCAAGCCGGACTGCACGGTCAATCCGGAGATCGACAAGGGCGGCACCTCGTTCGCCTACCAGCCGTCCGGCTGCACGCCGGGCGAGAACTGCACCGGCATCCGCTCGCTGGTGCTGGCGCTCGACAACGTCAACCCGATCCCCGACGGCTCGCTGCTCTACCGCTGCGAGGTGTCGATCGACGAGGGCGTCGCGGATGGCACATACGGCCTCACCTGCTCGAACGCCGGCGCCAGCGATCCCGACGGCGGCGCGCTGGTGACCAACTGCATCAACGGTCAGGCGGTGGTCGGCGTGGTCGCGACGCCGACCGGGACGTCGACCGCCAGCCCGACGGTCACCGAGACGCCGACGCCGACCACCACGCCGACCATCGGCACGCCGACGACGCCGACCTCGACCGTCACGCGGACGCCGACGGTCAAGCCGACCCGCAAGCCGAACGACGAGGATGACGGCTGCGCGGTCGTCGCCCCGCGCGACGGCAACTCCGGCTGGGCGCTGCTGCTGCCGATCGCCGGCCTGCTGCTGCTGCGCCGCCGGCGCCGCTGAGCACGATCCACATCGCGTACCAGGGGGGCGCGGCCGCAAGGCCGCGCCCCTTCGTTTTTCGAGGGGGTAGTAGCGCGGCCCTCCGCGGCCGCACATCCGAATAGGCGGCCACGGAGGGCCGCGCTGCTACCGCTCCTCCGCGAGGCTCAGTCGCAGCCGCGCAGCCCGGCGTCGACCGCGGCAATCAGATCGTCGACGTGTACTGCACCGTCGCCGTTCGCGTCGGCGGCGGCGCACTCGACCGACTCGCCGAGCACCAGGCGCACCGCGCGCAGCAGCTCGGCGATGGTCACCGTGCGACTCGCATCGCAGTCGCCCGGGCACGGCGGCACCTCCAGCGCGCCGACGCGATTGCCGTCCGCCTGCGTGAACCACAGGCGTCCGTCGGCGCCGACCGCGACGTCGAGCGGCCGACTGCGCGCCGACAGGCCGCCGATCTCGCGCAGCGCCCCGCCGCGCCCGACGCGACCGATGCGATCGCCGGCGAACTCGGTGAACCACACCCCGGCATCGGGACCAATGACGAGGTGGCGCGGATGGCTGTCGGGTTGCAGCGCCAGGCTGCTGAAACTGCCGTCGGTGGCGAAGCGGCCGATGCGATCGACCAGCTCGAGGCTGACGTAGACGCTGCCGTCGGCGGCGACCGCGACGTCGCGCGGCCCGCTCTCCTCGATCGGGATCACCAGCTCGGTCACCTCGCCCGCGCCGTCGACGCGGCCGATGCGGCTGGCGTAGAACTCGGCAAACCACAGCTCGCCGAAGTGCCCCGCCGTGATTCCGATCGGTCCGCTTGCCGCGGTCGGGACCGGGTACTCGCTCAGCCCGCCGTCGGTGGTGAGGCGGCCGATGGCGTTGCCGTCATGCTCGGTGAACCACAGCGCGCCGTCGGCGCCGACGGCGATGAAGAACGGCGCCGCGCCACGATCCGGCAGCGGATACTGGCGCACCGCCCCGTCGAGATCGATGCGCCCGATCTGCCCGGCGGCGAACTCGGCGAACCACAGCGCGCCGTCGGGCCCGGCCACGATGCCGATCGGCTGACTGGCCGGCGTCGGCACGTCGTACTCGCTCAACCCGCCATCGATCGTCAGCCGCCCGATGCGATTGGCGCTGTACTCACAGAACCACAGCGCCCCATCCGGCCCGGCGGCAATGCCGAGCGGCCGACTGCCGACCGTCGGCAGGGGGAACTCGGTCAGCGGCGCGGCCGCTGCCCGACTACAGAGGAGAGCAGCGAGGAGCGATGCGCAACGAGCGATGCGTCCAACACGCCTCATCGCTCATCGCTCGTCACTCATCGCTGATACTCAGATCGCCTCGACGCGCACCGGGACGCCGTTCAGCACCGCGTTGCCGGAGAGCGGGTCGATCTCGCGCTCGTCCACCAAGCGGTTACAGCTCACGCCGGCGTGCGCCTGGGCGACGCCGATCTGGATGCCGGGCAGGTCGTGGCCCCAGCCGTGCGGGATGCTGACCACGCCGCGGCGCATCGCGTCGCTCACCTCGACCGGCACGTCGATCTGGCCGGCGCGCGAGCGCACCCGCGCCAGGCGGCCATCGGCGAGGCCGAGGCGCGCGGCGTCGTCGGGATGCACCAGCATCGTGCAGCGCGGCTTGCCCTTCACCAGCACCGGGGCGTTGTGCATCCACGAGTTGTTCGAGCGCAGGTCGCGGCGGCCGATCAGCACCAGGCCGTCGCTCGGCGTCGCCAGATCGGCGCGCAGCCGCGCGACGTCGGCGACCAGCGGCTCGGGCGCCAGCTCGATCTTGCCCGACGGCGTGCGCAGCACCTCGGGGATGCGCGGTGCCAGCGGACCGAAGTCGATACCGTGCGGCTGCGCCTCCAGCTTGGCGAGCGTCAGCCCGTCGGGGTTGGCGCCGAAGCCGTCGCCATACGGCCCGGTGCGCAGCATCAGGTCGAGCAGCCGATCCGGCCCGCGGCGCGGCGCCAGCGCGGCGAGGATGTCGGCGGCGCTGCGGCCGGCGATCGGCGAGGCGCCGGCGGCGATCGTCTGCTCGACCAGTTGCCCGGCGACGAAGTCGTCGAGCCCGTCGGTGTCGGCGTTGGCGCCCTGCCCCATCAGCACGCCGAGCAGGCGCAGGATGGTGCGCCACTCCGGCTGCTGCCCCGCCGGCACCGGGAAGATCGGCGCCGCGTAGGTGGCGACGTTGCGCACCGCCAGCGAGCGCAGCGCGACGTCGTAGTGCGACTGCTCGAGCGGCGACAGGCCGGGCAGGATGACGTCGGCGTGGCGCGTCGTCTCGTTGAGGAAGATGTCGAGGCTGATCATCAGCTCGAGTTGCCCGAGCGCCGCGTCGAGGCGCGCGCCGTTCGGCGTACTGAGGACCGGATTGCCGGCGATGGTGATCAGGGCGCGGATCTGCCCCGCGCCGGGCGTCTCGATCTCCTCCGCCAGGCAGGCGGCGGGCAGCTCGCCGTAGACCTCCGGGAGTTGGCGGACGCGACTGTGGCGGCGGCCGAAGCGCACCCCCTTGCCCTTCCCGGGCGTACCGCGCGTATGCGGCGCGCCGGCCGCCGGGCGGGTGAACATGGCGCCGCCGGGCGCATCGAGGTGGCCGGTGAGCACGTTGACGACGTCGACCAGCCAACTGCTCAGCGAGCCGAACGCCTGCGTGCAGGTGCCGATGCGGCCGTACACCGCGGCGCTCTTCGCCGACGCCAGCTCGCGCGCCAGGCGGCGGATGTCGGCGGCGGCGACGTCGCAGCGCAGCGCCACCGTCTCCGGCGCGAAGTCGCGCGCCAGGCGCTCGACCGCGTCGAGGCCGGCGACATGCTCGGCGAGCCGGCCAAGCCGCACCAGCTGCTCCTCGAACAGCGTGTGCACCAGGCCGAAGAGGAAGTAGGCGTCGGCGCCGGGGCGTATGGCGTGGTGCTCGTCGGCCTCCTGCGCGCTGCGCGAGCGGCGCGGATCGATCACCACCACCTTGCCGCCGCGTTTGCGGATGGCACGCAGGCGTCCGGGCGCGTCGGGCGCGGTCATCAGACTGCCGTTCGAGGTGAACGGGTCGGCGCCCAGCATCAGCAGGTAGTCGGTGCGGTCGAGGTCGGGAATCGGCACGCTCAGCACGGTGCCGAACATGAGCCCCGCCGAGACCTGCTTCGGCATCTGGTCGACGGTGCTGGCGGAGAAGATGTTGCGCGAGCCGAGCCCGCGCAGCAGCACCTGGTTGTAGAGCATCAGCGCCAGCGCGTGCGCGCTCGGATTGCCGAGGTAGACCGCCACCGCGTCGCGCCCGTGCTGCTGTACGATCGGCAGCAGCCGGCGCTCGATCTCGGCGAACGCCTCGTCCCAGCTCACCGCGACGTGCCGGCCGTCGCGCTTGACCAGCGGCGTGCGCAGCCGATCGGGATCGGCGTCGAGCTCCTTCACCGCGAACCCCTTCGGGCAGATGAAGCCGCGGCTGAACACGTCGTCGGCGTCGCCGCGGATGCCCACCACCTCACGCCCCCGCGTGGTGATCTCCAATCCACAGGTCGCCTCGCAGAGCGGGCAGGTGTGGAAGTGGACGCGCTCGGGCGGATTCGAATCGGCCATGTCGGGCTCCCAACGGTACGGCGATGAGCGACGAGCGATGCGCGATGAGGTACCGCGGGCTCATCGCGGGCCACTCATCGCGCATTGCCGGCGGAGCCGCAATGTCGGAACGCCGGCGGCTCGCCCGCGCTGTGTTGGGGGGTCGGCGGCGGGGGACGCCGCCGGCGGGCGAGCCGCCTGCGCGCCGCCGCCTCACTCGTCGTCGGGTTCGCGCAGCTCGACCTGCGGCTCGCAGCAGAGCGCATCCTCGGGGACGAAGGTGATGCGCATCCCCCAGCCGGCATAGGTGCAGATCAGGCGGCCGAACTCCGCCAGGCTGAGCGCCTGGTCGTCGATGTAGACGATCGCCTCGCCGTCCGGCCCGCCGTCGTCGACCACGCAGCGCAGCACGGCGCCGCGCGGCGCCCACTGCTCGGCGGCCGGGTGATAGCGGATCTGCGGCCTGCCGGGTGGGATCTCGACGGCGACGTGCTCGTAGGGCTCGTCCTCCGCGGCTTCGGCCTCCAGGACGGCGTTGAACGCGTCCAGCACGTCCTGATCGCTCATGCGGTCGAGCGCCGGACCGACGCGAAAATACGTGGTCGCTATACTCGGATCGGTGTACTCGATGACCGCATCGTCCCCATCGCGGCGAATATGCACCGCGTCGAGCGACGCGACCTCGGGCCTCCTCTTGCGCATACAGGGCCTGCTCCTCCCGACACGGCTCCCCCGGTGCTCCGGCCGTGCCCTCTTGGCCCCCCTCTTTCGCCCGGGGATGGCGGTGCGACCGGTTTTGCTGCACCGCACGTCATCTGCCCGCCGACTTGACCGGAACGATACGCTTCGGCGAGCTTGAATCGTGCCGCAAGAAGCTCACAACGCGCCCGGGATGCTGCCGCCGGGCGGGGAGTTCGTCGGCCGTGCGCGTGAGCTGTACGAGCTCGGCGACCTGCTCACGCCGCCGCCGCGGCGCCGCAACGGCGCCGCGCTGTTGGCCGGCGAGCCGGGGATCGGCAAGACCCGCCTGGCCGAGGAGGTGGCGGCGCGTGCCGCCGCCGCCGGTTTCCGCGTGCTGTGGGGCCGCGCCTGGGAGAGTGGTGGGGCGCCGGCCTACTGGCCGTGGATCCAGGTGTTGCGCGGCCTGGCGCGCAGCGTCCCGCCGGCCACCTGGCGCGCCTGGGTGGGCGATGCCGCCGCCACGCTGGCGCCGCTGACGCCCGACGTCGCCCCGCCGCCGGGCGAGCCGCGCGACGGCGAAGCCTCGCGCTTCGCACTGTTCGGCGCCGCCGCCGAGCTGCTCCGCCGCGCCGCCGCGGAGCGCCCGCTGCTGATCGTGCTCGACGACCTGCACGCCGCCGATGTGCCCAGCCTGGCGCTGGCCGAGTTCGCGGTGCTGGAATGGCGCGACGCGCCGATCGCCTGGCTCGGCACCTACCGCGACAGCGACGCCGCTGCGCAGCCGGCGCTCGCTACCAGCCTTGCCCGCCTGGCGCGCCAGGTACTGCGCCTGCCGCTCGCCGGATTGAGCGAGGCGGAGGTCGGCGAGCTCATCGCCGGAGTGGCACCGGCGGGCCTCGGCGCCGGCCTGCACGCGGCCAGCGGCGGCAACCCGCTGTTCGTCGTCGAGCTGATGCGCGGCCTCGGCGTGCCGGCGCTCGGCAGCGCCGCGCCGGTGGATGACGCGCCGCTGCCGAGCGGCGTGCGCGCGGTGGCGCAGGCCCGCCTCGCACAGCTGTCCGACGCCGCGCGCCGCACGCTGGAGATGGCCGCGGTGATGGGCGTCGAGATCGACCTCGCCTGGCTCGGCGCCGCGCTGGCGCTGGCGCCGGCGCTGGTACTGGACACGCTCAACAGCGGCATCGCCGCCGGCATCGTCGCCGGCGCCGCCGCGCCGCTCGGCCGCCCGCGCTTCCGTCACGCGCTGCTGCGCGAGGCGCTGCTCGACACGCTGCCCGGCCCGCGGCGGGCGACGCTGCACGCGCTGGCCGCCGCGGCGCTCGAACGCGTCTACGCCGCCGACCTCGAAGCGCACGTCGCCACCCTGGCGCACCACTACCGCGCCGCCGGCATCAGCCAACCCGCCTTCCACTACTCGCTGGCGGCGGCGCGACGCGCCGTCGCCAGCTGCGCCGACGAGGAGGCGATCGACGACTATCGCCACGCGCTGCGCCTGCTCGCCGACCAGCCGGCCGTCGAGGCCGGGCTGGAAGCGACCCTGCGCATCGAGCTCGGCCGCTCGCTCACCCGCGTCGGCGACGCGGCCGCGGCGCGCGACCATTTCCTTGCCGCCGCCGCGCTGGCGCGCGAACGCGGCGACGGGCCGCAGCTGGCGCACGTTGTCCTCGGCCTCGCCGCGCGCGGCCTCGGCGTGCCGGTGCGCGAGGCCGACGCGGACGTGCTGCGGCTCGGCGCCGAGGCGCTGGCCCTGCTGCCGGCCGACGACGACGCGCTGCGGGCCCGCCTGATGGCGCGGCTTGCCGCCGAGCAGGCGGTGGCCGGCGACAGCCTCGGCCCGACCGCGCTGGGCGACGCCGCGATCGCCATGGCGCGCCGCCTCGGCGACCCGATCGCACTCGCCCACACGCTGAGCGCGCGGCACTTCGTCCTCTGGCGCTACGAGCACGCCGCCGATCGCCTCGCCATCGCCGCGGAGATCGTCGCCCTCGGCACCCGCACCGGCGATCGCGACCTGACCGCGCAGGGCCGCCTGTGGCGGATGTTCGACCTGATGTGCGCCGGCGACGCCGCCGCCATCGACGCCGAGATCGACGCCTTCGCCGCGCTCGCCAGCGGCCTGCGCCACCCGCGCTACCACTTTCTCGTCCACCAGGCGCGCAGCATGCGGGCGATCTGGCAGGGCCGCTTCGACGTCGCCGAGCGCGAGACGCTGGCCGCCTTCGCGCTGGTCGAGCGCGTCGGCGACGCGGCGGCGCAGACCAACCCGTCGGTGCAGTTGTTCGCCATCCGCCGCGCCCAGGGTCGCCTCGCCGAACAGGCGCCGCTGGCGCGGCTGGCGGCGGCGCGCTTCCCCGACTCGCCGGTGCCGCTCACCTTCCTCGCCCTCATCGCGCTCGCCGAGGGCGACGCCAGCGAGGCGCGCGACGCGTTCGAGCGCGTCGCGCGACACGACTTCGAGGACCTGCGCCGCGAGCGCCGCGTCGGCGTGCTGCCCTTCCTCGCCGAGCTGTGCGCCACGCTCGGCGACGCGCGGCGGGCCGCGCCGCTCGCCGCCCTGCTCGCGCCCCACACCGACACGGTGGTGCCCTACAGCGCGACGCTGGCGCTCGGCGTCGGGGCTCACTACCTGGCGCTGCTGGCGGCAACGCGCGGTGCGCGCGCCGAAGCGATCGGGCTCGCCACCCGCGCGGTCGAGCACCACGCCGCGATGGACGCGCCGCCGTGGCTGACCGAGAGCCGCGTGCTGCTGGCGCAGCTGCTGCTCGCCGACGAGCCGATGCGGGCGCGCGAGCTCGCCAGTGCCGCACAGACCACCGCGCCCGTGCTCGGCATGCATCCGGCCGCCGCCGCCGCGGCGGAGGTGATCGCCGCGGCGCCGCTGCTGCGCGTGCTGCCGAGCCCACCGCCGCGCGCCAGCGGACCGCGGCGCGGCGTCTTCCGCCCCGCCGGAAGGACCTGGCTGATCGGCGACGACGAGCGGGCGCCGCTGCGTCTGAAGGGCTGCAAGGGTTTCCGCCACATCGCCGCGCTGTTGCGACGCCCCGGCGCGGGGCTCACCGCCGTGGCGCTGGCCGGCGGTGGCGGCGACACCGCCGACGCAACGACGGCCGACACCCAGCGGCTCGAGGATCTGCGCGAGGCGCTGGCCGAAGCCGAGCGCTTCAACGACCGCGAACGCGCCACCCGCGCCCACGCCGCGCTGCAGGAACTGGCGGCACCGCTTGCCCGCGCCGCCGGACTGGGCGGGCGCCGACGGCCCGGCAGCACCGCGGCCGAGCGCGCCCGCATCAACGTCTCGCGCACCATCGGCGACGCCATCCGCGCCATCGCCGCCGCCGATCCCCGCCTCGGCCGATACTTCAGCGCCACCATCCGCACCGGGGCGCTGTGCAGCTTCACGCCCGACCCGCGCCAGCCGATCGACTGGGACGTGTGAGGCGCGTGCCCCGGACCGCGCAGTAGCCACGGACTACACGGATTTCACGGAGCAGGAGTCCGATCCGTGTAATCCGTGGCTTCATTGACTCGCGACAACGCCGAATTCGTATTTCGAACGACGTTCATCGCCACTGCACGCCGCCTGGTCGGAGGGATCGAACATGCGGCGCATGGCAGTGTTGGCGATGTTTGCGTTGGTCGTGGCGGGACGGGCCGCGGCGGTGTGCTCGGGCGACTGCAGCGGCGATCACGCGGTGACGGTCAGCGAGATGGTCACCGGCGTCAACCTGGCGCTCGGCAACCGCGGCGATTGCGCCGCCTTCGACAGCAACGGCGACCACATGGTGGCGGTCAACGAGCTGGTCGCCGCGGTCGCCAACCTGCTCGGCGGCTGCCCGTTCATCGGCCAGTACAGCGCCCGCGTCGACGTCGGCGACGGCGAGGTCGCCCGCCTGCTGATCGAGGCGGCGGCCGACGGCACCGCCGAGGCGACGCTGATGGTCGTCGACGCCTCCGCCCAGGGCGGCGCGCTGCGCGTCGAGATCCCACTGCTCCATCTCACCGGGACGATCGATCTCGACACCGGTGCCTTCCACTTCCAGGGCACCGCCGACGGCGTCACCGGGCCGATCCCGGTCGACATCGGCGGCACGCTGCCCGACAGCCCGCGCGGCCTCGGCACGGTCCAGCTGCAGATCGACTCGGACACCTTCAGCGGCAGCGTCGCACCGGGCGACGGCCGGCCGACCGCAACCCCCACGGCGACGCGCGTCCCGGCGACGCCGACACCAACCGCCAGCCTCCCTGCCGCGACGCCGACCTTCACGCCGACCAGCGTGCCGGCCAACTTCCCGACCCCGGGCGCCTCCTGCGAGGGCGGTGCGATCAGCCTCCATTTCAGTAACGCCAGCGGCACCAACAGCTTCGTCAACCTCGGCCCCGACCTGAACATCGGCAAGGGCTCCTTCAACATCATCGCCGGCGTCGGGGTCGGCGGCGGCTACGTGCCGTGCAGCCTCAACGCCGGCGACATCATCCGCCGCGTGCAGATCACCTACATCAACCCGGGCGCCAGCATCGCCAGCGGCACCGTCATCCCGCTCGGCCGCGAGCGCGGCCAGGGCACCTTCGACTACATCGAGACGCCGACCAACAATCCGCTCGGCACGCGCGGCTGGCGCTCCGACAGCGGCGCGCTGGTGCTCGATGCGGTCGACGGCAGCGCGGTGCGCTTCCACATCACCGCGGCGGTGCTGTCGCCGGAGCCGAGCTTCTCCTTCCAGCAGCCGGCGACCGGCACGCTGACGATCGACGCCGGCGGACGCAATACCCCGTGAGCCGGTGGCCGTCGTCAGCTGTCGGTTGCCGGTCGGCCGCGTCCCGGTCCCCGTCGGGTCCGCGGCGACAACGGCCGGCAACCGCCGGCTGACGGCGGCCCGCCGGCTCGCGGGTGCGGTGACGCGATCACCGGCGTCGATCGTCAGCCTGCTCAGGCGGTCGCCAGCGGCGCGCCCGCGGGTGGGGCCGGGAAGGCGGCGTCGATCGCGGCGATGTCGGCCGCGGCGAGCACGACGTCGGCGGCGCCGGCGTTGTCGCGCGCGTGCACGGCGTCGGCGGCCTTCGGGATCGCGAACACCTCCGGCTGGCGCGTCAGAAAGGCCAGCGCCACCTGCCGCGCGCTGCGCCCCTGCGCGGCGCCGATGCGCTCCAACACGCGCAGCCCGGCGCCGCGCCGTGGCCAGCCGCCGTACGGCGTGTAGCCGACCACCGCGATGCCGGCGCGCGCGCAGAAGGGGATCAGGTCGGCCTCGATGCCGCGCTCGGTCAGGTTGTAGAGCACCTGGTTGCACGCCAGCCGCTCGCGCGTCAGCGCCGCCATCGCCTCGCGCAATTCGTCGACCTCGAAGTTGCTGACGCCGATGAAGCGCGTCTTGCCGGCGGCCACTAGCTCCTCCATCGCCTGCATGGTGTCGCCGATCGGGTGCGGCCCGGCCCAATGCAGCAGGTAGAGATCGAGATGGTCGGTACCGAGACGGCGCAGGCTGTGCTCGCAGGCGGTGATGGTGCCGCGCCGGCTGGCGTGCTGCGGCAGCACCTTCGAGGTGAGGAACACCTGGTCGCGGCGGCGGCCGCGCAGCAGCTCGGCGAGCAGCGACTCGGCGCCGCCGTCGCCGTACATCTCGGCGGTGTCGAGGTGGGTCATGCCGAGCTCCAGGCCGGCGCGCAGCGCCTCCACCTCCGAACCGTGCGCACGCCGCGAGCCGCCCATCTTCCAGGTCCCCTGGCCGATGACCGCCACCTCGACCCCGGTCCATCCGAACGGTTTCGTCCGCATGCGCGGAGGCATATCACGTCGTTGGGATTCGCGACGCGTCCGCCGCGCGCAGCGCCACGCCGCGGCGCGCGACAGATACTGGCACGTCGTCGCATCCCTGCTCGCGTGCCGATCCGAACCGACAGCGCCGGCGCCGCCGCGCGGGTACGCTCCGTGCTCGTCTGGGCGAGCGTGCCGTTCCGCTCTGCCGCCACCCTGTACACCGCGCTGCTCTTCCTGCTGCTGCCGCAGCGGCTGGCGGCGGCGACGTACTACGTCTCGCCGACCGGCAATGACGCCGCCGCCGGCAGCCAGGCGGCGCCCTGGCGCACGCTGCAGAAGGCCGGCGATGTCGCCGCCGCCGGCGACACGGTAAACGTCCTGCCCGGCACCTACGTCGGCTTCCGCGCCCGCAGGTCGGGCACCGCGCAGGCACCGGTGCGCTTCGTCGCCCAGGCCGGCGTGGTGGTGAACGCGCCCGGCGCGGCGAACAGCAACGGCGACAACATCTGGGTGCGCGACGTCGACTACGTCGTCGTCGACGGCTTCGAGAGCACCAACGCGCCACGCGCCGGCGTCGCGGTGCAGGGCGAGCCGGACGCCAATGCGACCGGCGTCGTGGTGCGCAACTGCCACTGCCACCACAACGGCCGCTGGGGCATCTTCACCGGCTTCGCGCGCGACCTGCTGCTGGAGGACAACCAGACGTCGTACTCGGCGATCGAGCACGGCATCTACGTCTCGAACAGCGGCGACCGCCCGACCGTGCGCCGCAACCACGCGCACCACAACAACGCCTCCGGCATCCAGCTCAACGCCGATCCGGTGCAGATGGGCGACGACCCCAACGACCCGCAGGGCGACGGCATCATCGAGCAGGCGCTGATCGAGGCCAACGTCATCCACGACAACGGCGCCGCCGGCGGCGCCTCGATCAATCTCGCCTCGGTGCGCGGCTCGCTGATCCGCAACAACCTGATCTACGGCAACCAGTCGACCGGCATCGCCGGCTGGGACGACGGTGAGGGCAGCAACCTGTACGGGACGCGCGACAACCGCATCGTCGGCAACACCATCGTGCAGCCCGCCACCGCGCGCTTCGCCGTCAGCTTGAAGAACGGCAGCACCGGCAACACGTTCCTCAACAACATCCTCATCCACCTCGGCGCGCGCGGCAGCATCGAGGCGGATCCGAGCAGTCAGGTCGGGCTGGTGTCGGACTACAACGCGGTGGTCAACCGCTTCTCGGACGACGACGCCTTCCTGACCCTCGCACAGTGGCGCGCCCTCTCGCCCAACTTCGATCCGCATTCGTACGTCGTCACCGCCGCGACGGTCTTCGTCGACAGCGCCGCCAACGACTATCACCTGAGCGCCGGTAGCCCGGCGCTCAATGCCGGCACGACGCTGCCCGACCTGCCCGTCGACCTGGAGGGGACGACGCGGCCGCAGGGCCTCGGCTTCGACGCCGGCGCCTACGAGCGCGCCGGCGCGGCGCCCCCCTCGCACACCGCCACCGCCACGCCGGCCGCACCGACCCCGACGCCGACCGCGGCGGTCACCTACGGCATCAGCGGCGTCGTCGCCGCGCGCAGCGGCGCCGCCGTGCCGAGCGCAACGCTGACACTGAGCGGTCCCGGCGCGCAGAGCACCAGCAGCAACGCCAGCGGCGCCTACGCCTTTGCCGCCGTGCCGGCCGGCGTCTGGCAGCTGACGCCGCGCAAGACCGGCGACCTGCGCACCGGCGTCAGCTCGCTCGACGCCGCCTGGATCCTGCAGGCGATCGCCGGCCTGCGCACGCTCGACGCACGCCAACGGCTGGCCGCCGACGTCACCGGCGACGGCACGCTCAGCACGCTCGACGCGTCGCTGATTCTGCAACGCGCCGTCGGCACCGCCAGCGGCTTCGGCGCCGCGACGCTGTGCGGCTCCGACTGGCTCTTCATCCCCACCGCCAGCGCGGTGCCGAATCAGTCGCTGGTCTCACCCGGCCTGGTCGGCGGCACCTGCACGATGGGCTCGATCACCTACGGCCCACTGTCCGCCACCGCCACCGGCCAGCACTTCACCGCCGTGCTGCTCGGCGACGTCACCGGCAACTGGCAGTGAAGCGGCGCCCGGTCAGCCGCAGCACTTCTTGAACTTCTTGCCGCTGCCGCAGGGACACGGGTCGTTGCGGCCGACCTTCGGCTCGGCGCGGCGCACCGGCTCCTGCGGTTCATGCGCCTGCCCGTGGTCGTGATCGCAGCCGGGTCCATGCTCGTGCTTCGCCATCGGCGGCACTCGACACCAGCCCGGAGCGCGAATCAACCCGGCGCCATGCCGAACCCGCCCCCGCCCGAGCCGGTCGACCGGGCCTTGAAACGCGCCGCGCGGCGTTGCGACGCCGCCGCTGCGCGCCTAGCATCCGCGTTCATGCAGCCGCTGCTCTCCGACGCGCAACGCGCCCTGCTCGCCAAGGCCGAGCGGCTGGCGGCCGACTTCGCGACGCGCGCCGAACAGCACGACCGCGACGGCAGCTTTCCGCACGAGAACTTCGCCGCGCTGCACGCCGCCGGCTGGCTGCGCCTGCCGCTGCCGGTCGAGCTCGGCGGCGGCGGGCTGACCCTGTACGACTTCTGCCTGCTGCAGGAGGCGCTCGGCCGCGGCTGCGGCCCGACCGCGTTGGGCGTGAACATGCACGCCTACAACCTCGGTGGCGGGCTGCATCTGTTCACCGAGGCCTTCCGACGCCGCGTCGCCGACGCCGTGGTGCGCGACGGCGCGGTGGTCGCGAGCAGCCTCTCCGAGCCCGCCGCCAGCCTCGGCGCGCCGCAGGTCACGGCGCACAAGGTCGCCGGCGGCTATCGCGTCAGCGGTCGCAAGTACTTCTGCACGCTGGCACCGGTGCTGCGCTTCTTCCTCTTCAACGCGCGCCTGGAGGGGTTCGCGCAGCCGGGTCTGTCGGGCACCGTGACGCTCGCCGCCGAGCGCGGCAGCGTCGGCATGCAGGTCGTCGAGAGCTGGGATGCGCTCGGCATGCGCGCCAGCGGCAGCCACGACATCGACTTCGCCGACTGCTTCATCCCCGACGAGTGCCTGATCGGTACCGAGGGCGCCGGCAGCGAGGGCGGCATGGTCTGCCTGCCGTGGTACGCGCTCGGCATCGCGGCGGTTTACACCGGGGTCGCCGGCGCCGCCTTCGACTTCACCGTCGACTACCTCAGGCAGCGACGCCTGCATCCACTGCCCGCGACGGTCGCGCATCTGCCCGGCGCGCAGTTCGACGTCGCCGAGATGCAGATCCAGCTCGAGACGGCGCGCGCGTTGATCTACAAGACCGCCGCCGAGATCACGCGCGGCGCCGACTTCGGCGCCGCGCTGCTGCCCGCCGTCGCGACTCCGCAGTATGTCGCGACGCGCGCCGCGCTCGACGTCGTCGCGCGCGCCATGCAGGTGGTCGGCGGCCCCAGCCTCTTCCGCCGCCTGCCGCTCGAGCGCTGGTACCGCGACGTGCGCGCCGGCACGCTGCACCCGTTCACCCACTCCTGGCTGCTCGAGATGATCGGCAAGACTGCGCTCGGCATCCCGCTCGACGTGCAGCCGCGCTGGGTGTGAGAATCAGCTTGGCCACGGACTACACGGATTTCACCGATGGGAAGGAGCAGCTGACGTCGAAGCTCCTCTCCGTGAAATCCGTGTAATCCGTGGCATGGCAACCTGGCGGCGACATGCTCGATTCGAGATTCGGACGTCCCGGCAGCGCGGTCGCCAGTGGATTGGATCGGCTGGCGACCGCACTGGTGCGAGCGGGAGTCTCGCCCAACGCGCTCTCGTACGGCGCCCTCGGCTGCGGCGTGGTGGCGGCCTGGCTCTTCTACGTCCAGGCGCACTGGTGGGCGTTCGGCGTGCTGCTGGGGTCGGGACTGTGCGACGCGGTGGACGGGCGGGTCGCGCGGCTCGGCGGCGGGGCCACCGCCTGGGGCGGGGTGCTCGACCTCACCTTCGACCGCGTCGTCGAAGCGACCGTCCTGCTCGGCATCGCCGTCCCGCATCCGCCGTGGCACCTGCCGGCGCTGGTCGTCGCCTGCACCTGGTACGTCAACCTGTGCGTGTTCCTCGCCGTCGGCGCCGCCAGCGAGCGCAGCGGCGGCAAGCTGATCGCCTACCCGCCCGGACTGCTGGAGCGCAGCGAGCTGCTGCTCTTCGCGCTGGTGGTGGTGCTGTGGCCCGCCTGGGCACCGGCCGCCGCCTACCTCTACGCCGCCCTGGAGGTGGCCACCGGCGCGCAGCGCTTCGCCTACGGGCGCCGCGCGCTCGGCTGACGCGGCGCAGCAGGCGGATTTGGTTTTCCCGATCCGCCGCGGTCCGATTATCTAATTGCCGCCCCGGCGGGTCGGACTTAGTCTGCGCGACACGTGAAGGAGGACCCTATGAACCGTGTGAAAACCGCCATGCTGCTCGCCACCCTGACCGCCATCCTGGTGTGGTTCGGCCAGGCGCTCGGCGGCCGCGAAGGCCTGGTCATGGCACTCGGCTTTGCCGTGGTGATGAACTTCGCCTCGTACTGGTGGTCGGACAAGATCGTCCTGAAGATGTACGGCGCCCAGGAAGTCGACGAGGCGCAGGCGCCGGAGCTGTACTCGATCGTTCGCAACCTGGCGCAGGCGGGGCAGATCCCGATGCCAAAGGTGTACATCATCCCGGAGGAGGCGCCGAACGCCTTTGCCACCGGCCGCAACCCGCAACACGCCGCGGTCGCCATCACCCAGGGGCTGCTGCGCATGCTGACCCGCGAGGAGATCGCCGGCGTGCTCGGCCACGAGCTTGGCCACGTGCGCAACCGCGACACCCTGATCATGGTCGTCGCCGCGACGCTCGCCGGCGCGCTCAGCATGCTGGCCAACATCGCGCAGTGGGGCATGATCTTCGGCGGCGGCCGCAGCTCGGATGACGAGGGCTCCAATCCGCTGGCGCTGATCGTCGGCATCATCGTCGCGCCGCTGGCGGCGATGCTCATCCAGATGTCGATCTCGCGCTCGCGCGAGTATCTCGCCGACGAGGCCGGCGCGCAGTTCTCCGGCAACCCGCTGGCGTTGGCCTCGGCGCTGCGCAAGATCCAGGGCTACGCCGAACAGGTCCCGATGCACCACGGCAGCCCGGCGACCGCCCACCTGTTCATCATCAACCCGTTCGCCGGCGGCAATTTTGCCAAGCTGTTCTCGACCCATCCGCCGACCGAGGAGCGCATCGCGCGCCTCGAGGCGCTGGCGGCGGGACGCCGGTAGGAAGGCTGTTGGCTGTTAGGCTGTTACGCTGTTAGTGCAGCCACCGGCCGCGCCGGAACACTCGGGCGAGAAACGCGCGTCCTCGCCGCTTAGAAGATCACCACCAAGACACCAAGGCACCAAGGTCTGAGGTCCGCTTGGTGTCTTGGTGCCTTGGTGGTTGGCCT
>JANRJF010000387.1:0-4001 GCA_033764095.1 Deltaproteobacteria bacterium | reverse complement strand
CCGACGCCACGGGCCGGCGGTGGGGCGCCGGACGGCGCGGTCTCGGCAGTGCTCCCCGCGCCGGGTGACGTTGACACTCTCGCCCGGTTCGGCGACTCACACGGCGAGGAGCACGCCCGATGAGTGAGTACGCCGCCTGGTTCGAATGCGTGAACAGCTGCCCGCAACGGTTCAGCCTGTTCGAGGTCATCTACCGCTGTCCGACCTGCGGCGACCTGCTCGACGTGGTGCACGACGTCACCATGCTGCGCCGCCGCTCGGCGGCGGCCTGGATGCAGCTGTTCGACGAACGCTACCGGCGCCAGGACTTCCCCTACGGCTCCGGCGTCTGGGGCAAGAAGGAATGGGTGGTTCCCTTCGTCGACAACGAGAACATCGTGTCGACCTACGAGGGCGGCACCAATCTCCTGTGGGCGGAGCGTTACGGCAAGCTGCTCGGCATCGAGGACCTGTGGGTCAAGCAGTGCGGCAACTCGCACACCGGGTCGTTCAAGGACCTCGGCATGACCGTGCTGGTCTCGGTGGTGAAGCAGATGATCGCCGACGGCCAGCAGATCGCCGCGATCGCCTGCGCCTCGACCGGCGACACCTCCGCCGCGCTGGCCAACTACTGCGCCGCCGCCGGCATCCCGTCGGTGGTGCTGCTGCCGCGCAACAAGGTCTCGCCGGCGCAGCTGGTGCAGCCGCTCGCCAACGGCGCGCTGGTGCTGAGCCTGGAGACCGACTTCGACGGCTGCATGGCGCTGGTGCAGGAGATCACCAAGGAGCGCAGCGTCTACCTCGCCAACTCGATGAACAGCCTGCGCATCGAGGGGCAGAAGACGGTGGCGATCGAGCTGGTGCAGCAGTTCGGCTGGGAAGTACCCGACTGGGTGGTGATCCCGGGCGGCAACCTGGGCAACGTCAGCGCGCTCGGCAAGGGTTTCCGCCTGATGCGCGACCTCGGCCTGATCCAGAAGCTGCCGCGCATCGCCGTGGCGCAGGCGGAGAACGCCAACCCGCTCTACCGCGCATACAAGGAAGGCTTCGACCACTTCGCGCCGGTCGAGGCCAAGCGCACGCTGGCCAGCGCCATCCAGATCGGCAACCCGGTGAGCGTCAAGCGCGCCATCCGCGTGCTGAAGGAGTTCGACGGCGTCGTCGAGCAGGCGAGCGAGCAGGAGCTGGCCGACGAGGCGGCGCTCGCCGACCGCACCGGCATGTTCAACGACCCGCACACCGGCGTCGCGCTCGCCGCGCTGCGCAAGCTGGTGGCACAGAAGCTGATCCGGCCACAGCAGCGCGTCGTGGTCATCTCCACCGCGCACGGCCTCAAGTTCGCCGAGCAGAAGACCGCCTACCATCTGGGCCAGCTGGAGGGGATCACCTCGCACCACGCCAACCGGCCGACCGAGATCGGCGCCGAGCTGCAGCAGGTCATGGACGCGATCAGGCGCTTCGCCGACAAGACCAAGCTGCTGGAGGCCTGAGCGTGCCCGGGCCCAGCACTCGCGCCGTGCACGGCGGCGAGCCGCGCAGCAAGATGGCCAACGCGGTCACCGAGCCGATCGTGCAGACCGCCACCTACACCTTTGCCAGCACCGCCGAGCTCGCCGACCACTTCGAGGGCCGCATCGAGCGCCAGGAGTACGGCCGCTACGGCAACCCGACGCAGCGCGTCGCCGAGCAGAAGCTCGCCGCGCTGGAAGGCGCCGAGGACGGGCTGCTGTTCTCCAGCGGCATGGCGGCGATCACCACGACGCTGTTCGCCATGCTCTCGAAGGGCGCGCACGTCGTGGTCACCGACGACGCCTACCGCCGCACCCGCCAGTTCCTGCTGCAGACGCTGCGTCGCTACGGCGTCGAGGTGACGGTGGTGCCGGCCGGCGACTACGAACGGCTGGAGGAAGCGGTGCGGCCGACGACGCGGCTGATCTTCAGCGAGTCGCCGACCAACCCCTACAACCGCATTCTCGATCTCGAGCGCGTCGCCGCCGTCGCCCAGCGCCACCGGGTGAAGACGATCATCGACTCGACCTTCGCCACGCCGATCAACCAGCGGCCGATCGAGCTCGGCATCGACCTGGTGATCCATTCCGCCACCAAGTACCTCGGCGGCCACAACGACCTGCTCGCCGGCGCCGTGCTCGGTAGCGCGCCGATGATCGGCGGCATCCGCGACCTGCAGGGCATCACCGGCGCGGTGCCCGACCCGTTCGCCGCCTACCTGCTCATCCGCGGCATCAAGACGCTGGCACTGCGCGTCGCCCGACAGAACAGCAACGCCGAGCAGCTCGCCGCCTTCCTCGCCGCGCACCCGAAGATCGCGCAGGTCCACTACCCGAGCCTGGAGACGCATCCCGAGCACGCCATCGCCAAGCGCCAGATGCGCGGCTTCGGCGGCGTCGTGTCGTTCGAGATCCGCGGCGACATCGACGCCGGCTCCCGCCTGGTCGACGCCTGCCGCATCCCCCGCATCGCCCCGTCGCTGGGCGGCGTCGAGAGCCTGGTCGAGCAGCCGGCGCTGATGAGCTTCTACGAGCTGACCACCGAGGAGCGCCTGCAGGTCGGCATCAAGGACTCGCTGATCCGCTACTCGGTCGGCATCGAGGATGCGGACGACCTGATCGCCGACCTGCAGCAGGCGCTGGAACACGTCTGACGCCGGGCACGTGGCTGCGACGCCGGTGGATCCTCGTCCACGCGCGCCGCGCATCTGCGCCCAGGCGCGCCGCTACGGCCGGAGGGCCACCGGCTGCCAGTGCGGCCAGCGCAGCACCGCGGCGAAGCTCTCCTCCAGCGGCGCGGCCACGCTGACTGGCGCGGTGCTGAAGGGATGGATGAAGCGCAGCCGGCTGGCGGCGAGCAGCAGCCGGCCGACGCCGAGGTCGCGGAAGAAGCGATTGTGCGCGCCGTCGCCGTAGTTGACGTCGCCGATCACCGGATGGCGCAGGTGTTTCAGGTGGCGGCGTACCTGGTGTTGGCGGCCGGTGCGCGGCCGGCAGGCGACCAGCGAGTAGCGCGCCGTCGCATAGCGCCCCACCGGCGCCGGCAGCTCGATGCGCGCCAGGCAGCGCAGCACGCTGCGCGCGGCGCGGCGCTCGACCACCTGGCGGCGCGCCAAGCGGTCACCGAGATCGCGCAACGGATGATCGATACGGCACGACGCCGGCGCCCAGCCGCGGACGATGGCGAGATACGTCTTGCGCACCCCGCCGTCGCCGAACATCGCGGTCAGCCGGCGCGCCGCCTCGGCGTGCAGCGCGAAGACGACGATGCCCGACGTGCCCTTGTCGAGTCGATGCACGGGCGACACCGGCTGACCGATCTGATCGCGCACCAGCTGCAACAGGAAGCGCGTCTCGCGCGCGTCGATGGTCGTGCGATGCACCAGCAGCCCGGCCGGCTTGTGCACCGCGACCAGATGGTCGTCGCGATGGAGGATGGGAATCGGCGACATGGACCGCCGCTTTCCCGCGCGGCGGCCGGCGACGCAAGTGGCCGCGTCAGTTGGCCGAGTAGCCGCTCCAGGTGTGGTGCGGCGCGTCGCTGGTCCAATCCACCGCTTCGGACGGCAACGCGTGCGGGTCGCTGACCACCGGACCGCGCGCCGGATTGAGATTGTTCGCGACGGCGCGGTCGGTGCGCAGCGGCGGCGCGACCCTGGCGGGCGGCGCGTCGGCGCGCAGCGCGGGGCGCGCCGCTGCCGGCTCGGTGGCGCCGACCGGCTGCATCGTCAGACCGATCGCCGCGCTCGCCGTCGCCAACGCCAGGTAGCGGGTCACATGCTTCATCGCGTCTCCTCCTGCTGCAGCAAAGAGCAAGACGGGGACCACCTGCCCGGCATCGACCCGGCTCAGTCGGCTGCGCATCGCAGCCCAGCCCCGCCGCTACGGGCGCGACGCGCCGACGCCGAACGGCATTGGCGTCGGCGGTGCGCCGCGCCGCGCGGCGCACCGGCGGATCGCCGCCGGCGCGGGCTCGTCCCGCCGGGGCTGCGCAGCGCGCCGCGGCCGACCCGG
>JANRJF010000386.1:0-11879 GCA_033764095.1 Deltaproteobacteria bacterium | reverse complement strand
CCCTCGTCGTCGCAGTTGAGCGAGCCGCGGCGGTTGGCGATGGTGCCGTCGTCGACCACCGTGCACAGCGGCGAGGCGACGCGCTCGCCGACGCGGCCGCTGAACGCCGAGGTCTGCTTGCGGTTGAAGTCGCCCTCGAGGCCGTGGCCGACCGCTTCGTGCAGCAGCACGCCGGGCCAGCCGGGGCCGAGCACCACCGGCATCATGCCGGCCGGCGCCTCGGCGGCGGTGAGATTGCGCAGCGCCTGGTCGGCGGCGGTCTTCACCCACTTGCGCCAGCGATCGCCCTCGCTGAGGAAGCCGAACTCGACGCGTCCGCCGCCGCCGGCCGTGCCGTGCTCGCGCTTGCCGCCGTCCTCGGCGATGCAGGTGACGCTCAGGCGCACCAGCGGTTGCACGTCGCCGACCACGACGCCGAAGGAGTTCACGATCAGCACGATCTTCTGCTCGACCGCCAGGCTGGCCATGACGTTGACGATGCGGCGGTCGTGGCGCCGCGCCGCGACGTCGATCTCGTTCAGCAGCGCGATCTTCTCGTCCAGCGCCGCTTCCATCGGCGCGTGTGCCAGTGTGTAGAGGTCGTGCGCCGGCCGCGCCGGCGCCACCGCCACCGACTGGCGCGCCGCGCTGCCGTCGGCGATCGCCTGCGCGGTCTCCGACGCGAGGCGCAGCGTGCCGAGGCTGACGTCGTCGGTGTGCGCGCAGCCGGTCTTGTCGCCGGCGACGACGCGCACGCCGGCGCCCTGCGAGACGTTCTTGACCGCCTTCTTGACGATGCCCTCCTCCAGGACGAAGGCCTCGGCGGCGCGGAACTCGAAGTAGAGGTCGGCGAAGTCGGCCTGCCGCGCGATGGCGGTGCCGATGGTCTCCTCCAGGGCGCGCTCGTCGAGCGCGAATCGATCGAGAAAGAAGCGTCGGGGTTCGACGGCGGTAGGCATGGGCGCACGCTATCAGAGGGTTCCCGGTGGTGACAGGCCGGTTGACAGCCGCGGCGATCGTGCAGTGCGGCGCGGGACCGCGTCAGGCGGTCCCGCGCGCGCCGCTCAGTGGCACTGTTGGTTGGTGGTGCCGGTGCAGGTCATCAGCGTCTGGTCGAAGCAGTCGCCGAAGCCGCCGTGGTCGACCTCGATCTGCACCTCCATCTGGTCGCCGGGGCTGAGCGGCGCGTTGAGGAGCGAGGTGTTGCGGCCGAGGATGCGCACCAGCAGGAACAGGTTCGGGCTGAGCTCGCGCACGATGACGCGGCGGATGCCGAGCGCCGAGGTGGGATCATTGTACTTGTAGCGGC
The DNA here is from genome assembly GCA_033764095.1 of Deltaproteobacteria bacterium. Taxonomy (GTDB): domain Bacteria; phylum Desulfobacterota; class Binatia; order HRBIN30; family CADEER01; genus JBDTMT01. Next base: position 10,591 of record JANRJF010000386.1, on the reverse strand, counting down.
CCGGGCCGCTCGAGCTCCAGTTGGTGATCGGCGGCAGCGCGATGGACACCATCTGGTTGGCCGTCGTGTTGCGGTAGAGCGTCACCGCCAGTCCGTCCGTCGTCATCGGATTGAAGCCGCCGGTGGTGGTGAACAGGCCCTTCAGCACCTTGAAGCGGTCGTCGCCGTTGCCGAAGCCGCCGGTGACCGGCTGGATCGTCACCTTCGCTGCCAGTTGCACCTCGGGAATCGGTGGGCCGCCGGTGACCGGACACTGCGCCGCCGCTGGCGCGGCGCCGAGCCGCGTGACCGCCAGCCCACAGACGATGAGCAGACCTATCCCTGTTGATCGCATCACAACCCCCTCGTGTCGCGATCGGCGCGCCGACTGGTGCGCCGGGTGTGGCAACCGCGAGCGTCGCCCGAAGCGTGGACGATCGAACTCCCCCGTTACGCGGACGCGTTCCCGCTACTCCTCGGCAGCACGGCGGTCAATGCGGCGGCGCTCTGCTGCGCAGGCTGACACGCCATTCGGGCCGTTCACCCCCTTCGACGTGTCGGTGCGCGCTGGCGTCGCTACAGTCGGCCGCATGCTGAAGGCGATGCGCAGGTCGATCGTGGCGCAGATCGAAGCGGCCGGCGGCCGCCACGACGAGATCGACATCTACGGCGGCGAGCCCGGTGATCCCGGCATCGGCGGCGGGCCGGGCAGCATCTCGTGGGAGATCAACGGCGACCTCGCCAGCCTGGTGGTCGGCGGCACCGCCGCCATCCTCATGGAGGTGCTGCACCCGTCGGTGATGGCCGGCGTGTACACGCAGTCCTCGTATCGCACCGAGCCGCTGCGCCGCGCCCGCAACACGCTCGGCTACGTGCTGCGCACGACGTTCGGCAGCACGCCGGCGGCGACCGATGTGATCGAGCGCGTCAAGCGCATCCACAGCCGCATCGGCGGGCAGCGGCCGGACGGCGTCGCTTACCAGGCGCTCGATCCGGCGCTCATCGCCTGGGTGCACACCTGCATCCCGTGGGCGGTGATGCGTGCCTTCGAGACGTACAACCGGCCGCTCAGTACGGCGGAGAAGGATCGTTACCTCGCCGAGCAGGCGCCGATCGGGCGCTTGGGCGGGGCCGACTGGGTGCCGCAGACGGTCGCCGAGCTCGACGACTACGTCGAGCGCATGCGGCCGCAGATGGCGATGAACTACCAGACCGCCGAGTTCATCGCCTTCCTCGCCGGCCGCATCGGCGAGCCGCCAGCGCGCCGCCGCGAGCGGTTCGACCGCTGGGTCGGCCTCCGCTCCTCGATGGGCCTGATGCCCGAGTGGGCGCGCCGCATCACCGGCACCTACGTTCCGCGCCTCGCCTATCGCGCCTACTTCGGGCCCAACGATCGCCTCAAGGCGCGCATCATCCGTTGGGCGTATCCGCAGCTGCCCTGCGCGGCGCTGGCACTGGCGCGCGCCACCGCGCCGCGCCGCACGTCGGTCGCGGCGTAGCGCGCGGTTGCTTGCCCCGCGCCGCGCGGGAAGGTCAGGAGGGCGGTGCCGCCAGCAGCGCCGGCAGCCGCGCGATCAGCTCGCGATCGGCGGCGAGGAAGTCGAGCTCGCCGAGCCGCGCGACCGCCATCCAGCGGATCTCGGCGAAGACGCGGTTGACCGGCTCGCCCTTGAAGGCGTCGATGCGGAAGAACACCAACTCGACGGTCGGGCGTCCGGGGTAGGTGTGCGCCGTGCGCCACAGCTCGCGTCCGATGGTCGCCTCGATGCCGAGCTCCTCTTCGAGCTCGCGGCGCATGCAGTCCTCGATCGACTCGCCCGCCTCGCGCTTGCCGCCGGGGAATTCCCATTTGCCCGGATGCGACTGGTGTGCGGCGCGCTGACAGGCGAGCACGCCGTCGCCGCGGAGCAGGATCCCCGCGCTGACCTGAATGACGTCCGACATCCCGCCGGCTGCAGAAGCCCAATCGGCTGCCGGTGGCAAGCGGGGCGGCGGGCTGGTGGCGCGAGTCGAGCTCCCGCGCCACCAGCGGCCGTTCAGTCGGACGTCCAGGTCGGCGTCGGCGCCGGCCCGGGGCAGAACCCGACCGGAGCGGGCGGCGCCGTGCAGACGCTCGCGTCCTGGCTGATCACCTCGAGCGGGCGATCGAACTGGGCATCGCCGGGGAAGCAGGTCGCCAACGGCGCGCCGACGCTGGCGTAGGACTGTCCCGCGAAGCCCTTGGCAAGCGTGAAGACGTAGCCGAGGCAGCCGCTCGCCGGGCAGTCGGAGAGCGACAGGCCCTGCGAGGTCGGCGTCGTGCCGGCGACGCGTGTCGCCCACGTCTCGCAGATCGCGCCGACGGTGGCGGCGAGGTCGGGCTCGGCGAAGTCGTCGGCGAGGATGCACTGCTCGCCGCTGGTGCCGACCCGGCAGGCGTCGCGCGGAATGCACTTCTCGTCGTCGTTGCGCGCGGAGAAAGTGAACTGATCGGCGAACAGGCTGCTGTCGAACGTCGCCTGGACCACGCCGTTGCTCAGGCTGACGTTGGCGTCCAGCGCCTTCAGCAGGTCGCCGTCGGTGATCTTGGTGACCACCATGCTGTTGGGCTCGTTGGCGATGTATTCATGCGGCAGCACCCACGCCCAGTACCCGCCCGGGGTGTCGCCGCTCTCGCCGGTGTAGAATTGGTAGGTGACCTTTGAGTCGTCCTTGGCGAACAGCTGGTAGAGGACGTAGTTCGTCGCCTCGGTCGACGAGCCGAAGGTCGGAACGTCGAAGCTGTTGGGGCAGGCGATACAGTTGGTCGTCTGACCGGTGGCGTCGGTGTCGATGTAGTACACCCCGCCATCGGCGGTGAGATACGGCGCCTGGCCGTTCTCCGCGCCCATCATGAAGCCGGCCGAGTCGCAGCTCCACATCGTCGTATCACTCACCACGGAGCACCCATCTCCGGCCTCGCAGACCGGGCCGCTACAGGGCATCTCTCCGTCCTCCAGCCGCTGTCGGTAGATCGGCACTGCCGGGAACTGGCCCCACGCCGTCGGGTCGATCGCCGAGCCGTCGCTGGTGAGTGGCGCGACCACGGTGGTGAGGAACTCGCCCGGCGCGGTCTGCACGCCATAGCTGCGGCACTCGGCTGCCTGCGCGGGCGCGTCGAAGAAGTGGTTGGCGCTCACCGACGAGGTGCGGCGCTGCGGGTCGGGCTCGCTCAGGGCGTCGCAGCCGGCGCCCCAGCACATGCCGGTGAAGGTGCCGTCGAGGTCGTTGAGGATGGTGGAGGAATCGATCGGCGTCACGCCGGTGTAGGTGGTCTGCAGCGGCGAGAAGGTCATCGGCGCGGTCGGACTCTTGGGGGTTCCCTGGATGTAGGCGTTGTACTGGTCGATGACGTTGTGCCGCACACTGTCGGTGTCGAAGGCGGTGTTCTGGAAGGCGAACGCCGGCGGGTAGTAGAAGCCGTTCGGCTGCTTCCAGCCGACCGCGGCGGACATCACGCACATGCCGCCGTCGCTGCCCGGCGCCAGGATGCTCGGCAGGCCGGCGCAGCTCTGCGGCTGCACGGTGGACATGTAGATCCCGCACTGCGGATTGCCGCCGTCGACCTGCTTGGGGTCGCACTCCAGCGCCGGCGTGTTGGTGAAGGCGTTGCCGTCGGCGAAGAATGGACCGTCGTAGATGTTGATCAGGCGTTTGGGCTGGAAGCCGCCGGTCAGCGCCGCCGTGCCGTCGACCGGCAGCGGACAGGCGTTGGCGGTGCAGGTGGCGAGGTCGAGGCTGGGGCCGAAGGGACCGGCCTCCGCAACGTCCGGCCGCGTGCTGCCCGAGTAGATGCTGTCCTTGGTCACGGTGAAGTAGCCGGCCGGGGCTTGCGTCCAGGCACCGCCGCTGACGAAGGTGAGGCCGCCGAAGAGCTGGTCGGTGACCGCGCCGTTGGTGAACGCGAAGAACTGCGGTCGCAGCCAGATGGCGCCGAAGTTCGCCGATGCCCAGTTGAACGACGTGGCGAAACCGTCGATCAGCGTCAACGCGCAGGACTCCTCGTTGCCGCCGGTGTCCTGCGCGGTCCGCTGCGTCGCGCAGCTGCTGCCGTTGATCAGCACCGGGAGGTAGTCGCCGGCGACCAGTGGCAGCATGTCCTGTGGGATGTCGTATGGGTTCATCGCCGGCGTGTACCCGAACTCCGTGCCGAAGCTGGCCGGCTCGACCTGCAGGGTGGTCTGCAGCGCATACTGCGCGGTTGAGCAGCCGTTGCCGCGGAAGCGCTTCAGCGGCGCCTGGCGCGTCGACGCCTGGTTGTACCCGGCGTAGCCGGCGCTGGCCGGGGTATCCATGCCGGTCGACCAGCTGAGATCTTGGCTCGGGCCGCTGACGCCGGAGCCCAGCAGCCAGTAGCAGGAGCCGAAGCCGCCGACGCCGGACACCTGGTTGCCGACGATGTCGTTCCAGGTGTTCATCATCCAGACCCCGACCGGGTAGTAGCTGTCGCTGCCGAATGGCGGTGCGCCGGCGGGCGTCGGGCTGGGGGTCGGAGTTCCGCTGCCACTCGGGCTGGCGGTGCCGTCCGGCGTATTGGTCGGCGTGGGAGCCAGCAGCCCACCCAAGATCGGCGGGCTGAAGCGATAGGTTTCGCTCGCCGGATCCTGCGCCTGGAAGTACTCGACCAGCGAGCCCCGCACCGACGCGGCCAGGTTGTAGCAGAGCCGGTTGTCGATCTCGCTGCCGTCCTCGATGTAGTAGCCGTGGCCGATCGAGCGGAAGCCGACGTTACGCGCCACGGTGACGTTGTGGGTCGCGTGGACGGTGACGAAGCGGTTCATCGAGTCGTGGATCGATGAATCCTTGAGGAAGGAGTTGGTGTAGGCGGTCGACTTCGTCATGTGCCAGTGCACCGGGTAGTGCGCCAGCCGGCCGCCCTGGCCGAGCTGGTCGAACTCGACGCCCTGCAACTGGAAGTTGGCGAACCCCTGGCGACTGATGACGTGCCCGCCGAAGTAGCAGTGCGGCGGCGTCGTCGCGTCGCCGTCGGGACTGCCCTGGTAGCCGCATTCCGAGGCCGCGGGGAACGGCTCGTCGTAGGTTTCGCCCAGCGAGTAGACGCGGATGTCGCGCGTCAGCAGGCCGACCGCCGCGCGCGTCTCGACTCGCTGGTTGGCGCTCGGCGGATCGGTGATGTCGGCGCGGACGTCGTAGACCTCGCCGTTGTGGTTGAATTGTAGCGGCACGCTGAGGGTAAAGGCGGTGGTGCCACTCTCGACGCCGGAGATGATCACCTCTTCGTTGTGGCTGGCGTGCCAGTCGGTGGTGGTCACCACCAGGCGATCCCCCTGCTCCCAGTCCACCGGGCGATCGAGCGTGATGCGGTCACTGTCGGAGGGCGCGGTCGCGCCGAGTCGCACCCAACTCTCACCGGTCAGCGCCGCCCAGGCGGTCGGATCGTTCTGTACGTCGCGCGGAGGCACCGGGCAGGCGCCCTCCGGCAGCGTCGGGTCGACGCGGTTGGCCGGCGCGACGCCTTTGGCGCCGAACAGTTCCAGACTGCCGCCGTAGGCGACGGCGAGCACCTTGTAGCCGAAGGCGGCTCCCTCATCGAACGGCAGGCCGCCGGACATCCCCGGCGTGGTGGTCGGCGTGCCGCCATGACTGCCGTGGTCGATCTGCCCCTCGAACAGCGCGTTGTTGCCGACCGGCGGCGGCGTGGTGCTGCTGCAGGGGTCGTCCGAATCGCTGACCGTGCAGTAGTGCGGGGTGGCGACCAGCTGCGGCGAGAAGCAGGATTTGGGGAGGCCGCGAATATCGACGCACCCGATGCCGGGCGTCGCCGGTGGTTGAGTACCCTGGTCGGTCGGGTCGCTGCCCCACAGTCCGATGTCGAGCTGACCGCCGTACGAGCCGAATGGGCAACACCACGAGCCGGCTTTCACCAATCCGCCCTTCTGGACGAGGATCGAGCTGGCGCGGAAGTCGATCGGCTGGCCGTCGTCTTCGAAGTAGAGCGCCCCGCCATCGAGCACATTCACGTAGTGGTAGACGTACGTGCCGTGGCCGACGGTGTAGCAGGCATCGACGATGAGGTCCTCCGGCATGCCGCCCGGGTCGCCGGTCGGCATCAACGGCGTGCAGCCGTCTGGTGGGCCCTGGTCGGTGCACGAGGCGTCGCAGGTGTTGGGCGGCAGGGTCGGGGTGGGGACGCCACCTTCCGGCGTATCGGTCGGTGTCGCGGTTGCGGTCGGCGTGGCCGTCACGGTGACGGTGCTGGTGCCGGTCGCCGTCGGCGTCGAGACGATCAGGCACTCGTCCTGCCACGACGTGCACTTGCCCACCGTCTGGGGGGTGCGCGGGTCGAAACACGCAATGGGCGTGATCGGGCAGCAGCCGCTGTTGGCCTGTCCACCGCCGCACGCGGCGACGCAGGCGGTGAGCTCCGCGCCGCTGCAGGGCGCCAGCGTCGGATAGGGGCTGGGGGTGCTGGTAGGGGTCGAGTCCGCCGGCGGCGTCGGCGTCGCGACGATCTGGCACTCCTCGCTCAGCGACCCGCACTGGCCGACCGCGACCGGGGCGGCGGGGTTGAAGCAGGCAATGGCCGGGGTCGGACAGCAGCCGCCGTTGGAGGCGCTGGTGCCGCACGCTTTGAGGCAGGCGGTGAGGTCGGCGCCGCTGCACGGTTGCAAGGTCGGTACGGGGGTGGAGCTCGGGCTGGGCGTCTCGCATCCGTCGACCCCGAAGACGCTGCACAGCGGACCCGGGTCGGTCGGCTCGGCGGTCGGCACGGCGCTCGCCGTCGCCGTCGGCGGCACGGTGGGCGTCGCGGCCGGCTTGCCGCCGCCGCTCGAGCCACACCCGGCGCCGAGCACGATCACCAACAGGAGGAGGGTCAGCCGAGGGAGGGGGCGCGCCATGCGGAAGCGCCGCAGCACGGCGCATGCCATACGGGCAGCGCCTTGCTCGCGTCGCAGCGCCTCGCCGGCGAGCCGACGCGGCGCGTTTCAAATCCATCGCGGCGCACAGGAGTGTGCGGTCAGTGACGAGGCGCGCCCATCGTGCGCGCCGGCGCGCGGCGCGCCGCTGGTGGAGCGGCGCCGCACCGACGCCGCGGCAACCTCGCCTCGCGCCGCGGCGGCCGGCGCCACCGCTACGGTTTGGCCGCGAGAGTTGGTAGCGGAGCGTATGCGAGTGCTGCGTGGGCTGGTGGTGCTGCTCTGCGTCGCGGCGCTGGGGGTGACGATCTCCTACGTCTCCAGCCAGCAGCCGCCGCGCGACGTGCTGGCGGCGGCGAAGCTGGAGCTGGGCATCGACCTCGAGAGCCAGCACGTCGACGTCGGCGAGGTGACCCTGTTCGTCGTGCTCGCCGGGCCGCCGAAGGGCGAACCGGTGGTGCTGCTGCACGGCTTTCCGGAGTTCTGGTACGCCTGGCGCAAGCCCATGGCGCTGCTCGCCAAGGCGGGCTTCCGCGTCATCGTGCCCGACCAGCGCGGCTACGATCTCTCCGACAAGCCGGAGGGCATCGCCGCGTACACGGTCGACAAGCTCGCCGGCGACGTCGCCGGTCTGATCGACGCGCTCGGCTACGAGCGCGCCAACCTGGCCGGACACGACTGGGGCGGCGGCGTCGCCTGGCAGGTCGCCCTGCGCCATCCCGAACGGGTGAAGCGGCTGGCGGTGATCGACACACCACATCCGCGCGCGCGCGACGGATTCGAGAGCACGGAAGATCCGATCCAGTGGTACTGGACGTTCATGCAGTTGCCCTGGATACCGGAGCTGACCGCGCGGCTCGGCAACTACGGCCTGCTGGCGGGCAATCTGCGCGACACCGCGCAGCCCGGCACCTTTCCCGAGAAGGTGATGGACCGCTTCCGCGCCGCCTGGGATCAACCCGGTGCGCGCACCGGCATGGTCAACTGGTACCGCGCCGCCTATCAGATGCCGCCGCCGCTCGCCGGCGACGGCCGCGTCGCCATTCCGACGTTGCTGATCGTCGCGCCGCACGACGCCTTCATCGCCGGCGACCTGACGCGGCGCAGCATGCTGTTCCTCGACGCCGGCCAGCTGGTCGAGCTCGAGCGCGGCACGCACTGGGTCATCCAGGAGGAGCCGGAGCGCATCGCCGCGCTGCTGATCGAGTTCTTCTCCGGGCGCCCGAAGACCGCGGCGCGATCCTAGTCCAGGCGAAACACGCGCCGCGCGTTGCCCTCCAGGTAGAGGGCGCGCGTCGCGTCGCTGAGGCCGAGCCCGTCCAGCCCCGCCAGGCAGGCGGCGGCGGTCAGCATCGGGTAGTTGCTGCCGAACAGCACCTTGCCGGCGCCGCGGCCGCGCATGAACTCGACGATGTCGGCCGGGAAGCGCGTCGCCTTGTACGCCGAGGTGTCGATGTAGACGTTGGTGCACTTGGTGGCGAGCGACATGATCTCCTGCGTCCACGGCGCGCCGATGTGACCGGCGACGATGCGCAGCTCGGGAAACTCCAGCGCGACGTGCTCCAGGTAGGGGATCGGGCGGCCGGGCTCGGAGCTGAGCAGCGGGCCGGTGTGGCCGACCTGCAGGCAGAAGGGAATGTCGAGCTCGACGCATTCGGCATACAGCGGGTAGTAGCGGCGGTCGTCGGGCGGCAGGTTCCACAGCCACGGCACGATGCGCAGGCCGCGGAAGTCGAGCTGCCGCACGCAGCGGCGCAGCTCGCGCACCGCCGCCATCGGGCGGAAGAGATCGACCGACGCCAGGCCGCGCAGACGCTGCGGCGCGGCGCGCACCCAGGCCGCGACCTCGTCGTTGTCGATCAGCGCACCGTTCGGCCCCCACCAGGCGGCGAGCAGGCCGATGTCGACGCCCGCTTCGTCCATGCTCGCCAGGGTGAGCTCGATCGGGAGCGCGTCGGTCGGCATGGTCTGTCGCGTCCAGCGCCGCAGCGAGTCGAGGAAGGGTTGCGCCAGAAAGCGCGCGGTCGGGTGCTGCATCCAGACGTCGACGATCGGCATGGCGTGTCCCTCGCTCACGATCCGCTGCTGCGTTGCAGCACCATGATCTCGCCCGCACCGGTCGGCAACCAGCGCGCATACGGATAGCGGCGCCGCACCGCATAGCCGGGCAGCGGGCCCATGCTGACGATGAACTCGTCGTCCGCGACCCACCACCAGCTCTTGCCGCGCGCGGCGCGGTAGTCGGGCCGATAAAAGTGCGGTCCGGTGAACTCCGGTCCGCCATCGATGCGTTCCGGCGCGACGCCGTCGGCGGCGAGCTGCGCGAGCGCCTGCCAGCGGGCGCGGTTCCAGCTCAGGTAATCGTGCGTCGCGGCGACGCTGAAGGCGGCCATCGCGGCAAGCAGCCCGACCGCCGCGCCGCGCGCGACGCGGTTCGGCGCCGTCCATGCGGGTGGCGCGAGTGCGGCGGCGAGCAGTGCGACCAGCGGCAGGTAGTAGCGGTCGAAGGGGATGACCAGGCTCACCGCCGCCAGGTAGCCGGCGGCGCCAAGCAGCAGCAGCCGCCGCGCGGCGGGCGCGGGCGCGCGGCGCAGCGTCGCCAGCGCGGCGGCGAGCTGCGCGGTCAGCAGCGCGGCGCCGGCGATCGCGATCGCGGTGACCAGCAGCCAGAAGGCGGCGGGCAGGGGGCCGTCGTCGGGCAGGCCGCGGATGTACACGTCGTGCAGCGTGATCGGGCCGAGGCCCGACTCGATCAGCACGTTGCCGCGCAGCGGCATGCGGCGTTGCCACGCCCACAGCACCGCCAGCCCGCCAGCCGCCGTCAGCGCGGCGATGCAGTCGAAGACGCGCGGCCGGCGCAGCGCGGCGCGCCAGGCGGTGCAGGAGTGCAGCAGCGCCGGGGCGAGGAAGAGGCCGCAGTAGAGCAGCGCGGTGAAGAGGTTGTCGCGGATCAGCCGCAGCGCCGCCGGCGGGTTGCCGCGCATCTGCCAGGCGGCGAGCACGTCGCCGGTGCCGAGACCACCGGACGCGCCGCCGTCGCGGGCCAGCAGCACTCGCAGCAGCCCCAGCGCGGCGCCGGCGAGCAGCAGCGGCAGCAGCGCGCGCGGCAGCCGGGCCGCCAGCCCGCCGCGCCTGGTGGCGAGTTGGGCGATGGCGAACGCGATCGGCAGCAGCAGGCCGGTCTGCCGGCAGAGCACCGCGGCCACCGTGGCGGCGCAGCCGACGGCGAGGGCGCGGTCGCCACCGCCCTCGAGGGCGCGCGCAAAGCCGAGCAGCGCCAGCACGGCGAGGGCGACGAACGGCACGTCGGTCATGAAGGTGTGGGCGAGGTCGAAGAACACCGGCCCGAAGCCGAGCGTCAACGCGGCGAGCGCCGCGGCGCCGCGCCGCGCGTGCAGCGCGCGCGCCAGCCCGTAGACGCCGGCGATCGCCAGGCCGCCGAGCAGCAGGGTGGAGAGGCGCAGCGCCGTGTACGAGAAGCCGCCCGGCAGCGCGGCCGCAGCGCCCCACAGTGCCTGGCTGAGCAGGGTCGGCGCCGCCCAGCCGGGCGGGCGGAAGACGCCCTCGTCGAGCAGGCGGCGGACGGCGAGGCCGTACGCCCAGTCGTCGTTGAGCGGGAAATCGCCGCGCAGGTCGACGAGCGCGACGCCGAGCGCCCACACCGCGAGCAGCGCGACGACGGTGCGCGCGTCGCGGCGCGGCGCGGCGCGCGGCTC
>JANRJF010000385.1:0-2114 GCA_033764095.1 Deltaproteobacteria bacterium | reverse complement strand
ATGCGCTGGATGACCCACGGTTTCAGCGCCCGTGCCACACCCTCGCCCGTCGAGGCGTTCGCCGCCGAGCACCTTCGCCTGCTGGCCATGCCGGTCGCGGCACGCGACACCGTCAACCCGTTGCCCGCCTCGCCGCAGGTGTTGGAGGAGGGGCGGGCCCACTTCGCCGATCACTGTGCCGGCTGCCATGCCAATGACGGCAGCGGCGACACCGAGATCGGGCGCGGCCTGTATCCCAACGCGCCCGACATGCGGCGCCCGGAGACGCAGGCGCTGAGCGACGGTGCGCTGTTCTACATCATCGAGAACGGCATCCGCTTCACCGGCATGCCGGCCTGGGGCAGCGGCGATCCCGCCGCGGGCGGGCGCACCTGGGCGCTGGTCCACTTCATCCGCCGCCTGCCCCAACTGACGGCGGACGATCTCCGTATCATGCGCGACCTGAACCCGCGCGCCCCGCGAGAAGCGGCGGAAGACGAGGAGATGGATGCCTTTCTGCACGGCAAGAGCGACTAGGCTGCGCCTTGCCGTGCCCAACCTCAGCCTGAAGGAGAGCATATGAGCCCACGCATTCTGGGCACGTTGATGGTCACCCTGATGGCGCTCGCCAGTCCGGCGCTTGCCCACGACGAAAAGATGCATGTCGTCGGCACGGTGGTCAGCCTGACCGCCGACCGCATGATGGTGAAAGACCGCTCCGATACCAACGTGGCGATCCGCCTATCGGCGCAGACGAAATACGAACGCGACCAGAGCCCAGCCGCCGCGGCGGATCTGGCGGTGGGGAGCCGCGTGGTAGTCGACGTAGAGGGCGCCGGCGACAGCACGACGGCGACGCGCGTTCGCTTTGCCGCCGCCGAGGCGACGCCGCAGTCTCACCACGAGCATGGAGGCACGCACGAGAGTGCGCCTCAGCCTTAGCCCGCAGCGGCGTCTCGGCGCGGTGCTGGCGTGCCGCGCCGAGCGTCTGGCAGCTCGCGCGCGACTCCTCGCCACGCTGCTGACACTCGCCGCCTGTCAGCGTTCGCCCGAGATGCGCGAGTTCGCCGGCTCCTATCCGAGCGCGACGGCACCGACGGGTGTGGTGCGCGAGTTTGCCCTGACCGCGGCGCCGACCGAGCTGCCGCTCCTCGACGGCCGCCGGCTTGCGGTGTGGGCATACAACGGACAGGTTCCGGGGCCGACGCTGCGCGTGCGGTTGGGTGAGACCGTCCGCGTCACGTTCACCAACCGCCTGCCGCAGCCGACGACGATTCACTGGCATGGCGTGCGCGTTCCGAACCGCATGGACGGCGTCCCCGGCGTCACCCAGCCGCCGATCGCGCCGGGCGAAAGTTTCGTCTACGAATTCACGCCGCCGGATGCCGGCACGTTCTGGTTCCATCCGCACCTGCGCGCCAGCGAGCAGGTCGAGCGCGGCCTCTTCGGCGTCCTAATCGTCGAGGACGCCGAGCCGCCACCGTACTCGCGCGATCTCGTCTGGGTGCTCGACGACTGGCTCATCGATCGCGACGGCACCATCGCCGCAGCGTTCAACACGCGGCACGACCTCGCCCACGACGGCCGCTGGGGCAACGTCGTCACCGTCAACGGCCAGGTTGCGCCGACGCTGGCGCTGCGACCAGGAGAGCGCATCCGACTGCGCCTGCTGAACGTCGCCAACGGTCGCATCTTCAAGCCCGACTTCGGTGCGCTCGGAGCGAAGGCGATCGCCGTCGACGGGCTCTACGCGGCGCGCCCGATCGATGCGAACGGTGTGGAGTTGGCGCCGGGCAACCGGCTCGACGTCGACCTGATCGCGCCGGCCGCTGGGGAATCCCTGGCAGTCACCGACCGCTGCACGCGGCAGCCGATCACGCTTGGCCACATCGCCGTCGACGGGGCGCCGATGGCGCCGCAGACCTTCGCCTCACCGGCGCGGGCGCACGTGCCGCACTGGTCGCAGACGCTCTCGCAGACGCCGTTGCGCTGGTCGGTGGCGTTGAATGCCCGCGCCGGCGGGCCGTTCGGCATCGAGTGGACGCTCAACGGCGAGGTGATGACCCACGATCATCACACCGCCATGCATCCAGCCCTGCAGCTGCCGCGCGGCGAGTTCAGCCGCGTGCGCTTTG
>JANRJF010000384.1:0-4715 GCA_033764095.1 Deltaproteobacteria bacterium | reverse complement strand
TACATCCCCAAGGGCGTCCGCTGCCCGATGGAGCTGTCGACGTACTTCCGCATCAACGCCGCCAACACCGGCCAGTTCGAGCGCACGCTGATCGTCGCCGACGAGGGCAGCACGGTCTCCTACCTGGAGGGCTGCACGGCGCCGATGCGCGACGAGAACCAGCTGCACGCCGCGGTGGTCGAGCTGGTCGCGCTCGACGACGCCACCATCAAGTACTCGTCGGTGCAGAACTGGTACCCGGGCGACAAGGACGGCAAGGGCGGCATCTACAACTTCGTCACCAAGCGCGGCCTGTGCGGCGCACGCGCGAAGATCTCGTGGACGCAGGTCGAGACCGGCTCGGCGATCACCTGGAAGTACCCGAGCGTCATCCTCAAGGGCGACGACTCGGTCGGCGAATTCTACTCCGTCGCGCTGACCAACCATCGCCAGCAGGCCGACACCGGCACCAAGATGATCCACATCGGCCGCAACACCAAGAGTACCATCCTGTCGAAGGGCATCTCCGCCGGGCGCGGCCAGAACTCCTACCGCGGCCTGGTGAAGGTGATGAAGAGCGCCGCCGGGGCGCGCAACTTCACCCAGTGCGACTCGCTGCTGATCGGCGACCAGTGCGGCGCCCACACCTTCCCCTACATGGAGGTGCGCAACGCCTCGGCGGTCGTCGAGCACGAGGCGACCACCTCGAAGATCAGCGACGACCAGCTCTTCTACTGCCGTCAACGCGGGCTGTCGGCCGAGGACGCCGTGTCGATGATCGTCAGCGGCTTCTGCAAGCAGGTGTTCAAGGAGCTGCCGATGGAGTTCGCCGTCGAGGCGACCAAGCTGCTCGGCGTCAGCCTCGAAGGCAGCGTCGGGTGAAGGAATTCACCACAGAGGCACAGAGACACGGAGGCCTGAAAGAGAATTCTCTGGGAGTCTTCTCCGTGCCTCTGTGTCTCTGTGGTGAAGAATCCAGGAAAGCGAATGGCTGAGACCATCCTGCAAATCGAAAACCTCCACGCCACCGTCGGCGGCACGGCGATCCTGCGCGGCATCGACCTGACCATCCGGCGCGGCGAGGTGCACGCCATCATGGGGCCGAACGGCTCGGGCAAGAGCACGCTCTGCAACGTGCTCGCCGGACGTGACGGCTACACGGTCACGCAGGGCCGCGTGCTCTACGAAGGGCAGGACCTGTTGGCGATGGCGCCGGAGGAGCGCGCCCGCGCCGGCGTCTTCCTCGCCTTCCAGTACCCGGTGGAGATCCCCGGCGTCGGCAACACCTATTTCCTGCGCACCGCGCTCAATGCCCTGCGCAAGCAACGCGGCGAAGAGCCGATCGACGCGATGGACTTCCTCGCGCTGGTGAAGGCGAAGATGAAGCTGGTCGACCTCGACCCCAAGTTCCTCAATCGCGCGGTCAACGAGGGCTTCTCGGGCGGCGAGAAGAAGCGCAACGAGATCCTGCAGATGGCGGTGCTGGAGCCGCGCCTGGCGATCCTCGACGAGACCGACTCGGGGCTCGACATCGACGCGCTGCGGGTGGTCGCCGACGGCGTCAACGCGCTGCGCAACGATCAGCACGCGGTGCTCGCCATCACCCACTACCAGCGCCTGCTCAACTACCTGGTGCCCGACTTCGTACACGTGCTGGCACGCGGCCGCATCGTGCGCTCCGGCGACAAGCAGCTCGCCCACGAGCTCGAGCGCACCGGCTACGCCGACATCGAGGGAGCGGCGGCGTGAGCGAGCTGGTCGATCACCTCGCCGCCGCGCGGCAGCTCGACGGCGCCGTCCCCGGCTACGTGCGCGCCCTGCGCCAGCGCGGCGCCGAGCAGTTCGGCGCGCTCGGCGTGCCGACGACGCGGCACGAGGACTGGAAGTACACCAACCTCGCGCCGCTGGCGCGCCAGGCCTTTCAGCTGGCCGCGCCGACCGCCTCGTCCGCCGCGGCGGCGCTGGTCGACGCGGCGCGGCTCGACGGCGCCATCGAGCTGGTGTTCGTCAACGGCCACCTCGACGCCGACCTGTCGCGCCTCCCCGAGCTGCCCGGCGGGGTCGCCGTCACCTCGCTGGCCGACGCGATGATCCGCCACACCGAGGTCGTCGCGCCGCTGCTCGGCAGCGGCGCGACGCTGGAGCACGACGGCCTGGCGGCGCTCAACGCCGCCTTCGTCGCCGACGGCGGGTTCGTGCACCTCGCCGACGGCGTGGCGCTCGACACCCCGATCCACTGCCTGTTCCTCTCGCTCGCCAATGGCACGCCGACCGTCAGCCACCCGCGCACGCTGATCGCCGCCGGCGCTGGCAGTCGCGCCACGGTGATCGAGCAGCACCTCGGCGACGGCCCCTACTGGACCAACGCGGTGACCGAGATCGCGCTCGGCGCCGGCGCCGCGCTCACCCACCACAAGGTGCAGCGCGAGAGCGCCGCCGCCTTCCATCGCAGCGCCGTCTGCGCCGCGCAGGCGGGCGACAGCCGGCTCGATTCGCACGCCGTCTCGCTCGGCGCGCGGCTGGCGCGCGCCGACATCGCCACCCGCTTCGACGCGCCTGGCGCCGCCTGCTCGCTCGACGGGCTCTACCTGGCCGGCGAGTCGCAGCACGTCGACCACCACACCAGCATCGACCACCGCCAGCCGCGCGGCACCAGCCGCGAGCTGTACAAGGGGATCCTCGCCGGCCGCGCCAGCGGCGTGTTCAACGGCAAGGTGTTCGTGCGCCCCGACGCGCAGCAGACCGACGCGCAGCAGATGAACCAGAACCTGCTGCTCAGCGACGACGCGCAGATCGACACCAAGCCGCAGCTGGAGATCTTCGCCGACGACGTGAAGTGCAGTCACGGCGCCACCATCGGCCAGCTCGACGAGGACGCGGTCTTCTACCTGCGCGCGCGCGGCATCGACGCCGGCGCGGCGCGCCACATGCTGATCGTCGCCTTCGCCAACGAGCTGGTGCAGCGCATCGCGGTCGAGCCGCTGCGCCGCCAGCTCGACAGCGCCCTCGCCGAACGCCTGCCGGCGCTGGTCGGAGCCTCCGCATGAGCAGCGCCGCCACCGCCGCCGTCCGGCCGCCGCGCCTCGACGTGGAACGCCTGCGCGCCGACTTCCCGATTCTGCACCAGCAGGTACACGGCCAGCCGCTCGTCTACCTCGACAACGCCGCCTCGGCGCAGAAGCCGCGCCAGGTGATCGACGCGGTGGCGCGCTTCGACGCGCACGACTACGCCAACATCCACCGCGGCGTGCACGCGCTCAGCCAACGCGCCACCGACGCCTTCGAGGCGGCGCGCGACAAGGTGCGCGGCCTGCTCAACGCCGCCGACCGCAAGGAGATCATCTTCACCCGCGGCACCACCGAGAGCATCAACCTGGTGGCGCACAGCTACGCGCGCGCCAGCTGCCACCTCGGCGACGAGATCGTCGTGTCGGCGATGGAGCACCACTCCAACATCGTCCCCTGGCAGCTGGTCTGCCGCGAGCGCGCCGCGGTGCTGCGCGTCGTGCCGATGAACGATGCCGGCGAGCTCGACCTCGACGCCTACGACCGCCTGCTCGGCCCGCACACCAAGCTGGTGGCGCTGGTGCACGTCTCCAACGCGCTCGGCACCATCAACCCGGTCGCCGAGATGATCCGCCTGGCGCACGCCAAGGGCATCCCGGTGCTGCTCGACGGCGCCCAGGCGGTACCGCACCTGAGCGTCGACGTGCAGACGCTCGACGCCGACTTCTACGCCTTCTCCAGCCACAAGCTCTTCGGCCCCAGCGGCGTCGGCGTGCTGTACGGCAAGGCGGCGCTGCTCGACGCCATGCCGCCCTACCAGGGCGGCGGCGAGATGATCAGCGCGGTGACGTTCGAGAAGAGCTTCTTCAAGGGGCTGCCGGCGAAGTTCGAGGCCGGCACACCGAACATCACCGGCGTCGTCGGGCTCGGCGCGGCGATCGACTACGTGCAGCAGGTCGGCCTCGAGGCGATCGGCGCCTGGGAGCACGAGTTGCTGGAGTACGGGACCGCGCGACTGGCCGAGCTGCCGCAGGTGCGTCTGATCGGCACCGCGCGCGACAAGGCGTCGGTGCTGTCGTTCGTCATCGACGGCATCCACCCGCACGACATCGGCACCATCCTCGACCGCGAGGGCATCGCGGTGCGCACCGGCCACCACTGCGCGCAGCCGGTGATGCAGCGCCTCGGCATCCCGGCGACGACCCGCGCGTCGCTGGCGTTCTACAACACCAAGGCGGAGGTCGATCGGCTGATCGACGGCCTGCGCCACGTCATCGAGGTCTTCGCGTGAACGACGATCTGCGCGAGCTCTACCAGGACGTGATCATCGAGCACAGCAAGCGGCCGCGGAACTTCCGCTCGGTCGAGCACGCCCACCATGTCGACGGCTACAACCCGCTGTGTGGCGACACCGTCACCGTCTACGTCGACCTGGCCGACGACCGCGTCGCCGACTGCGCCTTCCAGGGCCACGGCTGTGCCATCTCCACCGCCTCGGCGTCGGTGATGACCGAGACGCTGAAGGGCAAGACGCGCGCCGAGGCCGAGCAGCTGTTCCAGGAGTTTCACGACCTGGTCACCGGCAAGTCGGACGGCGCCGACGTCGATCAGCTCGGCAAGCTCGCCGTCTTCGCCGGCGTCAGCGAGTTCCCCGCCCGCGTCAAGTGCGCCACGCTCTGCTGGCACACCGCCCGCGCCGCACTGGAAGGGAAAGAAGAACCGGTCTCGAC
>JANRJF010000383.1:0-11635 GCA_033764095.1 Deltaproteobacteria bacterium | reverse complement strand
CGTTGCTGTGCGCGGCGAGGTTGACGCCGGTGCACGTCACCGTGGCGCCGTTGGGACTGGTGATCGACGGCGTGCCGCTCACCGTGCAAGTGCCGCCCCCCGGCAGCGAGTACACCGGCCCGCCGGTGATCGTGAGCGCCGATGCCGAGCCGGTCAGCGCAAAGAGGACCAGGACCGCCGAGAGCGCAGTGCGTTGAATCGTCTGCCGAGCGAACACCACCATGACGATGCCTCCGTTCCGTCCCTGCGCTTGTGCGATCGTTACGGCTTCACCACGACCCGTGTGAGCCGTGGCTGCCGTGTGAACCGTGACTGCCGTGCGAGCCGTGGCTGCCGTGCGAGCCGTGACTGCCGTGCGAACCGTGGCTGCCGTGCGAACCGTGGCTGCCGTGCGAACCGTGCGAACCGTGGCTGCCGTGCGAGGCATGCGACATGTGCTGCGCGAGCAGCATCTTCTCGCTGTTCGGCTCGCTGCGCAGCGCGTCGGCGGCCTCGGCGGTGTCGAGCGCGGCGACCGGCTTGACGGCCTGACGCGCCTCGTCACGGCTCAAGAAGTCCAGCGGGGTTTTCCGTAGCGAAGGTAGCTCGTTCTTCTTCTGGCCCATCAGTCCCTCCCTCGTCCGCCGTCAGACCGCGCGCGACCGCGTGTCGCAGCCGGCCGGGTCGTCCCGTCTCATCTGGTCCGCTGCGCACGGTCGCGAGACGCGGCAGCACCGATGGGTCGGTCGGAAGTCGCGCGCGGAGCGACGGCGCCGTGCGCCGCCGTGTTCCGCGACGCAGGCGCACGACGTGCGCCCGTCGAGTCGCGACTGTCCCCCCATCTGATGCCGTGCGTGTCGGCGACCCGAACGGCCGCCGCAGCGTTCCCCCTGGTGTTGGACCGTATCGGCCCGGAAATTCCCCTAAATGCTGCCTAGCATGGACCCAGCGACAACTGTCAAGGCGTTTTCTGTGCGCCAGGTCACCTGCGGCGCGGCAGAACGTGCTTCAGGAGGCGCCGAGCCAGTGCCAGACGCGCCGCACCCGCTGATTGGCGGTATCGGCGATCCACAAGGTACCGGCGGCATCGAGCCACAGGGCGGACGGCCGCTTGAGCGAGCAGGCCGACGCCGGCCCGCGATCGCCGGCAAAGGTGGCCTGGCCGTCGCCGATGACGGTGGTGATCACGCCGCTGGCGTCGATGCGGCGGATGACGTTGTTGCCGGTGTCGGCGACGTAGAGGTCGCCGTTGGGCGCGAACAGCAGGTCGTAGGGCGTGTCGAACTGCGCCGCGGTCGCCGGGCCGCCGTCGCCGCTATAGCCGCGTTGGCCGGTGCCCGCGACCGTCTCGATCGTCCCATCGCCGCGCAGGCGGCGGATGACGTGGTTGCGGGTCTCACAGAAATAGAGCGCCCCGTCGGGCCCGAACTGCAGCCGGGCCGGGCCGCCCAACTGCGCCTGGGTGGCCGGACCGCCGTCGCCGCTGTAGCCCTTCTCACCGGTGCCGGCGACGGTGCCGATGACGCCCTGCGCGTCGACGTAGCGTACGACATGCGCGTCGACGTCGCTGACGTAGACCCCGCCGCGCGCGTCGGGCAGCACGCCGAAGGGGGTGCTGAGCCGCGCCGCCAGCGCCGGTCCGCCGTCGCCGTCGTTGCCGTAGTCGCCCGTCCCCGCGACCCAGTGGACGCGCTGTTCGCGGTCGATGCGGAAGACCAGCGGAACATGGTCGCCGGCGATGAACAGGTTGCCGTTGGCGTCGAACTCCATATCGCTGGCGTGGTGCAGCGCGGAATCGACGGCCGGCGCCCCGTCGACCGGAAGATCTTCGACGTCGGTGCCCATGATCGTCTGCACGCGGCCGTCGGCGTTGACCCGCCGCAGGCGCAGGTTGTTCCAGTCCATGATCAGCAGGTGGCCGTCGGCGTCGAACTTGATGTCGATCGGATAATAGAAGGAGGTTTCCAGCGCCGGCCGCCCGTCGCCGTCGAACTGCGCCTTGCTGGTCCCGGCGACCGTGCAGATGACGCCGTCGGTCTGGCAATCGAGCGCCGGACTGGCCGACGGAGTGGCGGTGGCGGTCGGGGTCGGCGTCGCCGGGCAGCCGCCCTGCAGCGCGCCGACGGCGCCGATCAATTCGGCGACGGTGATGGTCGAGTCGCCGTCACGGTCGAGCGCGACGCAGGCGCCGAGCTCGGCGTCGCCGAGCAGGATGTTGACGCCCTGGATGAGCTCGGACACGGTGACGCGCCCGTCGCCGTCGCAGTCGCCGGGACAGGCGAGCGCCGGCGCCGCGAGCCCGCACAGCACCAGGAGGATCCAGCGCCGCATCAGCGCACCGGGCCGCCGATCACTGCCGTGGTTCCGCCGTGCGCCAGGATGCCATTGCTGAGCGAGACGCTGAGGTCGCCGCCGACCGCCCAGATGTCGCCGCTCGGGTCGACCCAGACGGCGTGGAAGTCGCGCAGCTGATCGTCGTCGCCCGGCGCGGCGATCGACCAGCCGGCGCCGTCGCGCACCGCGACCTGCAGGCCGTTGCCGACCGCGACGGCGGCGCCGTCGGGTGGGAAGAAGACACCGTTGAGCTGCGCGACGCCGGTCGGCGCGCGCGACAGGAAGGCGCCGCTCGGTTGCTGCTCCAGCAGCACGCCGCTGAAGAATCCGCCCACCACGGCGAGCGCGCTGTCGTTGCCGTGCACGGTGAACAGCGTGCGGGTGACGCCGCTGTCGAGCGCCGTCCAGCGCGCGCCGTCGTAGTGCAGCACGACGCCGACCTCGCCGACGGCGTAGACGTCGGTCGCCGAGCGCCCCCACACCTTGAACAGGGTCGGCACACCGCCCTCGCGCACGCCGCTGAGATCCTGCGCGCTCCAGCGCTCGCCGTCGTAGCGCCAGGCGACGCCGTTGCCGTCGTCGTCGCCGCCCACCGCCCAGAGGTCGTTGGCGGCCGGCCCCCAGATGCCGAACAGCGTCGGTGCCGCCGGCGTCTCGTGTCGGGTGAAGGCATGCGTCACCGCATCGAGTTGCAGGATCAGGCCGCCGGCGCCGGCGAGATAGTAACTGCC
The DNA here is from genome assembly GCA_033764095.1 of Deltaproteobacteria bacterium. GTDB lineage: Bacteria > Desulfobacterota > Binatia > HRBIN30 > CADEER01 > JBDTMT01. The sequence continues at coordinate 8,591 of JANRJF010000383.1, read as the reverse complement.
CGCGATCGGCGTCTGGGTGATCCACCACAGGTCGCCGCTGGCGCCGCTGTCGAGCCGCGTCCAGGCGCTGCCGTCGTAGTGCACGATGTAGGGCCCACGACCATCATGCGGATCGGCGCCGACCGCCAGCACGTCGCTCGGCGCGCTGCCGCCGATCGACAGCAGCGCCGCCGGCAGTTGCTCCAGAACCGGGCGCAGCACGCCGCGCTGGTCGGGCCCGTTCTCGGTGCACATGTAGTCGCGCGCCAGGCAGGCCTCGGCGCGGTGGCATCCGATGCAGGTCGCCTTGTCGTTGAAGCGCACGCTGCGCGACGGCGCGTCCACCCACTGCCAGGCCCAGTCGCCGTCGTCCGGATCGAAGCCCGGCGCCTCCTTGCGCATGGGCCGCCAGCGCACCAGCTCGGCGTCGTTGCTGCAGTCGGGGCCGTCGAACTCCTCCTTCACCACGGTGGTCCCGAGCGGCAGCGGATTCTCGTTGCGCTGGTAGGCGGCGGCGGACTCGGGGTTGACCAGGACGCGGATGCTGACGCTGCCGTGCTCGACGCTGTTGCGGCAGTCGCGCACCTCGACGAAGGTGTCGCGGTAGTTCGCCGGGAAGATCGGCTCGATCGGGCAGCCGGTCAGCGCCGCGTTGACCGCCGCGATCAACTCGTTGACGGTCACCGCGCCGTCGCCGTTCGGGTCGAACGCCGGGCACTCGCTCACCGGCGCATTGCCGAGCGCGATGTTGACGCCGCGGATCAGCTTGCTGACGTCGACCGTGCCGCTGCCGTTGCAGTCGCCGGTGCACGCCGCGCCGGCCGGCGCGGCCAGGATCAGCCACGCCAGCGCGGCGACCAGCACACGAAGGGGGGATCTGAGGTCGATGCACATGGTGGGGCCGCCGCGCCCGCGCACGCCGGAGCGCAGCGGGCACGGCGGTCTCGAGGGGATCACTCAGCCGCGGCGGCGCAGCTGCTCCACAGCTTCACCTTGCGGATGCGGCTGTTGAAGGTGTCGGAGACATAGAGGTCGCACTGATCGTCGAAGGCGACGCCGAATGGGCGCTTCAGGCTGGCATCGACCGCGGCGCCGCCGTCGCCGCTGTAGGCGGCATCGCCGCTGCCGGCGACGGTGGTGATGATGCCGGTTCTGAGGTCGATGCGGCGCACGCGGTTGTTGTCGGCGTCGGCCACGTAGAGCGCGCCGTCCGGCCCGATCTCCAGATCGGCCGGGTAGCTGAGCAGCGCCTGTGTCGCTGGGCCGCCGTCGCCGCCGTAGCCCTTGTCGCCGGTGCCGGCGATCGTGGTGACGACGCCCTGCTTGAAGGTACCGGGATCGCTGAACACCACCTTGCGAATCATGTTGTTGTTGGTGTCGGAGAAGTAGAGCGCGCCGTCCGGCCCGAGCGCCAGCCCGCCGGAGGGCTCGGGATTGCCGCCGGTCGGGAAGTTGAGCTGCCGCTCGAGCGCCGCGCCATCGCCGTTGAAGCCGCGCACGCCGGTGCCGACGACGGTGTCGACGATCGCCTCCTTGCGCTGGGCGGCGAAGTCGTGGAGCACGCGGATGCGCTGGTTGCGCTGGTCGATGAAGAACAGGTTGCCGGCCGCATCGAGCTCGCCGTGCGGCGGCTGATTGATCAGCGCATCGAAGGCGCGCCCGCCGTCGCCGCTGAATCCGGCACCGCGGCCGATCAGCACGCGGGCGCGGCCGTCCGCTTTGCTCAGCTCGCGGATCTTGTGATTGTGCCAGCACATCACCGCCAGATCGCCGTTGGGAAGCTCGATCACCTCGGTGGGATGGTTGAGGTCGATGGTGAGCGGGTCGGCCCCCTCCGGCGTCAGGTCGCTGAGGTCCTTCGGGCCGTCGCCGACGAAGTCGGTGCCCATCAGCGTGACCAGCGTGTCGTCGGGCAGGATCTCGCGCACCTTGTGGTTGTTCCAGTCGAGGAAGACGCGGCGCCCCGAGGGGGTGAACTCGATGTCGAACGGCCAGTAGATCGTCGTCAGCAGACGATCCTTGCCGTCGCCGTCGAAGCCCTGGCCGCCGTTGCCGGCCCAGGTGCAGATGGAGCCGACGGTGTCGGTGCACGGGATGACGATCGGTGGCGGCGTCGGCTGCGGCGTCGGCTGCGCCAGTCCGGCGCCGGTGACCTCGCGGATGCGCTGGTTGTGCGTGTCGGCAATGAAGAGGTCGCCGTTCGGCGCCAGCTCGACGCCGTACGGCCGATCGAGCTGGGCGGAGGTTGCGGCGCCGCCGTCGCCGCTGAAGCCGCGCGTCCCGCTACCGGCGAAGGTGCGGACGATGCCGTCCGGCGAGATGACGCGCACGACGCTGTTGTTGGTGTCGGCGACGTAGAGCGTGCCGTTCGGCGCGATCGCGACGTCGCTCGGCGTGTTGAACTGCGCCTCGGTCGCCGGGCCGCCGTCGCCGCTGTAGCCGGCGACGCCGGTGCCGGCGATGGTGCTGATCGTGCCCAGCTCGTCGATCAGCCGGATGCGGTGGTTGCCGGTGTCGGCGACGTAGATGCGGTTGCGGGCGTCGATCGCGATGCGGCTGGCGGGCGGGGCCGATTGGCCCTTGGGCCCGTTGATCTGCGCCTGCTCTGCCGGGCCCCCGTCGCCGCCGAAGCCCGGCGTGCCGGTCCCGCAGACGGTGTGGATGATGCCGTTCGGCTCCAGCAGGCGGAGCCGGTAGTTGGCCTGATCGGAGATGATGATGTTGCCGACGCTGTCGACCACCACCGAGCTCGGCAGGTCGAGGCGCGCCTCGACGCCCCGTCCCACGTCACCGCCGAAGGCGCGCGCGCCGGTGCCGGCGAGGGTGCTGACGAGGCCCGGCGAGCCGTCCGGGAGGACGTCGATCTTCTTGATCAGGCTGTTGTGCCAGGCGGCGACGATCATGTCGCCGTTGTGATCGAAGCAGACGTTGGTCGGATGGTTGAAGTCGATCTTCTTGGGATCGTCGTCGCTCGCGTCGCCCAGATAGCCGGAGCCGGCAAAGGTCTCGACGACACCGTTCTTGATGCGTCGGATGCGGTGGTTGTTCCAGTCGAGGATGTAGAGCAGGCCGTCCGGCCCGAGCGTGGTGTCCTGCGGCAGATAGAGTTGCGTCGCGAGCGGCGACTGGCCGTCGTCGTTGAGGCCGGCGACGCCGGTGCCGGCGATGGTATTGATGATCGGCGCCGGGCAGCCGTCGATCGCGGCCTTGACGCCGGCGAGCAGCTCGTCGACCGTGACCGCGCCGTCGCCGGCCGCGTCCCATACCGGACACTCGGCCATCGGCGCCGCGCCGAGGTCGATGTTGACGCCTTTCATGAGCTCTTCGATCGTCACCTCGCCGTCGCCGTTGCAGTCGCCGGTGCACGCCAGCGCGGGCGTCGCGGCGAGCAGCGCCGCGGCGAGCAGGACGGTCAGACCGAAAGGCCGCCTGCGGCAGCCGGGCACAGCGAGATGCGTCTGCATGGACTTGCCTCCTCTACCGACCCGCGACCGTGGCGCTCGCCGGCTGTCGGCGGATGACGACTGGCGCACGCACTGCGAGTCCAACCTCAGGCACCGTACGGGTCGGGTGAAATCCAGTCAACGCTGTGTCCGGCGCAGCGTGCCGCGCCGCGACCCGCTTGCCCGAGGGATCCGGCGCACGTAGCGTCGAACGCAGTCCATGCGCGCGCGTCCTCTCGTCCGGCGCGGTGCGGCGGCGTTGCTCGCCGTGCTGAGCGCCGCGCTCGCCACGCCCCGCCCGGCCCTCGCGCACGGCATGCGGCTGCCGTTCGAGCGCTGGGGCGGCTTCTCCGGCGCGACGCTCGACTGCCAACAGGCGCTGGCGCGCGCCGCCGCGACCTGCGCGGCGACGGTCTGGACCCTGCGCCGCGAATGCCGCGAGCGGGCGCTGCGCGGTGGAGCCGCCTGCGACCCGACCGCCGACCCGCGCCGCGCCGCGGCGCGCAGCCGCGCCCTCGACGCCGCCGAGGACGCCTGCAGCGAGCGCCAGTTCGGCGAGGTCGGCTTCCTCGGCTTCTTCGACGTGCAGACCGACCTCACTACCTTCTGTTACGGCTGGCCAGACACCGCCGACGCGCTCGTCTACGCACCGGCCAACGCCGCGCCGAGCCTCGACTGCGCTGCCGCCGCCGCCGACGCCGCCTCCGAGGCGTCGCGCTATGCCTTCCGCGCCCGGCGCCGTTGCCTCGACCACGCCGCCAGCCTGCCGCCCGCGACCCCCGGTCGCGCCGCGCTGCTGGACGGCGCCGCGCACGGCAACAGCGCCGCCGCGGCGCGCATCGCCGCTCGGCTGGCGCGCCGCTGTCCGCAGTTCGCCGCCGCCTACGGCCGTACGCCGTCGGAGTTCGCCGCGCTGCTGCTGGGGCGCGCCGACTGCCTCGGTGGCGCATTCTACATCCAGGACGCCGTGCAGTGTCCGGCGCCGGTGTGCGGCAATCGCCTGGTCGAGCCTCCCGAGACCTGCGACGACGGCAACCGCGAGGACGGCGACGCCTGTCCGTCCGACTGCATGCGGTGAGTGAGGCAGCGGTCAGCCATCAGCGATCAGCTGTCAGCTGTCAGCTGTCGGCTCTGGATCGGAATCATTGAAAGCTGTCAGCTGAAGGCTGACGGCTGACCGCTGCCTCACTCCGGCAGGTCGGCCGGCTGGGTGAACCCCATGCGCACGCGCACCGTGCGACTGACCGACGCGCCGGTGGAGTCGGTGGCGGTGACGGTCAGGTTGCCCTCGGCGTCGTCGAGGTCGAAGTACGGTCCGCCGCCGAGGATCGCGAAGCGGATGTTGCGGCGCTCGTAGTACCCGTCGGTCGGCACCACCGGGAAGAAGACTCCCATCGGCGGACCGTCGACCGCCTTGCCGCGCGGCACGGTGTCCAGTTGCGCGGTGACGGTGATGCGGTTGAGCGTGTTGAGGCAGCTGATGCGGACGTGGATCGAGAGCTCGGCGCCCGACTGCTGGAAGTTGCGGATGCGGATGCGGTCACAGTTGCGCAGCGGGCCGAAGCCGTCGGTGTTGCGACCGATCTCCAGCACCGCGCCGAGGGGGCAGTCGGGGGTGACCTCCGCGACGCGCGGCGCGGCGCGGCCGCCGCAGCACGCCTCGTCGGGCGGCGGCAGGGTCGCCGTGCAGCCGAGCGCGGGGTCGCAGCTCGGCATCGCACACGCGTCGGCGGCGGCGACGTGCAGGGTCAGCGCCCCGTCCACCGCCGCGGGCGGCGTCGCGTCGTCGGTGCAGGCGAAGGCGACCTGCCGCGGCCCGAGTTGGTCGTCGTTCGGCGTCCAGCGCAGCACGTTGTCGGCGTCGAGCGTCATGCCCGCGGCGAGCCCGTCGGCGTGGCACTGCACCGCCCCGCCCTCCGGATCCTCGACGCCGAGCGGCAGGGCGATCGGGTGCGCGGCGAAGCCGCGGTAGACGAACGGGGTCGCGGTGATGGGCGGCCGGTTCGCGGCACTGGGGGTCGGCGTCGGACTGGCCTCGTCCGCGCAGCCGTCGAGCAGGGCGTTGACCGCCGCCAGCAGCTCGGCGACGTCGACGCGACCGTCGCCATCGCGATCGAAGCTCGGGCACGCCTCCAGCGAGGCGCTGCCGAGCGCGATGGTGACGCCGGTGAGCAGCTCGGCGACCGACACCGTCCCGTCGCCGGAGCAGTCGCCCGGACAGACGGCCGCGGCCGGCGCGGCCATCGCCAGCGATGCGAGCAGGGCAAGGATCGGGCGCAGCACGGTCATCTGTGACCATACGCGCCGGCGGTTTCTATTGTAAGCGGCGAGACTGGACACTCCTCGCCGCGACGGCTAACCGCCGCGGCATGAACGCGCGCCTGCAGCGTTGGACGCGAGAGCTGTTCGAGCCGGTCGACGCCGCGTCGATCGCCGTCGTCCGCATCGTCCTCGGCTTCATGATCGCCTGGGACGTAGTGCGGTACTGGACCGCCGGTTGGATCGCGGAGTACTACATCCTGCCCAAGTGGCACTTCACCTACCTCTGGTTCGAGTGGGTGAAGCCGTGGCCCGGCGTCGGCATGTACGTCCACTTCGCCGCGCTCGGCATCGCCGCCGCGCTGGTCAGCGTCGGCCTCTTCTACCGCCTCGCCATCGCCGTCACCTGGGCGCTGTACACCTACAAGTTCCTGCTCGAGGAATCGGTGTACATGAACCACTACTACCTGATCTCGCTGCTCTGCTTCCTGCTCTTCTTCATGCAGCCGCATCGCGAGTTCTCGCTCGACCGACGCCGGCATCCCGAATGGCCGCGCACGGTGCCGTGGTGGAACGTGCTGCTGCTGCGCTTCCAGCTGTTCATCGTCTACGCCTTCGGCGCGGTGGCGAAGCTCAACCCCGACTGGCTGCGCGGCGAGCCGATGTACTCGGCGCTGCAACGCGGCGGGCCCGACATCCCGGCCATCGCCAGCCACTTCCCGCCCTGGCTGCTCGCCTACGGCATCGCGTACGGCGGTATCGTGTTCGACGCGACGGTGCCGGTCCTGCTCTGCTTCCGCCGCACGCGCTGGATCGGCTTCGTCGCCGCGACCATCTTCCACCTGCTGAACGACTCCTTCCTCAGCATCGGCGTGTTCTCCTACCTGATGACCGGCGCGATCACGCTGTTCTTCGAGCCCGACTGGCCGCGCCGCGTCGCCGCCTGGTGGCGCGCCCGGCGCGGCGCAGCGCAGACGCGCCGCGCCGCGCCGGTGCCACGTCCGGCGCAGTCGGCGGGAGGCACCGGGCTGCAGCCGCTGTCGGGATCACAGCGCCTGGTGATCGCCGGCCTGGCGGCGTGGGCGCTGGTGCAGCTGACCGTGCCGCTGCGCCACCTGCTCTATCCCGGCCGCGTCAGCTGGACCGAGGAGGGCCACCGCTTCAGTTGGCACATGAAGCTGCGCGCCAAGAGCGGCACGATGGTCATCACTGGGTACGACCCGGTGCGCGGCATGCGTTTCAACATCGACCCGTCCGAGGACCTGCGGCCGCGGCAGATGAAGAAACTCTACACCTTCCCCGACATCGTCCTGCAGTACGTGCACTTCAAGGCCGACGAGTTGCGCAAGGCCGGCATCAACGACCCGCAGATCCGCGTCGACTTCCGCTGCTCGTTGAACGGGGCGCCGCCGCGCCCGTTGATCGACCCGCGCGTCGACCTGGTCAAGGAACAGCGCTCGATCTGGCCCGCCACATGGCTGCTGCGCTGAGCCCGGGAGGCGGCGCAAGGAATCACCACCAAGACACCAAGGCACCAAGGTCTGAGGTCCGCTTGGTGTCTTGGTGCCTTGGTGGTTGGCCCCTTGCTCGTGGGCGTGACGGTTCAGGTCAGGGGATCTGATTGTCCTGCCCTAACCGCCAACAGCCTACCGCCTCGAGCGTGGCGCTGAGCGCGACAACGAATTGCCGGTCACAGCCCGCTCACCCGTCACTGCCTGCTTCGACCGCCCGGCTCTGCAGCGGGACGCCGACGTCGAAGCCGTAGGCGTGCGCCAGTGCGACGACCGGGTGCACGGTCTTGCGCTCGGCGCCCTGTTCGATGTGCAGCGCGGCGAGGCGACAGTCGGTGCAGGCGAGCGCGCAGGGCTCGCCCGCCTCGGTGGCGCGCATGCCCTGGAACGCCTTCTGGCCCCAACGCAGCGACTCCTCGAAGTGCTCCTTCTGCATGCTCCAGGTGCCGTCGTGGCCGGAGCACTCCTGCACCGCGTCGACCTGGTCGGCGACCAGGCCGAGCAGATCGCGGCCGCGGATGCCGATGTTCTGCACGCGGATGTGACAGGGCACGTGATACTGCACGCGGCCGAAGCGGCGGGTGAAGTCGCGCTTCAACCGCCCCTCGCGCGCGATGCGGTAGAGGTACTCGTCGAGGTCGTGGGCGCGCTGCGCGACCGCCTCGGTGCGCGGGCCGGCGACGAGCTGGGGGAACTCCTCGCGCACCATCAGGCTGCAGCTCGGCGACGGGATGACGATCGCATAGCCCTGCTCGACCAGCGGCGCGAACAGCTCGACGTTGGTGCGGATCTTCTTCGCCGCCGCGTCGAGGTCGCCGCCGTCGAGGAACGGCATGCCGCAGCACACCTGCCCCTCCGGCCGCACCACCTCGACGCCGTTGTGCTCCAGCACCTTGACCGCGGCGGCACCGACAGCGGGATCGTTGTAGTCGATCAGGCAGGTGGAGAAGAGCGCCACCTTCATCGGCGTCGGCGCCGTGACGCCGTCGCGCAGCGGCTGCGCCGCCTCGACCGCCGGCCGGTGCCGCCGCCACCACTGCGGGAAGGTCTCGCGGTGGTAGGTCGGCATCAGCTTGCGGCGATGGATGCCGACCGTCGCCTCCATCGCGGTGCGATTGAGCGGGTTGCGCAACGCCCAGTTGGTCAGGCCGGGGGTGAGGCTCGCCAGCTTGCCGATCGTCTCGGTGTCGCGCATCAGCCGCGTCTGCAGCGAGACGCCATCGCGGCGCGTGCGGTGCGCCTTCCAGCGCAGCAGCAGGCGCGGGAAGTCGAGCGCGAAATCGTGCGGCGGGGTGTAGGGACAATTCGGGTAGCAGAGCTTGCACTGGAAGCAGAGGTCGACGACGTGGTCGATCTCGGCGTTGCTCAGATCGCCGGCGTGCCCCTGCAACTCCGGCAG
>JANRJF010000382.1:0-6362 GCA_033764095.1 Deltaproteobacteria bacterium | reverse complement strand
CCGATCAGCTTCTCGAGCCGCGCCAGCATCAACCCCACGTTGGCGTCCATGCAGCGCGTCAGCAGCCGGCTCGCCGCATCGCCCTGGCCGGCGCGGCGCAGGCGCACCGCCTTGGCCTCGACCTCGGCGGATTCCGCGTCGATTGCGTGTTCCAGCTCGTCCCAGGCGGCACGCGCGTGCTGCGCGCGGCGCGGCCAGTCGGCTTCGACCAGGGTCAGCAGCCGCTTGAAGCGCCACCACGGCGAGTCGGGGCTCGGCGCGGCGCCGCCGCGCGCCAGGATGGCCGGCAGCTCGGCATCGACGTAGCAGGGCAGGAAGATGCCGAGGCACGGCGAGCCGAGGCTGCACCAGGCGCGCAGCAGGTCGTCGCGGTCCTCCGGCAGCCGTGCGATCAGGCTGGCGGTGGTGGTACCGACCGGATCGGCGTGCATGCAGACCGCGTAGGCGCGCTCGTCGTCGCGCGGGACGTCGCGCGGATCCCGCGCGCCGTAGTGGTCGCGCAGGGCCGCGCGCAGCGAGGTGGGCGTCGGCCGGCCGGCGGCGAGCAGCTCGCAGGTGCGGCGATGGCGGCCGCTGGAGATGAGCTCCGGCGCCAGACTGGTGTCGCGGTAGGCGGCGGCGAAATCGAAGCGGCCCTCCGCCTCGTCCGCCCACCAGCCGCTGGCGACCGCGTGCTCGATGGTGCCGTCGGCCAGCGCGTCCCAGTCGGCACCGATGCCGAGGTGATTGCTGGCGCTGTCGGCGCGCGCGACGCGGCGCAGCGCCCAGCGCCGATCGGACGCCTCCAGGCGCAGCGCGCCGGTGCGGTCGGCGATCAGGAACGAATTGTTGTAGGGCCAGTCCTTGTCGGCGTAGCCCGAGCCGCCCTGCCCGTGCTGCTCGATCAACCCCGTGATCACCTCGGCCGCCTGCGCGGCGGTGCGGGCGCGCTCCAGGCCGAGGCGCACCAGGTCCATGCCGATCAGCCCCGGCTCGCCGAGCCCGTCGCGCGTGAACACGGTGTGGTTGCCGATCGCCACGCCGTACTCGTTGAGGCCGTGCTCGAAGCCCCACAACCAGTACGGCTGCGCGCCGATGACGCGCGCCGTCTCGCGCGCCTGCGGAATGTCGATGTACGTGCACCGCAGCCGCGTGCCCGGCGCGTGGCGCGCCGCGGCCACCTGTACCAGCGGCTGACACTCGTCGTGCGGCCGGTCGCTGTTCTTGGCGAACAGCACCGCCGGCTCGCCGGTCACCGGCGCCAGCGCAACCAGCGAGTCGCAGGCGACGCGCGGTGGACGCCATGCGGCAGGCGGCATGGTCAGGCCGCTCCAGGGCTGGCGAGGAACGCCGCCACGGCGCGTTCAATCTCCGGCTCGCGGCCGACCAGGAAGTGGTCGCCGCCGCCGATCGCGTGCAGGACACCGTGCGGACCGAGGCGCGCGCCGGCGGCCGCCAGCGCCGCCGGTGGGCAATAGCTGTCGCTATCGCCGGCGAGCAGCAACGTGGGCCTGCTGCCGAGCGGCGCGTTCGGAGCCATGCCCAGGGGCGGTGCGACGGCGATCAGGCGCTGCACGGCCGACGCCTCGGCGCCGACGGTGAGCGCCACCAGCGCGCCGAACGAGTAGCCGGTGAGAATCACCGGCAGATCGCCGCCACGCGTCGCGATGACGTCGAGCGCCGCACGCGCGTCGTCGCACTCGCCGGTGAAATCGCCGTAGCCGCCCGCGCTGCCGCCGACGCCGCGGAAGTTGAAGCGCAGGGTCAGACAGTCCGCCGCCAGACAGGCAGCGGCGAGCGCCTCGACGACGTTGTTGTCCATGCTGCCGCCGTAGAGCGGGTGCGGATGACAGATGACCGCCGCACGGGTGGGCGCCGGCGGCGCGTCGAGGCGCGCTTCGAGGCGCAGCGCGCCGGACAGGAACGAGGTCGACTCACCCATGCGTGGCGATGCGTGTCACAGGCCCTGGGCTTTCTCAATCCAGCGCTCTTGCACCGACCGCACGGCTCGGCCATCAGCTCCCCAGCCCCTGATCGCTGACGGCCGACAGCTTCGGAGATCCCATGCCTTACGAACAGATCACCTACGACGCCGCCGACGGCATCGCCACCATCACCCTCAACCGGCCGGAGAAGCTCAACGCCTGGACGCCGATCATGGGCGCCGAGCTGATGGACGCCTTCCGCGCCGCCGACCGCGACGCGAGCGTCCGCGCCATCCTGTTCACCGGCGCCGGCGAACGCGCCTTCTGCGCCGGCGCCGACATGGGCTTCTTCGCCGGACAGATCGCCGCCGGCGGCGGCACCGGCAGCGGCGGCGGACCGTCGCGCGTCGTCGAGTTCCCGCTGCTCATGCGCGGCCTGTCGAAGCCGAGCATCGCGGTGCTGAACGGCTATGCGCTCGGCATCGGCGCCACCATGCCGCTGCTGTGCGACATCCGCCTTGCCTGCGCCGAGGCGCAGATCGGCTTCCTGTTCAGCCGCATGGGGGTGATGGCCGAGCTCGGCTCGACCTACCTGCTGCCGCGCATCGTCGGCACCGCGCGCGCCTGCGAGCTGATGCTCACCGGCAAGCGCTTCAGCGCCGCCGAGTGCGAGCGCATGGGCCTGGTCAATCACGTCGTGCCGCGCGCCGAGCTGCTGGCGACCGCCCGCGCCCTGGCCAACGAGGTCGCGCAGTCGGCGCCGCTGTCGGTGATGCTGACGCGCCAGGCGATCTACCAGGGCCTGGAGAGCAGCTTCGAAGCGCAGGTGCGTTTCGAGGGCTACACCCTCGACCACCTCTACCGCACCGCCGACCACGCCGAGGCGGTGGCGGCGTTCCGCGAGAAGCGCCCGCCGAAATTTTCCGGCCGGTAACCACAACGACACCACGGCACAACGACACGGCGTCGGCGCAAGACGAGATCTGCGGCGGTCTCTCCTCGTCTTGCGCCGACGCCGTGTCGTTGTGCCGTGGTGTCGTTGTGGTTAGCGCGGAAACTCGAACAACACCTTCACCGCCCCCGTCTCGCCCTGGTTGTGGGTGGTGCGGAAGGCTTCCTTGTAGTCGTCGAGGCTGAAGCGGTGGGTGAGGATCGGCGTGACGTCGATCTGCTTCGAGCGGATCAGGTCGAAGTAGTGCTGCATGGCGTGCTGCGCCACCCCGTTCCACTCCTCGACGCCGAAGGCGTTGGAGCCGACCAGGTTGATCTCCTTGAAGTAGTGCGGTGACCACTCGAAGCGCGCCGGGGTATCGACGCCCGACATCACCACCGTCGAGCGCGGCCCGGCGATGCGCACTGCGATCTCCAGGCTCTCGGCGGTGCCGACGGTGTTGTAGACGACGCGCACGCCGGGCCTGCCGTACAGCATCGGCACGCCGGGCGCGCCCTCGCTCGGGGAGTAGAGCTCGGCGCCGGTGAGCGCGGCGAGGCGCGCGACGATCTGCTCGACCGGCCGCCACTCGATGGTCTCCTCGGCGCCGAGTTGCCGGGCGAGCTTGGCCTGATGCGCGAAGCGGGTGATGCCGATGATGCGTACGTCGAACAGCTTGTGCAGGATCTCGATGGCGCAGAGGCCGAGCGTGCCGCAGCCGTACACCACCACCAGGTCGCCTGGCCTGGGCGGATAGCGCAGCACCGAGTGCAGGCTGACCGAGAACGGATCGGCGAGCACCGCCTGCTCGTCGCTGATGTCGTCAGGGACGGGGATCGCCATGCTCTCGTGCGCCGGCAGCGCCGGCGCGTAGCCGCCCGAGGCGTCGCGACACGTGCCGGTATGGATGCCGGCGGCAAGCCGCCCTTTGCGGAAGTTCTCGCACAGCGAGAACTGCCCCTCGCGACACATCGGGCAGATCGGTGCAATGCCGCGCGGCGCGCACGACAGCCACGGGTTGAGCACGACGCGCTCGCCGACGCGGCGATTCGTCACCGCCGGACCAACGGCGCTGATCGTGCCGACCACCTCATGGCCCATCACCTGCGGAAACGTCGCGCAGGCGGCCATCGGGCTGTCGATGTTCTCGAAGTCGATGAACACCTGCTTGTAGTCGCTGCCGCAGATGCCGGTGAGATGCGTCTTGATCACCAGCCAGTCGGGGAACTGCACCCGCGCCTCGGGAATCTCCTGCATCGACAGCGGCGAGTGCTCGCCCAGGTACGCCTCCTTGTCCTGATGCGCGTCCTGGATCAGGTGCATGATCTCTTCGACGTTGACGTCGAACACCAGCGCTTTCACGGCTCGTCTCCTCGAAACGAAGATGGCCACAGAAGACACGGAGAGGACCACCGAGAAATCTGGAGGCCCCGCAAATGAGACGCAACCGCCGTCTGGCTCGCGCGGCCTCCGGAGTTCTCTGTGGTTCTCTGTGTTCTCCGTGGTGAGTCTTTCTGACCTGCCGCGCGCTCACGTCCCCGGCAGCAGGCAGGAGTGGATGCTCGGCGCGCCGGGTGCTTCGCCGGCCAGCGTCTGAATCGCCAGCTCGGCTTCCTCGAGCTTGAAGTCGTGCGTGTGCATCCGCGCCAGCGGCACGCTGCCCGACTCGATCAGGCGGATGGCCTGCTCGTAGCTGCGGTGGGTGACGCCGAAGGCGCCCTTCACCGCGATCTCCTTCACCACGATCAGGTCGCTGATGAAGTCGGGGACCGCCTTGAAGCCCTTCACGCCGGCGAGCACGACGGTGCCGCCCGGGGCGACGTAGCGCAGCGCGGCGGCGACCGGTTCTGGCGCGTTGGCCGACACCTCGACGACGACGTCGGCGCCGCGGCCCTTGGTGAGCTCCTGGATGCGGGCGCCGGCATCCTCCTGCTCGATGTCGACGGTGGCATCGGCGCCGAAGGCGCGCGCCAGCTCCAGCTTGGGTGCGTCACGCGTCAGGCCGGTGACGATGATCGGCCCGGCGCCGACCGCGCGCGCCGCGATGACGCTCGCCAGACCGCGCTGGCCGGGGCCGAGGATGACGACGCTGTCACCCGGCTTGGTTTCGGGGATCTCGACCGCCCAGCGGAAGCCGGCGCCGAGCGGATTGAACATCACCGCCAGGCTGGCCGGGACGTCGGGCCGCACGCGATGCACGATCGAATGCGCGTCGAGCACCATGTAGTCGGCGTAGGCCCCCCACAGCCCGGGCGGCCGCGACAGCGGCACGTAGCCGTGGCCGAACAACCCGCCGCTGCGGCCGCGGCAGCGCTGGTACTGGCCGGACAGGCAGGCGGGGCAGTGCGCGCACGGGATCAGCGCCTCGACCGCGACGCGGTCGCCGACGTTCACCCCCCAGCGCCGCGCCGCGCGGTCGCCGATCTGCTCGATGACGCCGAGCGGCTCGTGGCCGGGGATCAACGGCGTGCGCACCGGGATGACGCCGGCGTACTGTTCGGCGTCACTGCCGCAGATGCCGCACGCTTCGATGCGCAGCAGCGCCGACTCGTCGCCAATGTCCGGAATCGGCAGCTCGCGCAGCTCGAGCGCGCGCGGGCCGGTCTGCACGATGGCACGGGTCGTTCGGGGCATGCGCGCTTCAAGCACGGCGCGCCGCGCGGCGCCAGGGTTGCCGAGGCCGCACGGAGCCAGACGAACCCGAAGCGATTGCGCTGAAAGTATCTCTTGAATACTGATTCAGGCCTGAAGTAGGAACGATGGAGATGGCATCTGGCGTAGCGAAATCGCTCCGGCCGGCGGCGCGCGCGATCCTCACTCCGGGACAGATCTTCTGCCCGGTGGGGCGGGCGCTGGACGTCATCGGCGACCGCTGGACGCTGGTCCTGGTGCGCCACCTGCTCGGCGGGCCGCTCGGCTTCCAGGAGTTGCGCGCGCGCAGCGGCATCGCGCCGCGCGTGCTGGCGCAGCGCCTGCGCACGCTGGTGAAGCGCGGTTTCGTCACGCGCAGCGACGGCACGCGGCCGCGCTACGCGGTCAGCGAGCGCGGCCGCTCGCTCGAGCCGGTGATCGCGGCGACGGCGCGCTGGTATCTCCGCCAGGGACTCGATCACCTGCAGGTCGATGCCAACCGCTTCAGCGCCACCTCGGCGCAGTCGGTGCTCGAGGCGCTGCCCTTCCTGCTGCGCGAGGAGCGCGCCGCCGGCGTCGACCTCACCTTCGAGGTGCGGCTGAGCGGACTGGGCGGCGGCGTGTGGACGGTGCACATCGCCGACGGCACCTGCACGGTGCGCGAGGGCTTCGCGCAGCGCGCCGACGTGCGTTACACCGCCGACGCCCGCGTCTGGTGCGGCGTCGCGCTCGGCATCACCGATGCCAAGGCGGCGGTGCGCGACGGCCTGATGAGCAAGGACGGCGGCCGCGAAGCCCTCGACTTCTACTTCCACCAACTTGCCCGCACGCCGGCGCGCCCCCCTGGCGTGGCGGCGCGGCCGGCGCGCGGCGACGCGCGCACCGACCGGCTGGCC
>JANRJF010000381.1:0-2337 GCA_033764095.1 Deltaproteobacteria bacterium | reverse complement strand
GGCGGCCTCGGCGGCGGCGCGAGTCGCGTGCGCGCGCGGCGCCGCCTGCCAGGGGCGCGCCGCGCGCCAGCGTTCGGCGCGCTCGCGCGGCACCGGCCCGATGCGCGCGTCGAGCAGCACCAGCGAGCGGACGCGCGCCGGATGCTGCGCGGCGATCCCGGTGGCGACGCGGCCGCCCATCGAGTGCGCGACGAGATCGACCGGCTGCGGCGCCAGCGCGTCGAGCACGCCCAGGCAGTCGGCGGCGAAGTCCTCGATCAGGTAACGCGCCGCCGGCGCGCTGGCGCCATGGCCGCGCAGGTCGGGAGCGAGCAGGCGGTGGTCGGGCAGGGCAGGCGCGATGCCGTCCCACCAGCCAGCATGCGCCGCGGCGCCGTGGATGCAGAGCGCGGTCGGCGCCAGCGACGGGCGCCAGACGCGTACGTGCAGTCCGCCGAGCCGGAGCGCGCGGTGATCGGTGGCGTCGGCCGTCATTGTCGCAGCGAGCGCGGATCGAGGGCGTCGCGCACCGCGTCGCCGATCAGGTTGACCGAGAGGATGAGGCCGAACAACGCGGCGGCGGCGGCCGACAGGTTCCACCAGACGACCGGATCGCGCGCCAGCTCGTCGCGGGCCTGGTCGATCATCTGTCCCCAGCTGCCGTCGATGCCGATGCCGAGCCACGACAGCATCGCCTCGGCCAGCACCAGGCGCGAGAACAGCAGCACGAAGGTGATCGCCACCAGGTGCAGCAGGTTGGGCAGGATGTGACGCGCGATGATGCGCCCGTCGCTGGCGCCGAGCGCGCGCGCCGCGGCCACGTAGTCGAGCTCGCGCAGCTTGAGCGTCTCGCCGCGCACGACGCGCGCGAAGCTCACCCAGCCGGTGATGCCGAGCGCGACGCAGACCTGCAGGGTGCCGCGCCCGAGCACCATGACCAGGGCGATGAGCAGCAGCAGGGTGGGGATCGACGACAGCGTGCTGATGACGAAGAAGACCAGGTCGTCGACGCGGCGACCGAAGTAGCCGGCGCACAGCCCGGCGAGCAGCGCGAGCGGAATGACGATGAGGCTGGAGAAGCCGCCGATCAACAGCGCCACGCGCACGCCCTTCAGCGCCTGCAGCAGCACGTCGCGGCCGAGGATGTCGGTGCCGAGCAGGTGCGTGCCGGGAAACTGCAGCGGCGCGCCGCCGTAGAACTCGACCGCCGCCAGCGGTGCCGAGTAGCTGCGCTCACGGTAGTCGGGTGGGAAGGCGCGGTCGACGACGCTGCGCGGCTGGTGGCGCGTCACCAGGTCGCCGCCGCCGCCGATCCAGGTGACGGAGTCGAGCAGCCCGATGACGGCATAGAGTCCCGCCACCAGCAGCGCGCCGCGCCGCTCGCGCCATACGCGCGCCGCCAGCGCCCGCCACGCCGGATCGCGCCGCAGCCACCACGCCAGCGCCGCCACGCCGGCGATCAGCGCGACGACCGCCAGGTTGGAGAGATGATGCGCCTGGATCATCGCGCGGCCTTCAACGCAGAGACGCGGAGACGCCGAGGGCACAGAGAAGAAGAGAAAACAAAAATACCCTCTGTGATCTCCGCGTCCCTGCGTCTCTGCGTTGACTCAGTTCGCGTCATTCGAGGCGCACGCGCGGGTCGACCAGGGTGTAGGCGATGTCGGTCATCAGCTGGCCGGCAATGAAGAGCAGCGCGCCGAGGAAGACCATGACGCGCAGGGTGGCGAAGTCGTTGCCGTTCACCGCGTCGACGGTCATGGTGCCGAGGCCCGGGATGCCGAAGAACGACTCGAGCAGGATGGCGCCGGTGAACAGGAAGGGGATCTCGATGACCACGTCGGTGAGAATCGGGATCAGCGCGTTGCGCAGCACGTGGCGGCGCATCGCCTGGCCGGGCGAACAGCCCTTGGCGTAGGCGGTGCGGACGTAGTCGCGCGTGCGCTCCTCCAGGAACAGGGTGCGGTAGAAACGGATCTCCTGGCCGAGGTTGGCGGCGAGGCCGATCAGCACCGGCAGGGCGAGGAAGCGGACGATCACGTCCGGCGACGGGTCGTAGCCGGAGATCGGGAACCAGCGCAGCACCTTGCCGAGCAGGTACTGGCCGGCGACGATGTACAGCAGGATCGGCACGCTCATCAGCAGCACGCAGGCGACGCGGGTGGCGCGGTCGAGCAGTGATTCGCGCGCGTAGGCCACCGCCAGGGCGACGCTGATGCTGGTCAGCAGGCCGAGCAGGAAGAGCGGTACGGTGAGCGTCAGGCTGGGGCCGACGCCGCGTCGCAGGCGGTCGGCGATCGGCGTGCCGTCGGCGTCGCTGTCGCCGAAGTCGAACCCGAGCAGGCGGCGGAAGTGGTC
>JANRJF010000380.1:0-11078 GCA_033764095.1 Deltaproteobacteria bacterium | reverse complement strand
GTCATCGCCTCGGCGAAGCGGTTGATCGAGGTGCGCCACGACTGCCGGAAGAGCAGCAGGATGGCGGAGATCAGCGTGCCGGCGTGGCCGATGCCGATCCACCAGACGAAGTTGATGATGTCGAGGCCCCAACCGACCGGGATGTTGAGGCCCCAGATGTAGGTGCCCTTGTAGAAGAGGTAGGTGACCGACAGGCCGAGCAGTTGCAGCCCCGAGAAGCCGATCGCGAAGCCGAAGATCCAGCCGAGCGGCGTCTTCTTGGTCTGGACGATCGAGGCGATCTTGTCGGTGACCGAGCCGAAGGTGTGCCCGGGCTCGATGACCGGCGGCAGGCCATCGTGGGGGCGCGGTTTCGGCGGCGTCGGCGCGCGGCGTTCCTGTACGGCCATCAGCCCCTCGCGAGATCCGGGTTCGGATTGCGCACGCCGGCCAGGTAGGTGGTGCGCGGCAGCGTGCCCAGATCGTTGAGTAGTGTGTAGTTGCGCGGATCCTTCTTCAGCTTGGTGACCTTGGCGTTCTCGTCGTTGATGTCGCCGAAGGTCAGGGCGTCCGCCGGGCAGACCTGCTGGCAGGCGGTGAGAATCTCGCCGTCGGTGACCTTGCGCTGCTCGCGGATGGCGGCGTTCTTGGCGAAGTTGATGCGCTGCACGCAGTACGTGCACTTCTCCATGACACCGCGGCTGCGCACGGTGACGTCGGGATTGAACACCATCTCCTGCACCGGCGAGTGCGGGTCGTTGTAGAGCGTGAAGTTGAAGCGGCGCACCTTGTACGGGCAGTTGTTCGAGCAGTAGCGGGTGCCGACGCAGCGGTTGTAGACCATGGCGTTCAGGCCATCGACGTCGTGCACCGTGGCGTTGACCGGGCAGACGCCCTCGCACGGGGCCTGCTCGCAGTGCTGGCAGAAGACCGGCTGCAGGACGGTCGACGGCGTGTCGAGGTTGTCGCCGCTGAAGTAGCGGTCGATGCGGATCCACTGCATCTCGCGGCCGCGCGACACCTGGTCCTTGCCGACGGTCGGAATGTTGTTCTCCGCCTGGCAGGCGATGATGCAGGCGTTGCAGCCGACGCAGGTGCTGAGGTCGACGGTCATGCCCCAGGCGTAGCGCTCGTACTTGAAGCCCGGGTACATCGACTTCTTGCGCATGTCCTCGGTGGCGGCGAACTCAGGATCCTTCTGAAACTCGGCCAGCGTCCCGACGCGCGCCAGGTTGCGACCTTCCATCGAGTGATGGTCCTGCGTGCAGGCGAGCGTGTAGTGTCGGCCGACCTTCACCGCGCTGGCGCCGGCGACGCTCCACGGCGCCGTGCTGGTGCGCAGCGTGTAGGTGTCGAAACCGACCGCGGTGCCGACCGAGCCGGCCTTGCTGCGCCCGTAGCCGAGGTAGAGAGTCAGCGAGTCGGTGGCCTGGCCGGGCTGCACCCACACCGGCACCTGCAGCTGGCGGCCGTCGACGGTGAGGTCGATCAGCGCCCCCTGGTCGAGACCGAGCTTCTCGGCGGTCGACGGCGCGATCAGCGCCGGGTTGTCCCAGGTGACGCGCGTCATGGCGCGCGGCACTTCCTGCAACCAGGCGTTGTTGGCGAAGCGCCCGTCGTAGAGCGCCGAGTCGGGGCGGAACACGATATCGAGCGAATCCGCCGCGCGCTCGGCCGGCTTCGGCAGCACGGTGGCGCCCCAGGCGTTGGGCAGTCCGACCCAGGCGGCCTGCACCGGCGCCGCCGCGGTGGCGGGGATGACGCCGTCGTGGATCGCCTTGCGCCACGCCGCCTCGAAGTCGCCGCCGCTCAGCGCCCCCTTCCAGGTTTCGCGCACCAACTCGTAGCTGGTCTTGGTGCCGTCGCCGAGCAGCGCGGCGAGCACCTGCGGCTGGCTCTTGCCGTCGTAGAGCGGCGCGATCAGCGGCTGCACGATCGAGGTGGTGCCGTCGAAGGCGCGCACGTCGCCCCAGTTCTCCAGGTAGTGCGTCGCCGGGACGTGCCAGTGACTGAGCTCGGCGGTCTCGTCGTAGTAGAGCCCGTAGTGGATGCGGGTGCCGACCTTGGCCAGGCGCTGCTTGAAGTCGAGGTCGGCCGGCGCGTCGTACACCGGATTGACGTCGAGCATCACCAGCGCGTCGACCTGCCCGGCCTCCATCGCCGCGCTCAGCTCGCGCAGCCCCTCGCGCTCGGTCGAGGCGTCGCCGGCCACCGGCTCGACGTAGGTGACCGTCGTGCCCTCGGCGCTCAGCACCTGGTTCATCGCCGCGGCGAGCAGATGCACACCGGCCGGCTGCCAGGGCCCGGCGACCACCACGCTGCGGCCGCGGTGCGCCTGCAGGTCCTTGACGACCGCCGCGATCCACTCCGCGTGCGCCTCGACACCGACCGGAGCGCGCACCGGCAGGCCGAGGCCGCGCGCGACGCCGAGCGCCACCTCGCCGATCTCGCTCGGACGCAGCGGCAGGCGATGATCGGCGCAAGCGCCGGTGTTGGTCGGCGCCGTCTCGACGACATAGAGACGGTTCATCGACTGCCCGCCACCTTCGCTGACCCGGCGACGCGCGCTGAAGTCCTTCACCGCGCGCACCATGCCCGGCCCGCCGCCGAGGAAATCGGCGTCGAGCGAGAGGATGCGGTCGGCCTTGTCGAAGTGCGGGATGACGTCCAACGGGCGGCCGAACGCGACCTTGGTGGCGGCGTGTGCCGCCTCGTTGCCCGCCGCGCTCACCTGGTACCACCTGGCCTGCGGATAGGCGGCGAGCAGCGCCTGGCGCTGGCGCGCCAGCGTCGGCGAGGTCACCGGCTGCGAGAGGATGCGCAGCCCAGCGCCCTGCTTGGCCTGCTGCGCCTTGAGCAACGCGCCGAGCGCGGTGTTGAAGTTGGCCCAGGTCTGCACCTCGCCGATGTTGCGCACCACCTGCGAGCGATCCGGATCGTACAGCGTCAACACCGAGGCCTGCGCGAACAGGTCGGTGGCGCCGAGGCTGCCCGGATGGTCCGGATTGCCCTCGACCTTGGTCGGGCGGCCCATGTGGCTCTCGACCAGCACGCCCTGGCCGTAGCCGTCGAACGGCATGGCGCTGGCGAAGTAGAGCGGCACGCCCGGCACGATCCACTCGGGCTGCTTGACGTAGGGGAAGATCTTCTCGTCCGGCTGCTTGGTGCAGGCGCTGGCGCCGGCCAGCGCCAGCGAGGCGCCCATCAGCTTGAGGAAGGAGCGCCGCCCGACCGGATCGAGCAGTTGCGTCACCTGGGAGGGGAACTCGTTGTGGATGAGTTCCTTGAACTCCTCGGTCTCGGCCAGCTGCTCGAGGCTGAGCCACTGATCGCGGCCGTTGCCCGTCGCGAGCTTGGCGCGCAACGCCGGCAGATCGAGGGCGGAACGGGGCTTGCCGCCGGCGGCGACGGCCGGCGCGTTTGGCTCTTCGCGGGTGATGCTCATGGGCAGGGAACCTGTGTGCGCGCGCCGTCTAGCGGTGACAGGCGGTGCAGTCGATGCGGCCGTGGACGTCATGCGCAGCCATCAGCTCGGCGCCGAGATTGGGGTTATCGGCCGGCGGCGTCCACGCCATGTTGAACACCTCCGAGCGCGGCCGCAGGTTCGGCGCCGGATCGCGATGGCAGTCCAGGCACCAGCCCATCTGCAGCGTCGGCACCTGATAGGTGAGGTTCATCTGATCGACGCGGCCGTGGCAGCTCACACAGCCGACGCCCTTGGCGACGTGCACCGAATGGTTGAAGTAGACGAAGTCGGGCAGGTCGTAGACCTTGGTCCACTGGATCGACTCGTCGGTGCGATAGCTGGCGCGCACCGGCTCCAGCGTCGGGCTCCAGGTCCAGATCTGCGAGTGGCAGTTCATGCAGGTCTGGGTGGGCGGAATGCCGGCGCTCGCCGAGATCTCCACCGAGGTGTGGCAGTAGCGGCAGTCGATGCCCAGCTCGCCAGCATGATGCTTGTGGCTGAAGGGCACCGGCTGCTGGCGCGATACCGACGCCTCGGTGTTGTACGGCGAGCGGAACAGCCGATCGAGAAGGAAGAGCCCGCCGCCCGCCCCCGCCAGTACGAGCACGAGACTGAGCTTGGCGAGAACGTTCGATGCCGGGTGGAAAACCTGCGACATGATCTCACTCGGTTACTAAGAAGGCCGGGCCGATGGCAACATAAGCAGGAGAGAAATCCACTTCACGCTGCATGCAGTCCACCTTATTCGCGCCGTTCGCCGGTCGCGGCCTCATGCCAGCGCCAGCTCGGCGATCACCGGAGCGTGGTCCGAGGGCCGTTCCAGCCGTCGGGGCGCCTTGTCGATGCGGCAGGCGCGGCACTGATCGCGCAAGGCCTGACTGACCAGGACGTGGTCGATGCGCAGGCCGAGATTGCGGCGAAACGCCCCCATTCGATAGTCCCACCAACTGAACTCGCGCTCCGGCTGCTCGAAGAGCCGGAAGCTGTCGATCACGCCGGCCGCGAGCACGCGCTGCAGCGCCTCGCGCTCCGGCTCGCTGAACAGCACCTGTCCGGCCCACTGCGCCGGGTCGTGCACGTCGCGCGGCTCCGGCGCGATGTTGAAGTCGCCGAGCAGTACCAGGCGCGGGTAGCGCGCCAGCTCCTCGGCGATGAAGCCGCGCAGGCGCTCCAGCCAGGCGAGCTTGTAGGCATACTTCTCCGAGCCCACCCGCTCGCCGTTCGGCACGTAGACATTGACCACCCGCAGGTCGCCGACGGTCAGCGCCAGCACCCGCCGCTGCGCGTCGTCCGCGCCCGGCAGCGCCAGGCACACGTCCCGCCCCGGCGCACGGGTCAGCGTCGCGACGCCGTTGTAGGTCTTCTGCCCGCTGAACGCCGACGTATAGCCGAGCCCGGCGAGCTCGGCGGCGGGGAACTTGTCGTCCTCGCACTTGGTCTCCTGCATCGCCAACACGTCGGGCCGCGTCGCCCGCAGCCAGTCGATGACCTGCGGCAGGCGCACGCGGAGCGAGTTCACGTTCCATGTGGCGATCTGCATCCACGCTGTGTTCTTCGGCGTTTGACTCGGGAAGCGCTCGCGCGATGACGAGCCGCTCGGGTCTATCGACTCGGCCAGAAATTGCAAGCCGACCACCGCGGCGCGGTTTGACAAGCGCGCCGGCGAGCATCGAGAGTCGGCCGGTCCAGAGGAGGAATCATGGCCGATCTCGAGACCTTCCGCCGCGAGACGCGCGCCTGGCTGGAAGCCAACGCGCCGGCGTCGATGCGCACCCCGCTCGCCGAGCACGAGGAGCCGTGCTGGGGCGGGCGCCGCGCGACGTACGACAATCCCGAGGTGAAGCAGTGGCTCGACGTCATGGCGGCGCGCGGCTGGACGGCGCCGACCTGGCCGCGCGAGTACGGCGGCGGCGGCCTCGACAAGGGCGAGGCGCGCGTGCTGGCGCAGGAGATGGCGGCGCTGCGGCTGCGCCCGCCGCTGGTCGGCTTCGGCCTCAGCATGATCGGTCCGACGCTGCTGCAGCTCGGCACCGAGGCGCTCAAGCGCGCGCACGTGCCGGCCATCGTGCGCGGCGAGATCCGTTGGTGCCAGGGTTACTCGGAGCCCGGCTCCGGCTCTGACCTCGCCAGCCTGCAGACGCGCGCCGTGGTCGACGGCGACGACTACATCGTCACCGGGCAGAAGATCTGGACGTCGTACGCCGACCTGGCCGACTGGATGTTCCTGCTGGTGCGCACCGACCCCAACGCACCGAAGCACGAGGGCATCAGCTTCCTGCTGATGGACATGACCAGCCCCGGCGTCAGCGTGAAGCCGATCAAGCTGATCAGCGGCTACTCGCCGTTCTGCGAGACGTTCCTCGACCACGTGCGCGTGCCGCGCACGCAGGTGATGGGCGAGGTGAACAAGGGCTGGACGGTGGCCAAGGCGCTGCTCGGCCACGAGCGCACCATGATCGCCGACATCAGCAAGGGTTTCGGCGGCGAGAGCCGCGCCCGCTCGGCGCAACAGCTGGCGCGCGACTACATCGGCCTGCGCGACGGCCAGCTCGCCGACAGCGCGATCCGCCACCGCCTGGCGCAGGTCGAGATGGATCAGCGCTGCCTCGACTGGACCCTGGCGCGCTCGCGCGACACCGCCACGGCCGGCCACGCGCCCGGCCCCGAGACGTCGATCTTCAAGTACTACGGCACCGAGCTGAACAAGCGCCGCCGCGAGCTGATGGTCTCCATCCTCGGCCCGCAGGCGCTCGGCTGGGAAGGCGACGGGTTCGAGGCCGAGGAGCTGGAGGTGACGCGCGAGTGGCTGCGCTCGCGCGGCAACTCGATCGAGGGCGGCACCTCGGAGATCCAGCTGAACATCATCGCCAAGCGCGTGCTGGGGCTGCCGGACTAAAGCGAAAATTCTTCACCACAGAGTCACAGAGACACGGAGCTCAGAATCACTGAGCCCAGGCCTCGCAGTTCCGACGCTCTGTGCCGCTGTGACTCTGTGGTGAATCCTTCAGGAAAGGTTCTGCCATGCTGTTCTCGCTCACCGACGAACAACAACTGCTGCGCGATTCCGCCGCGGCGTTCGTGCGCGACCACTCGTCGCTGAAGCGCATCCGGACGTTGCGCGACAGCCAGGATGCGGACGGCTTCTCGCGCGCACTGTGGAAGGAGATGGCGGGGCTCGGCTGGCTCGGCATTCCGTTCGCCGAAGCCGACGGCGGCCTCGGCCTCGGGCTCAAGGAGCTCGGCCTGGTGCTGGAGGAGCTCGGCAAGGGACTGATGCCGGAGCCGATCATCGCCAGCCTGCTGCTCGGCGGCATGGCGATCGCACGCGGCGGCAGCGACGCGCAGCGCGGCGAGCTGCTGCCGGGGCTGATCGCCGGCGACCGCCTGCTGACGCTCGCCTGGCAGGAGGCGCACAGCCGCTACGACGCGAGCTGCGTGGCGACGCGCGCGGCGCGCGCCGGCGACGGCTGGCGCCTGAGCGGCGAAAAGCGCCTGGTCGCCGACGGCCACGTCGCCGACCAGCTCGTCGTCAGCGCGCGCACCGCCGGCGGCGACCGCGAGCGCGACGGCATCACCCTCTTCCTGATCGATCGCCAGGCCGACGGCGTACGGGTAACGCGGCAGGCGACGCTCGACAGTCGCAACGCCGCGATCGTGCGCTTCGACGGCGCCACCGTCGCGCCGCACGCCGTGCTCGGCACGGTGGACGGCGGCGCCGCGCTGCTCGAGGAAGTACTCGACCGCGCCGCCGCCGGCCTCTGCGCCGAGATGCTCGGCGGCATGCAAGCGGTCTTCGCCATGACGCTCGACTATCTGAAGACCCGGCAGCAGTTCGGCGTGCCGATCGGCTCGTTCCAGGCGCTCAAGCATCGCGCCGCCAACGTCTTCACCGAGATCGAGCTGGCGCGCTCGGCGGCCCTGGCCGCCGCCATGGCGCTCGACGAGGCCCTGCCACAGGCGCCGCAGTTCGTCTCGATCGCCAAGGCGCGCTGTTCCGACGCGTTCCTGCTCGCCGCCAACGAGGGCGTGCAGATGCACGGCGGCATCGGCATGACCGACGAGCACGACGTCGGCTTCTACCTCAAGCGCGCACGCGCCGCCGAGCTCACCTTCGGCGACGCGGCGTTCCATCGCGAGCGCTACGCGGCGCTGCAGGGTTACTGATTCTTCACCGCGGAGACGCCGAGACGCGGAGTGAGGACGTGACGTCTCCGCGCCTCCGCGTCTCCGCGGTGAGATCTTCGGCCGGGCGCGACTGGCTGGTGGTCGCCGCCTGTCTCGCCTGCCAGATCGGCATGGGGGCCGGCGGGTACATCTTCCCGGTGTTCCTCAAGCCGGTGACCGACGAGCTCGGCTGGTCGCGCGCGCAGTATGCGTTCGCCACGCCGATCATGAGCACCACCGTCGCGCTCGCCGGCCCGCTGGTCGGCTGGGTGTCGGACCGGCGTGGACCGCGCTGGGTGCTCGCGGTCGGCAGCCTGCTGATGAGCGCCGCGCTGATGCGCGCCGGCGCGATACAGACGCCTGACGATCTCTACCTGGTCGGCGTCGCGATCGGCGTCGCCGTCGCCTGCCTCGGCGACCTGCCGACCGGCGCGGCGGTGACGGCGCGCTTCCGCCAGCGGCGCGGCCTGGCGCTCGGCGTCGTCTACATCGGCTCCAACATCGGCGGCGCGCTGGTACCGCTCGCCGGCGCCCTGCTCGTCGCCGGCGCCTCGTGGCGCACGGCGTTCGTCGTCATCGGCGCGGCACTGCTGGTGATCCTGCCGCTGGCGCTCAGCATCGGCCCGGCGCAGACCGTCGCGTCGGAGGAGACGGACACTGGCGCCTGGCACGCGGTCGCGCGCCAGCGCGACTTCTGGCTGCTGTTCTGGGTGCTGTTCGCATTCTACTTCTACCGCCTCGGAATCAACACTCATCTCGTCGCCTTCCTCGGCGACCTCGGCTACTCCAGCCTGGCCGCGGCTGGCGGCTTCAGCCTCACGCTGGCGCTCGGTATCGTCGGCAAGCTGGCGACCGGCGCGATCGCCGACCGGGTCGGCGCGCGCGCCGCGGTGCTGGGCAATTTCTCGCTCATCGCCCTCGCCTCGCTGCTGCTGCTCGCGCCGATGGTCGGCGGCGCGCTGCCGCTGTTCCTGGTCGTGCACGGCTTCGCCACCGCCGCCGAGGACGTCGTCATCCCGCTGGTCATCGCGCAGCGCTTCGGCGCCGCTCAGCTCGGCCGCGTTTACGGCCTGCTGCTGCTCGCGCTGGTACCCGGCGGCTGGGCCGGTCCGCTGGTCGCCGGCTGGGTGTTCGACGTCACCGGCAGCTACGCCCCGGTGTTCGCCGCCTTCGCCGTCACCAACCTGAGCGCGGTTGCGGCGCTGGCATTGGTCGGACGACCAACCCTACGGGCGCGGGATCTGGCGTGAGCGCTGCAGCACGCGATCGCGGGTCACGAGTGGAATGTTGTGCACGACGCTGGTCGCCCCGATGATCTCGTCCGCCGGATCGCTGCGCACGTCGAGTCGCGTACTGGCGCGCGCGATCTCCCGCGTCAACGGCCAGACGTGGACTCGCGCGAGCACGCGCGAGACATCGGCATCGTCCAGATCCACCGCGATCCGGCCCAGCTGGGCGAGCTTCGCGATCTCCCAGTGAACGATCGCCGAGATACTCCACCGATCGCCGCGCAGCAGCCGCTCTTCGCTGGGGCGCAGCGTCCCGGCAACGGCGTGGAGGAGAACGTGCGTATCAAGATTCAGCATCCCATCTCGCCTTGGTCGACAGGATGTCCCCCGTGATGGTGAGCTTGCCGCGCAGCGAGCCGATGAGACTGTCCGCATCGGTTCCGAGCGGAATCAGCTTGGCGATCGGCTTACCGCGCTTGGTGATGACGATCCCCTCCGGATCGACGTTCTCCAACAGGGACAGGCACTGTTCCTTGAACTTGGCGGCGGCGATCTCGCGCATGACCGACCCCTAACACTGGTCATCTCAAGTGTCCACTTTGCCTCTCGCCGGGGTCGGCCGCCGCGGCCGCGGCGGGGCCCGCGCCTAGGCCGCGCGGCGCGAGCGGACGACCAACCACACCGCCGCAACGGCGACCACCGTCCAGCCGAACAGGTCGCCGACGCGCGTGTAGATGGTGCGCAGTTGCAGCGGGCGGATGTCGGCGCGCAGCGTCTCGGCGGTGAACATGCCGAGGCGGTCGAGCACGCGGCCGAAGGGATCGACGACGCCGGTGACGCCGGCGTTGCCGACGCGCATGAAGTAGCGGCGGTTCTCGATGGCGCGCCAGATGGCGATCGCCTCGTGCTGATACGGCGCCATCGAGTTGCCGAACCACGCGTCGTTGAAGATGGTCAGCAGCGCCTCGGCGCCGGCGGCGGTCATGCCGCGCGCGATGCCGGCGGGCACGTCCTCGTAGCAGATCAGCGGCGCCACCCGCACCTTGCCGGGCACGTCGAGCGTCGCCAGCCGCGCGCCAGGGGTGAAGTGGCTGGTCTGCGGGCTGAGATCGTAGAGGAACGGCAACAGCGAGCCGCCCGGAATGTACTCGCCGAACGGAATCAGCACCTGCTTGTCGTAGCGACCGTGCACGCCGCCGGCGCCGTCGATCAGGAAGGCGCTGTTGAACATGCGCGCCTCGCCGCCGTCCTCGGGGTACTCGTACGACAGGCCGCCGTAGATCAGCTCGGCCGAGGTGCCCGGATAGGGATTGTGCTTGGTCGGCACGCTGTCGGCGTCGGCCGGGACCCAGTGCTGCGACACCGACTCCGGCCAGATCAGCACGTCGACATCCTGCATTGGCGCCGAGAGCTGCCGGTAGGTGTCGAGGTTGATGTCGAAGAGCGCGACGTTGCCCTTCTCGCGGATGCCGACGTTGCCCTGCACCAGGCCGACGCTGACGCGCGGGGCGCTGTCGATCGCCTGCTGGACGCGCGGCACGCGCCACATGCCGTAGCCGAGCAGCAGCGCGGCCCCGACGCCCGCGACGATCAGCGCCGCCGGACGGCGCGGCGCGCGCAGGACCCGCGCCAGGCCGGCGCTCACCCAGAGCATGACGAAGCTGAGCAGGTACGGACCGGCGAGATCGCCGCTCTGCATCAGCAACGGCGCCTGCAACTGGCTGTTCGCCATGCGCCAGGGAAAGAGATTGGGGAAGAGGAGCTCCAGCGACACCCACAGCACCGGCACGGCCAGACCGAGTGGACCGAAGCGCAGCCGGTGGAAGCCCCAGGCGAACAGCACGAACTGCACGGCCGAGTAGAACGACAGGCAGACGTAGAAGAGCAGCGCCAGCGGATACGGGAAGCCGCCGAAGACGTGGATGGTGTAGACCAGCCAGTAGAAGGCGGGGACGTTGGTGGCGAGGCCGGCGATCCAGCCGATCCGCAACGCCTCGCGCCGCGTCGCGGCGCGGTCGAGCGCCAGCAGCAGCGGCACGAACGCCACCCAGGCGAGCGGCCAGAGCGAGAAGTCGAGCCAGGTGGCGGCGATCATCGCGCCGCTCGACAGCGGGGCGATGATCGCCTGCCAGCGGCTCAGCGCCGCGGGCAGCACGTGCGCGGCGGGCAGCGCGTCGGAGCGCGTCGTCATCGCAGCCCGGGGACCGTCCGTCACTCGCCGGCCGGCGCCGCCGCACCGG
>JANRJF010000379.1:0-25055 GCA_033764095.1 Deltaproteobacteria bacterium | reverse complement strand
GTGTAATCCGTGGTCTTGATTGATCCGTGTAATCCGTGGCCTCAGACGCTGACGGACGGGATCGAACGATGGACGACGGCTGGAACAGCTTCGGCGCGCAGGCGATGCACTACTTCAACCGCCCGCACGACGGCGTGCGGCGCACGCCGATCGCGGGGCCGGCGGCGTGGCGCGGTGCCGAGCTGCGCGACGAACGACTGTGGAGCGAGACGCTCGACCGCGCCGCGCTCGCCGAGCTCGACCAGGCGCTGGCCACCGCCCGGGCACGCGGCGCGACCATCGAGACGTTGCGCCGCGACGACTTTCCCCTGCCGCAGCTGGCGCCCCGCATCGCCGCCTGGCGTGACACGCTGACCAACGGCCGCGGCTTCCTGCTGCTGCGCGGTCTGCCGGTCGAGCGCTGGGGCGAAGCGGACAGCTCGCTGGTCTACTGGGGCCTCGGCCAGCACCTCGGCCGCCCCGGTGCGCAGAACCCGGCCGGCGAGCTGCTCGGCCACGTCGTCGACACCGGCGAGGACGCCGCCAACCCGTTCGTGCGCCGCTACCGCACCGCCGGCGACATCGCCTACCACTGCGATCTCGCCGACGCCGTTGGCCTGCTCTGCCTGCGCACTGCCCGGCGCGGCGGCGCCAGCCGACTGGTCAGCTCGGTATCGGTGTACAACGCGCTGCTGGCGCGCCGCCCGGATCTGGTCGAGCGGCTCTACGAGCCGTTCCTGCTCGACAATCGCGACGCCGAGCGCGGCGACCAGCCGCCCTACCTGCCGGTGCCGCCCTGTCGCTACGCCGACGGCAGGCTGCGCACCTTCTACCACAGCGACTACTTCCGCTCGGTCGAGCGCCACCCCGAGGCGCCGCGCTTCACCGCCGCCGAGCGCGAGCTGCTCGATCTCTACGAGGCGATCGCCAACGATCCGGCGCTGTACCTCGACATGCAGCTGCGCCCCGGTGACCTGCAGCTGGTCTCGAACCACACCGTGCTGCACGCCCGCACCGCGTATGAGGACGACGCGACACCCGGCGGGAAACGGCACCTGCTGCGGCTGTGGTTGTCGTTGTAGGAGTCCGGTGGCGCGGGGCTCCAGCCCCATGTCCGGCGGCGCGCAGCGACGCCGAGGTTCGTCTGGTTTCGCGACGCGCTGGGTCCACGGATTACACGGAAGGATCTCGGAGGATTACACGGAAGGGCCGGTCGCAGGCTCGCTCCTTCCGGCCTTCCCTCCGATTCCGTGTCATCCGTGGTCTTGATCGATCCGTGTAATCCGTGGCCCGCGCCCGTGACGGACGAGCCCGACCACGCGCCACCGCACATGCCGTCTCGGCGACCGGTAACTCTTACCAACGCCCCCACCTTGAACGTCGTTCACCTCTGTTGAACGCAAGCCGCACAGCGCCTGCGCGCACTTCGGGTTGGGAGACTGGAATGGACGTGATTCGGCATATCGAAGCGGCGCAGCGGCGCGGGAGCATGGCGCCCCTGTGGGTCGCCGGCGCATTGTTGGCGGTGCTGAGCGGCACCGCCCGCGCGCAGGTGCCGGCGTGCATCGGCGACTGTAACTCAAACAAGCAAGTCACCGTCGAGGAGCTGGTGCGCGGCGTCAACATCGCGCTCGGCGCGCAGGGGGTGGAGACCTGCACCTCGTTCGACCGCAACGACAACGCCGAGGTCACCATCGACGAGCTGATCGCCGGGGTGAACTCGGCCCTGCAGGGCTGCTTCCCGCCGGTGATCTTCCGCGGCACCTGCCTGCGTCCGAGCCCCAGCGGCCTGGTCGCCTGCAGCGCCGGCTCGGGGGTGCGGCTGTCGCTGTGCCTCGATCGCAGCCGCTGCCTCTTCGATCCGACCGCCCGCCGCATCCTGAAGACCGGCGTCGCCGCCGCCGACGGCCGCTTCACCCTCTTCGTCGACGACGAGGCGCTGCTCAACGCGCTGCTGCTGCTCGAGTCCGACGTCGACTCCGGCGTCGTCTACCGCAGCTTCACCTTCGGCCCCGGCAGCCCGGGTACCACCGTCGACAACCTGTTCCTCGATCCGCGCAGCGAGGCGGTGGTGCGGCTGATCAACCAGTCCGGCCTCGGACTGTTCAGCGACCTCAGCATCAGCGAGCTGATCGCCATCATCCGCGCCGCGCTGGCGAGCCTCGACTTCGCCGGCCTCGGGGCCGACGCCGCCGCCCAGCTCGCCACCACCACCGCCGGCCAGGATGCCACGGTGGTGGCGGCGATCGATGCGCGCGTCTTCACCCCGGTACCGACCGCGACGGTGACCGCCACCGCGACCCTGGCCCTGACGTCGACCGCCACTCACACCGCCACCATCGCGCTGACCGCGACGCCGTCGCTGACCGCCACCGTGACGCTGACGCCGAGCCTCACCTTCACCCCGACCCCGACGCTCACCGCCAGCGCGACGCGCACCATCACCGCGACGCCGACCGCGACGCTGACGCTGACGCCGACCAACACCGCGACGCCGACCTTCACCGCCACGCCAACCCCCTCGATCACGCTCACTCCGACGGTGACCGCGACACCGACCAACACCCTGCCGCCGCTCAACCTGGCGATCGAGGTCAACCCCGACCCGGTGCGCCCCGGCGAGACGGTCGAGGTGAGCTTCACCGTCACCAACACCGGCGGCTCGACCATCGGCCCGGTGTCGCTGCACACCGACCTGCCGATGAACATCCAACCGTTCCTCGACAACCTCGCCTCCGGCACCGGCCGCTGCAATGTGAACCAGATCAACACCTGCGACCCGGGCAGCCGGCTGACCTGGAACTTCGTGGGCTCGCTGGCGCCCGGTGAAGGCATCACCTTCCGCGTCCCGCCGATCATCGCGCCGGGCACGCCGAACGGCACCGAGCTGCTGTTCACCGGCACCGCCGAGGTGCCGGGCATGAGCGCCACCAGCTCCTACACCGCCGTCGTGCAGTCCGGCATCTCGTATCCGTACGACCTGGCCCTGAACGCGGAGAGCGACCCGGTGACGCCGGGCGCGTTGCTCACCTATACGGTCGCCTACGGCTTCCGCGCCGTCGTGGGTCAGGCGGCGACGCTGCTCAGCGTCGACCCGCCGCCCGGCACCACCTTCGTCTCCGCCAGCGACGACGGCGCGCTGGTCGGCGGCAAGGTCGAGTGGGCGCTCGGCACGCTGACGCCGGGCGACGGCGGCATCCGCCGCTTCACCGTGCAGCTGGACAATGCGACGCCGGTGGGCGCGCTGCTCATCGCGCAGGCGTTCATCCGCAAGAGCGACGGCATGGGCGGCAAGCGCGCCAACTCGGTCGACCGCATCCAGGCCGCCGTGCCGATCGGCGTCGCGATCGAGACCAACCCCGACCCGGCGCGCCCCGGCGACAACGTCGAGGTGTCGATCCATCTCACCAACCCGACCAGCACCGGCCAGCTGGTGACGCTCGATATGGTGGTCCCCGACCTGGTCGATACCTTCAGCGACGCCACCACCATGGGCGGCGGCATCTGCGGCCCGTTCACGCTCGGCAACGCCTGCGAGCGGCGGGCGCGGGTGCGCTTCCCGGTCAACGTGCCGCCGCGCAGCGGCGTCACGCTGCGCGCCGATCCCTACGTGTCGATGTCGACGCCGGCCGGCGCGCTGATCCCCTTCCAGGCGCGGCTGATCAACCAGCAGGGCTCGATGATCGCCACGGCGCGCCGCGCCGTGCGCGTCGACAGCGGCACGGTCTGGGAGCTGCGTCTCGACGACGACCGCGACCCGGTGTCGGCGGCCGAGGTCTACACCTACGAGCTGACGGCGCGGCATCGCCCGTCGGATCCGAGCCCGGTCGACGGCCGGCTGACGCTCGCCCTGCCCGCCGGCGTCACGCTGCTCGATGCCAGCGACGACGGCATGCTCGCCGACGGTCGCGTCGAGTGGGAGCTCGGTGCGCTCGCCTCCAACGCCGTCGTGCGCCGCAGCGCGCGCGTGCAGGTCGCCAACAACGCCTCCGGCGGCGGTCTGCTCGCCGCCGAGGCGGTGCTCAGCGATGCGGCCAACCCGCTGTCCGACAGCCGCAGCCGCATCCTGACGCGGGTGGCGCAGGGCTCGCCGCTGGCGTTGTCCATCGTCGCGATCCCCGATCCGGTGCGGCAGGGCCAGGCGCTGGAGACCGAGCTGACCGTCACCAACACCGGCGCCTCGAATCTCAACGGCGTGCGCGTCGAAGCGCGCCTGCCGGACGGCGTCGATGCCTTCTCGCAGGGCCTGCTGAGCGGCGGGTCGTGCTCGGCCATCACCCTGCAGTGCGCGCCGCGCGAGCTGGCGCGCTTCACCATCCCGCTGATTCCGCCCGGCCAGTCGAGCACCGTGCGCCTGCCGCCCATCGTCAGCAACGCCACGCCCGACGGCACACTGCTGCGCATGATCGCGCGGGCACAGGATCTTGGTGGGGCGCCGACCGACGGGCGCGATTCGGTGCTGGCGCAGACGGTGGTGGTCGACCGCCAGACGCCGTTCGACCTGGCGCTGAACGAGTCGGCCGACCCGATCATCGGCGGCCAGACACTCGACTACGATCTGTACTTCGGCCGCGTCGCCGCGACCGACGCGACCGACGCCGTGCTGCGCCTGCATCTGCCGCCGGGCGTGTTCTTCGTCAGCTCGGAGGACGGCGGCATGCAGGTCGGCGACGACGTCGTCGAGTGGAATCTCGGCGCCCTGGCGGCGGGCGAGACCGGCGTGCGCACGGTGACGGTGGTGGTCGACGCGCTGGTCGAGGGCACGCCGCTGCGCGCCCACGCGTCGCTGCGCGACGGCGACGACCCAACTACCGAGAAGCGCGCCGAGGCGGTCACCACCGTCGGCACGCCGCCGCTGGTCTTCGCGGTCACCGCCGCCACCGACACCGTGGCGCCGGGCGGCATGGTCACCGTGTCGCTGTCGGTCACCAACCCGCGCGCCGGTGCGGTCAGCAACGTCAGCGTCGAGGGCATCGTGCCGCAGGAGTCGAACGGCTTCCTCGACAACACCACCACCGGCGGCGGCGCCTGCGGCCCGTTCTCCTTCAACACCTGCGCGCCGCTCAACCGCGTGATCTGGAACATCCCGACCGTCAGCCCCGGCCAGACGGTGACGGTCACCATGAAGCCGCCGATCCGCGCCGACATCGATCCCGGCTCGGTGGTGCGCTTCGTCGGCCGCTTCCAGGAGAACATCAGCACCCCACCGCAGGTGCTGACCGATGCCGTGACGGTGGAGTGAGCACGATCGCGCCCCGTATCCGTACCCGTACCCGAATCCGATCCATTCCGACTTCATCAGGAGAACTGACGGGTACGGGAGCGAGTACGGGTACCGGAGCACGACAGAGATGTCCGTCGGACTTGATTAGTTCCCTGCCCCGCACGGATGGTCGGGCATGGCTCCGATCCGCACCGCGCTCGCGCTGCTTCTCATCCTAACCGCACCCGCTTTCGCGGCGGAAACCATCATCACGCTCGACGGCGAGGTGCCGAGCGGCGACGAGACGCACTTCTTCCTCCCGTTCGAGGTTCCAGCGGGAACGGTCGAGATCGAGGTGCGGCACGACGACCTGTCGGACGCCAACATCCTCGACTGGGGTCTCGACGATCCGAACGGCTTCCGCGGCTGGGGCGGTGGCAACAGCGAGCCGGCCATCGTCGGCGTCGATGCCGCCTCGCGCAGCTACGTCCCGGGTCCGATCCCGGTCGGGCAGTGGGAGGTGGTGGTCGGCAAGGCGAAGGTGCGCGAGCTGCCGGCGCGCTACGCGGTGCAGGTGATCCTGCGCAGCGAGCCGATGCTCGCCGCACAGACCGAGCGCCGCCCGTACGTCGCGCCGACGCCGCTGTCGGCCGGACCGCGCTGGTACGCCGGCGACTTCCACGTCCACTCGCGCGAGAGCGGCGACGCGCGGCCGGCGATCGACGCGGTGCTCGACTTCGCCGCCGGCCGCGGCCTCGATTTCGTCATGCTCTCCGAGCACAACACCACCAGCCAGCTCACCCTCTACGGCGCCGCGCAGGACGGCCATCCGGATGTGCTGCTGGTGCCCGGCGCCGAGTTCACCACCTACGCCGGCCACGCCAACATCATCGGTACCACCGAGTGGGTCGATCACCGCATCGGCGTGCGCGGCGCCACCATCGCAGCGGCGATCGCCGCCGTGCACGCGCAGGGCGGGCTGATGTCGATCAACCACCCGCTGCTCGACGTCGGCGACCTGTGCATCGGCTGCGGCTGGCATCACGACGTCGACCCGGCGCAGATCGACGCGGTCGAGATCCAGACCGGCCTCTTCCCCGGCCTCACCTATTGGGAGGGGTTGCTCGCGCAGGGCTCGCGCGCCGCCGCGGTCGGCGGCAGCGACGATCATCGCGGCGGCCAGGATCTCGGTCCGCTCGATTCGCCGATCGGCACGCCGACCACCTTGGTCTACGCCGACGAGCTCAGCGTCGCCGCCATCCTGCAGGCCGTGCGCGACAAGCGCACGGTGGTGAAGTTGATCGGCCCATCCGCGCCGATGATCGACAGCGATCTGAGCGGGCAGCGGCTCGGCGACACCGTCTTCGCCGACCGGTCGACGCTGCACGCGACGGTCAGCGGCGGCGCCGGCACGACCCTGCGCGTAATCAAGAACGGCACAGTGATCGAGGAAGTCGCGGTCAGCGGCGACCCGTTCGAGCACGCATACGAAGCCGCCGCCCCGGCTGCGGGCGAGGATCGCTACCGCCTGGAGGTCGGCGACGCCACCCGCCTGCTCACCGTCACCAGTTACACCTGGCTGCAGCGCGCCCCCGAGCCGACCCCGACCTTCACGCCGATCCCGACCGCGACCGCAACGCTGCCGCCCGCCTGCGCGGGCGACTGCGACGGCAACCGCCAGGTCGAGATCAACGAGCTCATCCTCGGCGTCGGCATCGCGCTCGGCAGCACCCCGGTCAGCGCCTGCCCGTCTTTCGACACCGACCATAGCGACGGCGTCGAGGTCTCCGAGCTGATCGCCGCAGTCAACGCATCGTTGGGCTCCTGCCCTTAGCGGCGCAGTAGCCGTGAGCATCGCGCCCCCCGGAACGCGATGGCCTGCGGCCCTTTCACGCGCGAACGGTTCGCGGCGTCACGGCTTCGACCGACCGCCGCCGCGCCGTGCAAAGCCCCGCCGACAGGCTTCCCCCTCCAGACGATAGGCGTTAGGCCGCCAGTCTAACTCATCCCGAATCCCCCTGAGATCCGACCTGCTAAGCCGTTGCTCCAGTAGAGAAACCGGTCTATTCCGCCCGCGTGAGCTCGCCCCCGTTATACTGCAGCCTCCGCAGCGTCCGCCGGATTGGGCGGCCGGTCTAATCAGCGTTAGGCAGGCATGATGAGGGCTGCCGCGACGATCGCTGCGTGTGTGCTGTGTGCTGGCTGCATCGCGACACACGAGCCGGTCGTTCTACACAGTTCGGAACCTCAACAGCCGATTCCTCTACCGATCTCGCTTGATGTCGTCGCAGAGCCCTCGGATTTCCCTGATCTTGATCGTGAGCTTTGCGAGCGAGCCGTCGTCGACTTACGCGCGACCGAGATCTTCCAAAGCGTCAGGGACTGCGACAATCGTCGGCTTGGTGATGTCACCGCTCGGGCTTCGTGGCACACGTTGCGCCGCGCAGATGATTGGTGCACGGGGAGCCGAAGTATCGGGTTGTCGCTCCTAACCGCGGGGATCGTACCTGCTTGCAGTTGTGAATCAGGCTATACGCTGCAGTTCGTCGGCGGTGCAGATCAAAAGGGTGTCGTGGTCCACCTCGCCCGCGAAGCTTGCACTCTGTTCGGCTTGTTTCCGTTGTTCCTAAATTTTCGCACTGACTATCACTGGTACGGGCCGGCAGATTCTGGTCTGAGAGCCCAAGCTCTCCGTGAAGAACTGCTCAAGGCTAGGACGGAACTGGCGCGCCTGGCTGTGCCTGAGGCGCCTAACAAGCCGCTGCAGCCGACGCGGGCCGCGCAGCCGGACGAACAACGGGAGCCGGCGGGGAGGGGCCCGCGCGGCTGAGCGCCGGCGTTAGGCCGACAGTCGATGATCCGCTTCGATCCGAACAAGACGCTCGACCAACTGGATCCGTCGGCATGGGGTAAGCCCGAGTACGACTCGCATCTTGTGACGACCTGCCACCGGTTGCGGCAGCAGCCCCCGCGTGAGTTCTCTGTCGAGGACCTTCGAATCATGATCGGCCAGGGGATTAGCCTACCATGGCTGATGCCTCTCGCTGTCGAGGCGCTCGAAGCAGATCCGCTTGCCGAGGGCGACTTCTATCCCGGTGACCTGCTCGCAGCGGTCTTGCGAGTGCCGCCCGACTATTGGTCGAGTGCACCTGAATGGCTCTATCGAACAAAAGCCCTGCTCGATCGCATCCCCGAGCTCTCGAAAGATCTCGCCGAGGCGGTCGCAGCCGTTCGGGAAGTCGCGGCCTAACGTGGCGTTGCAGCGGGCGGTTGCCCTTCCTCGCTGCGCTCGGGCGGGTGCTCGCCACTGAACGCCAGGTCGTTAGGCCGCCTTTGGCTGAGGGGGTACGGTCAGGCCGGATGAAGGTCCGATTCTACGTGGATCCAGAGACGGGCGCGCCGCATGTCCACAACCACGAAGTGGACGAGGATGAGGTGGCAGACGTCCTGTCGACGCCAGGCGAGGATCGCATCGGACGCGATGGATCTCGGGTAGCGATCGGGCGAACCCGGAGCGGTCGGCACCTGAAGGTGATCTACATTCCCGACCCGCAGCCGGCGAGTGTGTTCGTGATCACCGCATACGAACTGGCAGGCAAGGCGCTGTTGGCCTATCGTCGTCGGCGGAAGCGAAAGGGCAAGCGATGAAGCAGGCGAAGTTTCCAGCAGGTTGGGATGAGGAACGCGTGCGCCGCGTTCTCGCCCACTACGAGACTCAGACGGACGAGGAAGCCGTCGCGGAAGATGAAGCGGCCTACGAGGACTCCGATCAAGCCATGATCGAAGTTCCCAACGATCTGCTTCCGGCGGTGCGCGAGTTGCTTGCGAAGCGGTCGGCCTAACAAACCGATGGAGCCGACCGGCTTGGACGTCGCAGCTCGGCGCGGTCGTCGGGCCGCCGGCGGCTCATCGCCATCGCGTTAGGCGGCGAAGGGGAGATCGCCTCCGCGCATGACCTTCAGCGTCCAAGTTGATCGTGAGAATGACGGACGGTGGATTGCCGAGGTGGTGGAACTCCCCGGTGTGCACGTCTACGGCGTCAGCGAGGAACAGGCGCAGGCCAAGGCCCAGGCACTGGCGCTGCGTGTCCTCGCCGACGGGCTTGAGCACGGCGAAGCCGTTCCCTTTGAGAGCGTGCTCTTCTCGGCGGCATGAGCGCATGGCCGAGCGCACCCGCTCGTCGTGTCCTTCGCGCTCTTCTGAGAATCGGCTGGGCGGAGAAGCGTCGAGCCGGCGGCTCCCACATCGTTCTCTCTCGTCCAGGATGGCCGGACTACGTTGCCACGACCGAGACGAAATCGGCCCGAAGATGCTGGCGCGCATCTCGAAGCACACGGGCCTCGAACCGCAGGACCTCTAGCTGCAGCCGATGCGGGCCAGCGACCCGTACGGCTGAGCGCTGGCGTCAGGCCTCACGCCCAATTCCTGCACTCGGACGCGGAGCACGACACGATGACGAAGTACCTGATCTCCTTCCCCGCAGCGGCGATGGACGTCTCTGCCGAAGACATGGCTGCCGTCGGCGAAGCGTCACACGCGGTCATACGCGAGGCGAAGGATGCCGGCGTCTATGTGTTCGGCGGGGGGATCAACGCGGCCGTCGCGCCGCAGATCGTCGCCGCCGACGGCAGCGCGACGAACCAGACCTACCCGCAGACCAGGGAGCTCGACGGCGGCTTCTGTGTTCTGGAGCTGCCGTCGCGCGAGGCCGCCGTCCAATGGGCGGCGAAGATCGCCACCGCCTGCCGCTGCTCGCAGGAGCTGCGCGAGTTCGGCTACGACCACGAGAGCTGACCGGCCGGGCTCCGACCGGGCTCATCCAGCGACGGGCTGCCGCGATCAGACCCCCATCCCGGCCTTCCCCCGCTGCGCGGGGGAAGGAGACGAGCCGCACAGTGGGACTAGGAATGCCGGGAATTGATGGGCGTCACGCACCCCGGAGACGGCGCACCGTGGCTATGCGGCGGCGCGGGCCGGCGGCGCGGCGCGGCTTTCGAGCGCCTCCGCCACCTCGTAGGCGGCGCCGTAACCGGGCAGGAAGGTGACGCCGGGGCCGGGGTGACACGAGGCGCCGCAGAGATACAGCGACGGGATCGGTGTCGCGTGCGCCGAGCCGGGGACCAGGAGGCGGCCGCCGATCATCTGTTCGGGGTGGATGAGGCCGTGGGTGAAATCGCCGTTGGTGGCGCCCTGCATGGTGGCGAAGTGGTCGGAGGAGAACACCGCGCGCTCGACGATGCAGTCGCGCAGGTCCGGCAGGTATTCGCTCAGACGGTCGAGGATGCGCTCGCACATCTGGTCGCGCAGCGCACCGCGCTGCTCCTTCGCCGCCTCGCAGGGGAAGAAGAAGCCGTAGGTGGTGGCGATGTGGTAGCCCGGCGGCGCCAGGCTGGGGTCCATCACGGTCGGGATCTGCATGCCGACGGCGGGATGCTCGGGCACCTCGCCGCGCCGGCAGGCTTCGTGGCTCGCCTGCTGCAGCTCGGGATCGGGCACCAGCGTGGTGTTGAAGCGGGTGCGCGGATCGCGGTTCAGATGTTCGAACGGCGCGCCGTACTGCGGCAGGCGCTTCAGCTTGAACAGCAGGTGCATGTAGGCGCCGCGGTGCTCGATGGCCTCGATGCGCTGGATCGAGGCGGCGTCGAGATGCTCGCGGCCGACCAGCCCGAACAAGGTCGCCGGCTTGTCGAGGTTCGACAGCACGGCGCGGGCGCTGAGGCGCTGGCCGTCGCGCAGCTCGACGCCGACCGCACGCCCATCTTCGATCACGATGCGACGCACGGCGGTCTTCAGCCGCACCTCGCCGCCCTTGTCGGCGATCGAGCGGGCGAGCGCCTCCGACAGCGCGCCCATGCCGCCGCGCACCCGCCGCATCAGACCGCCGCCCTCGTTCTGCGCGAAGGTGTAGACCAGGCACAGCGCACTGCCGGGCGTGAACGGGCCCTTGTAGGTCGACTGCACGGCAGCGAAGGCGACCAGCGCGCGCAGCGTGCGGTGTTTGCGCACATCGGGCAGGAAGCGATTGACCAGATCCATGGCGCTGCCGGTGAAGGCGAGCTCGAGCTGCCGGCGCTTGGCGGCGGTGGGCGCGCTGGCCAGCACCTCGTCGAGCGTCGGCGGCACGCTGCGCGGTGTGAAGCGGTCCATGACGCTCGCCGGGTACTTGCAGAACGCCATCAGGCGCACGAAGCCGAGCATCGCGCCGGCGCCGAAGTGGCGCAGCACGTAGAGCGCCATGCGCGCCGGGTTGGCGTAGAAGATCGCCGCCGGCGCCTCGTGCGAGTTGAAGTTGGAGGCCATGATCGGCAGGTCGATGTATTCGACGCCGTACTTGCTCAGCTCGAGCTCCTGCTCGACCTGCCTGGCGAGCGGGAACAGCAGGCTGGCGCCGACATCGTTGCGGCAGCCGGTGAGGATCTCGCGCGTGCCGGCCATGCCGCCGACGTAGGCGTTCTTCTCCAGGCAGAGGACGCGCAGACCGCGTCCGGCGAGCAGCGCCGTGGCAGCGAGGCCGTTGTGGCCGGCGCCGACGACGATGGCGTCATAGTCGAATGCGGGCTCCATGTGCTCACCTCTGCAGTGCCGCGTTCCAGCGCAGCTGCCGCTCCTGCGCCGCCAGGTACAGCCCCATCGAGAAGCCGAAGCTCGTGAACAGGCTCATGGTGAAGTACACCCAACAGCCGCGCAGGCCGCGGCGCGGGCCGTCGATCATCGTCCACAACGGAAACAGGATGACGTTGGTGATGATCATGTCCTGCCCCGCCGAGCCGCTCGCCGGGTTGTCGAACAGCATCGTGGTGAAGTGCACCCAGCTGGCGTCGGCCGGATAGGTGAAGACGTAGCGGGTGTTGAAGAACCAGCCGATGCACACCGACAGCACCGCGGCGATCCAGTAGGTCTTCTCCAGCCAGGTCATCTGCGCCCCCGGCCAGTCGCCGCGATACATGTGCCGATTGACGTAGAAGAACGCGAGGACGGTCAGCGCGCCGAGCCCGGCGTGGATCAGCAGAGACGTCATGCGTTCATCGCGATACCAAACGCGCATCCCTCGGCGCTACTGTCATCTTGTCGCGCGCAGGAATGGCCACGGATTACACGGATTTCACCGAGAGGAATCTGATCCTCTCCGTGAAATCCGTGTAATCCGTGGCTCACGCCGCGCGCGACGACACGAATGTCTCATCCTTTCACGCCGCCGCTCATCACGCCGGCGATGTAGAAGCGCTGCAAGGCGAGGAAGAGCAGCACCACCGGCAGCACGGTGATGACCGCACCGGCCATCATCAGCTCGGTGTCCTGCACGTGCTCGCCGACCAGGTTGGCGAGCGCCACCGGCAGCGTGTAGCGGTCGCTGTCGCTGAGGATCACCAGCGGCCAGAGAAAGTCGTTCCAGGCGCCCATGAAGGTGAAGACGCCGAGCGTCACCAGGATCGGCCGCGCCGAGGGCAGCACGATCGAGCGGAAGATGCGCCACTCGCTGGCGCCGTCGACGCGTGCCGCGTCGAGCAGGCTGTCGGGAATGCCCTGCACGTACTGGCGCACCAGGAAGATGCCGAAGATGCTCGCCAGGCTGGGCACGATAACGCCGGCGTAGGTGTTCACCAGGCCGAGCTGCTTGAGCAGCAGGAAGAGCGGCAGCATGGCGATCTGGCCGGGGATGATCAGCGCCGCCACCAGCGCCTGGAAGATCCGATCGCGGCCGCGGAACGGCAGCTTGGCGAAGGCGTAGCCGGCCATGGCGTTGAACAGCAGGCCGAGCCCGGTGCCGAGCCCGGCGATCAGCAGGCTGTTCAGCGCCGGCCGCCCGAGGTGCAGGCGCTCGAACAGCAGCCGGTACTGGTCGAGCGTCGGCGCGCTCGGCCACAGCCGCGGCGGGAAGCTGTTGGCCTCGCCGCTCGGCATCAGCGACGCCGCCACCATCCACCACAGCGGCAGCGCAGTCAGCAGTGCCCCCGCAATCAACAACGCGTGCAACCCGACCACCCTTCCCCAACCCCGAACCCCATAACCCCCAACCCCCAGCATCACGCCGCCTCCGCGCCGCGGCCGCGCGCCAGCAGCCGGGTCAGCAGCGACAGCGCGACGATGATGCCGAACAGCGCAAACGCGATTGCCGCGGCGTAGCCGAGGTTCCACCAGCGGAAGCCCTGCTCGTACATGTAGAGCACGACGCTGAGCGTCGCGTTTGATGGGCCGCCGCGGGTCATCACGTAGGGCTCGGCGAAGAGCTGGAAGTTGCCGATCAGGGTCATGGCGACGACGAACAGCAGCGTCGGCCGCAGCATCGGCAGGGTGATGCGGCGGAACTGCGTCCAGGCGCCGGCCCCGTCGATGCTCGCCGCCTCGTAGAGCTGCAGCGGGATGCTCTGCAGGCCGGCCATGAAGATGACCATATTGAAGCCGAAGTTCTTCCACACCGACATGACGATGATCGCCGCCAGCGCCCAGTGCGGATCGCCGAGCCAGTCGCGCGGCGCGATGCCGAGCAGCGACAGCAGGTAGTTCAGCAGCCCGAAGCGCGGGTGGTAGAGGTAGCGCCAGACCACCGCGACGGCGACCAGGCTGGTCACCACCGGCAGAAAGAACAGCGTGCGGAAGACGGCGGCGAGGCGCACCGCGCCGGCGGTGACCAGCAGCGCCGCGGCGAGCGACACCGCCACCGACAGCGGCGCCGCGATGACCACGAACAGCGCGGTGTTGCGCAGCGCCGTCCAGAAGAGCGGATCGGCGAACAGCGCGCCGTAGTTCGCCGCCCCGACGACGCACAGCCGCGCGAGGTCGGCGATGGCGTAGATGTCGACGTCGGTGAGGCTGAGCAGCGCCGACGCAATCACCGGCAGGAAGAAGAACACCGCGATGAGCAGCAGCGCCGGCGCCGCGAACAGCACGCCGGCCCGGGAGCGGGTGGCCTCGGCGATCATGTGGTGGCGAAGCCGTCAGCCATCAGCCATCGGCTGTCCGCTAGTGGAGTGGCTGCGGGCTGATAGCTGACGGCTGACCGCTGCTGTTTCAGCCACCGGCGCTTCTCCAGGATGCGATCGACATCCCGATCCAGGCCGATCAGCGCCTCGTCCGTGGTCAGATCGCCGCGCACGGCGGCCTCGGCGTAGCGCGCGATGGTGGTGGCGATGCGCTCCCACTCGGGGATCTTGGGCGGCGTGCGCACATGCTGGAGCTGCTGCCAGAAGGCCTGCACGTGCGGTTGGTCGGCGAGCGCGCCGGCCGCCCAGGCGCTGCGCCGCGCCGGCAGGTCGCCGGTGAGGCGATAGAACTCCAGCTGGCGCTCGGGCGCGGTGAGGTAGTCGACCAACTGCCAGGCGAGCTCGGCGTGCGGCGAGGCGGCGTTGATCGCCAGGCTGGACCCGCCGGCGATCGAGACGCCCGGCGTATCGGGACTGGGCGCCGGCATCGGCGCGGTCGCCCAGTCGTCCTGGCGATCGGCCGGCAGACGGGTGGCGAACTCGCCGAGGTTCCACGGGCCGGTGATCGTCGCGTTGAAGAAGCCGTCGGCGAAATCCTGGTAGAGGTTGGCGATCTGCCCCTCGGCGCTGGCCGGCGCCAGGCCGCGGCGGAAGAACTCCAGGTAGAAGGCGAAGGCGGCGCGGAACTCGGCCGACTGGAAGTTGCCGTGCGTATCGTCGTCGCGCAGCAGCGCGGCGCCGCGCTGCAGGGCGAGGATCACCGGCGGCTGCCACTCGCTGACCGGCAGCAGGATGGCGTAGCGCGACGGGCCGACCTGCGCCTTGATGCGCTCCAGCGCCGCGCGCCAGCCGTCCCAGTCGCCCGGCGGCGTCGGCCAGCCCGCCGCGCGCAGCGCGTCGCTGCGGTAGAAGAGCAGGCGCGTGTCGACGTACCAGGGCACGCCCCACAGCCGCCCGTCGACCAGGTTGGCGTCGAGGAGGCCGGGAAAGTAGTCGGCGCGCGCCGCCGCCGCCAGGCGCGCGTCGAGCGGCGCGGCGGCGCCGAGCGCCACCAGCTCCGGGATCCAGGTGCTGCCCGCCTGGTAGACGTCGGGCAGCGCGCCGCCGACGAAGGCGGTGAGCAGCTTCTCGTGCGCGGCGCTCCACGGCACCTGCTGCACGCGCACCCGCACACCTGGATGGTCGGCTGCGAAGCCGGGCAGCAGCGATTGCACCACCTCGCCCTCGCGCCCCATCGCCCAGAAGCGCAGCTCGACGGCGTTCGGGTCGGTCTGGCGGCAGCCCGCGGCGAACGTGAGCAGCAGGGCGAGCGCCGCCGGGGAGTGGACGGCGCGGCGCAATCTTGTCATTGAATGCGCCATTCGCCCCCGGCCGACGACCGATCGTGTTGCACGCACCACTCCGCCAAAGGAAGCTCGCATGATCCGCGTCGACGCCGCCTGTAGCCGCAGCGCTGCTCAGCCGCAACCGTCGCCAGCGTCGAGCGTTGGTCGAGAAATCCCCCCTAACCCCCCTTTTTCAAAGGGGGGAATCCTGCTGCTTGCGATGCTGTCCCTGCTCATGCTGCCGATCGCGGCGCGGGGGTTCGACTTCGAGGACGTGTCGAACCGCGCCCAGGCGCTGGCCAAGGAGTCGTACAAGGAGCCGGCGCCGATGCCGGCGTGGCTGCGCGAGATCACCTACGACCAGTGGCGCGACATCCGCTTTCGGCCGGAGGACACGCTGTGGCTGAACAAGAAGCTGCCCTTCCAGGTGCAGTTCTTCCATCCCGGCCTGTACTACGATCATCCGGTGACGATGAACGTCGTCGAGGCCGACAAGGTGCGCACGCTGCCCTTCTCGCCCGACCAGTTCGATTACGGGCGCAACGACTTCGCCAGCCGCGTACCGCAGAACCTCGGCTACGCCGGCTTCCGCATCCACGCGCCGATCAAGAAGAAGAACTACTACGACGAGGTCATCGTCTTCCTCGGCGCCTCGTACTTCCGCGCCGTCGGCAAGGACGAGGTGTTCGGGCTCTCGGCGCGCGGCCTGGCGATCGACACCGCCCTGCCCGCCGGCGAGGAGTTCCCCGCCTTCCGCGAGTTCTGGCTGGTGACGCCGAAGCCGACCGACAAGCAGTTGCGCGTCTACGCCCTGCTCGACAGCCCCAGTCTGACC
This sequence comes from Deltaproteobacteria bacterium, assembly GCA_033764095.1. Lineage (GTDB taxonomy): Bacteria > Desulfobacterota > Binatia > HRBIN30 > CADEER01 > JBDTMT01. Next base: position 8,792 of record JANRJF010000379.1, on the reverse strand, counting down.
GGCGCCTACCAGTTCGTCATCCAGGCCGGCGACGCCACCACCGTCGCGGTCGACGCGCGCCTCTTCCCGCGCCAGGCGGTGAAGCAGCTCGGCATCGCGCCGCTCACCAGCATGTTCTACCACGGCGAGAACAGCGTCCGGCAGGTCGAGGACTTCCGCCCCGAGGTGCACGACTCGGACGGCCTGCTGATCAACTTCGCCAGCGGCGAGTGGTTCTGGCGCCCGCTCGACAACCCGCGCCAGCTGCGCGTCAGCTCGTTCAGCACCGCCCACCCGCGCGGCTTCGGCCTCATCCAGCGCGACCGCGAGTTCGACCACTACCAGGACCTGGAGACGCGCCCCGAGCAGCGCCCGAGCGCCTGGGTGGCGCCGCACGGCGACTGGGGCGACGGCCGCGTGCAGCTGGTCGAGATCCCGACCAAGTCCGACACCAACGACAACATCGTCGCCTTCTGGGTCCCCAACACCATGCCCGAGCCGGGCGGCATGGCCGCCTTCGCCTACTCGGTCTACTGGTACGGCGACGACGGCCCGTTCTCGCCGAGCGGCCGCGTCGAGGCGACGCGCCGCGATCGCGGCCGGGTCGAGGGCGCCTACCGCTTCGTCGTCGACTTCAACGGCAAGAAGCTGCAGGCACTGCCCGACGACACCGTGCTGCGCGGCGTCGTCACCATCGCCTCGGGCGAGGACAGTGCCAAGCTGCTCGACCAGCAGGTGGTGAAGAACCCGGTCACCGGCGGCTGGCGCCTCACCTTCCAGATCCAACCGTTGAAGAGCGATCCGGTCGAGCTGCGCGCCTTCCTCGACCAGGGCGGCAACTCGCTGACCGAAACCTGGTCGGACGTGATCACGCCATGACCGACCGCGCCGGCGGCGGCGCGGCACGCCAGAGCGACGCCGCGCCGAGCGGCCTGCCGCGCGACCTCACCGCGGTGCCGCCCGAGCGCCTGCTGCAGGACTGGAAGCTGGCGCACGACCGCGCCCGCGCCTACGTCGCCGCGCTGGCGCTGCTGGACGACGGCACCGCCGCGCTCGCCGCGGCGGCGGTCGAGCGCGCGGTGACCCGGCCGACCTGGGAGGCCGGCGGCGACGCGTTGAGCGAGACGCTGCGCGCGCTGCGCGAGCTGCTGCTCGAGCGCGAGCCGGCGGTGGCGGCAGCGGCGGCGGCGGCCGAGGTCGAGCCGTTCGCCGCCTGGCGCATCGCGCGCGGCGCCGGCCAGGCGGTCGCCGCGCTGCCGCTGCGCGCCGGCCGCTTCTGGTCGGGTCCGCGCATCACCCGGCGCAGCATGGAGCCGGAGTGGATCGAGCGTCGCTTCCTGCGCCGCATGGTCGGCCGGCTGTTCGGTCGCACGCGCCCGCCCGGCGCGGCGCAGACGCATCGCGAGCTGCGCGCCCAGCGTCGCACCCTGCCGTGGATCGGCGAGGCGCGCCGGCGCCGCGCCCTGCTGGTGTTCCTGGTCTGGATCCCCAGCATCATCGCCAGCGGCTTCATGCTCAGCGTGCTGCCGCACCAGGGCCGCACCTGGCTGGAGGTGGCGATCGTCGTCTTCTTCGGCGCGCTGTTCGGCTGGATCTCGATCGGCTTCTGGACCGCCCTGTTCGGCTTCTTCACTCTGGTCCGCCGCCGCCGCCGCTTCGCCATCACCAATCTGCCCCCGCCGCCGGCCGACTTCGCTCCCGGCGGGCGCACGGCGATCTGCATGCCGATCGCCGAGGAGCCGGTCGACCGCGTCTTCGCCGGCCTGCGCGCGATGTACGACTCGCTGGAGCGCACCGGCGCGCTGGCGCACTTCGACTTCTTCGTGCTCAGCGACAGCAGCACGCCGGACACGCTGGTCGCCGAGGAGGCGGCCTGGTTGCGCTGGGTGCGCGAGGTGGGCGGCATCGGCCGCGTCTTCTACCGCCGGCGCGGCGCGCGGGTGCGGCGCAAGAGCGGCAACGTCGCCGACTTCTGCCGCCGCTGGGGCAGCCAGTACCGCTACATGATCATGCTCGACGCCGACAGCATCATGGCCGGCGAGACGCTGGTGCGGCTGGTGCACATGATGGAGTCGCGCCCCGACGCCGGCATGATCCAGACCGCGCCGCTGGCGGTGAACCGGCGCTCGCTGTTCGCCCGCGTGCAGCAGTTCGCCGGCCATGTCTACGGCCCGATGTTCGCCGCCGGCCTGCACTTCTGGCAGCTCGGCGACGGCCAGTACTGGGGCCACAACACCATCATCCGCGTCGCGCCGTTCATGGCCCACTGCGCGCTGCCCAAGCTGCCCGGCACGCCGCCGCTCGGCGGCGAGATCCTCTCGCACGACTTCGTCGAGGCGGCGCTGATGGGCCGCGCCGGCTGGACGCTGTGGCTCGCCTACGACCTCGGCGGCAGTTACGAGGAAGTCCCCTCGACGCTGCTGGAGGAGATGAAGCGCGACCGGCGCTGGTGCCAGGGCAACCTGCAGCACCTGCGGCTGCTCTTCTCGGAGGGGCTCTTCGGCGCGCACCGCGCGCTGTTCGTCAACGGCGTGCTCTCCTACACCTCGGCGCTGCTCTGGTTCACCTTCCTGGTGCTCAGCACCACCGAGGCGATCCTCGACGTGCTGCGCGAGCCCGACTACTTCCCGCACGGCGCCAGCCTGTTCCCGGAGTGGCCGATCTGGCGACCCGACTGGGCGCTGGCGCTGCTGGCGGTGACCGGCACCATTCTCTTCCTGCCCAAGCTGCTCAGCATCGCGCTGATCGTCTTCAAGTCGCGCGACGCGCGCCTCTACGGCGGCGCCGCCCGGCTCACCCTGAGCGTGTTGCTGGAGATCGTGCTGTCGAGCCTGCTGGCGCCGATCCGCATGACCTTCCACAGCCGCTTCGTCGTGCAGAACCTGCTCGGCCGCACCGTCACCTGGCGCTCGCAGGGCCGCGAGGACGCCGACACCGGCTGGGGCGAGGCGATCCGCCACCACTGGGTCGACACCGTCGTCGCCAGCGCCTGGGGCATCGCCCTCTACTGGCTCAACCCGGATTACTTCTGGTGGGTGACGCCGATCGTCGGCGCGCTGATCCTCTCGGTGCCCACCTCGGTACTGGCCAGCCGCGTCGGCCTCGGCAGCGCGGCGCGCCGCCTCGGCCTGTTCGTCATCCCCGAGGAGGTCGATCCGCCGCCCGAGCTGCGCGACCTCGCCGCCCGCCTGGAGGAGAGCGAAGCGCGCCTCCTGGCGCGCCCGCCGGCCGAGCGCGACGGCCTGGCGCGCGCCGTCGCCGATCCGCTGATCAACGCCGTGCACCGCGGGCTGCTCGGCGCGCCGCGCCGCCTGTCGCCGGGCATCCGCGCGGCGCGCGCGGCGCTGGTCGAGCGCGCGCTGGCGGACGGGCCGGCGGCGCTGTCGGTGCAGGAGAAGCGCGCCCTGCTGCGCGACCCCGAGCTGGTCGCGCGGCTGCACGAGCGCGTCTGGGCGCTGCCCGAGCGCGAGCGCGCGGCGCGCTGGGGACGGCCCGGCACGGCGTGAGCGACGATCCGCGACGCCAGCGGCGGCGCAGCGAGCGTCGCGACCAACGCCACCTGCGCCAGCGCCAGGCGTTGTACTCCGCCGGCGCGCTCGTGCTGTTCTTCGCCGCCATCGGCATCGTCCTGCTGACCCGCTTCGTCACCACCCTGCTCACCCGCCCGGTGGCGCCGCGCCCGGTCGCCGAGCCGCTCGAGCTGGCGCAGGGCTGCAGCCCCGGCGAGCTGGTGTCGTACGATTCGTGGTCGCTGGCGCGCGTCGAGCGCACGCCGATCACGGCACCGCGCAAACAGCTCTGGGAGGCCAGCCAGGGCGACCGCCGCGCCCTCGATGCGGCGCTGCACTCCCGCCTGCGCGGCTGGCCGACCCGCCTGGTGGTCGACCCGCGCAGCCTGCCGCGCGGCCGCCGCGCCTTCGCCGAGCGCCTGGCGGCCGACACCTGGCGCGGTCTCGACGCGCTCACCGATCGCTTCAGCGGGCTGCCGCTCGACACCATCGTGCTGGCACCGGGCGAGCGCGGCGCGCCGCCGCGCGGGGCGATCATCGGCGACTACACCAACGTCACCAACGTCGGCCTGCACCTGGCGGCGGTGGTCGGCGCCATGGATCTCGGCCTGCTCGACGCGCGCCAGGCGTACACCCGACTCGACCAGGTGCTCGCCACGCTGGAGGGGCTGGAGACCGACCGCGGCTTCTTCTTCAACTACTACGACACCACCTCGCTGGAGCGCACCAGCCACTTCGTCTCGTTCGTCGACTCCGGCTGGCTCACCGCCGGGCTGATGGTCGTGCGCAACGCCTTTCCGGAGCTCGCCGAGCGCTGCGGCGCGCTGATCGCGCGCACCGACTACGGCGAGATGTACGATCGCGGCGGCGACCTCATGTCGCACGGCTACTACCTCGAGCCGCGCGCCCGCTCGCGCTACCACTACGGCGTCCTCTACACCGAGGCGCGGCTCGGGGCGCTGATCGCGATCGGCAAGGGCGACGTGCCGGAGAGCGTCTGGTTCAGCATGGTGCGCACCTTCCCGCCGGACTGCCGCTGGCAGTCGCGCACGCCGGTCGACGTGCGCACGCGCGACATCCTCGGCCATCGCGTCACCGCTGGCGTCTACCGCTGGCGCGGCCTGCGCTACGTGCCGTCGTGGGGCGGCAGCATGTTCGAGGCGCTGATGCCGACCATCCTGCTCGACGAGCAGCGCGCCGCGCCGCGCAGCCTGGGTCGCAACGGCGTCGTGCACGCGGTCGGCCAGCGCCGCTACGCCCGCCAGGTGCTGCGCGCGCCGCTGTGGGGCTTCTCGCCGAGCAGCCGGCCAGACAGCGACGCCTACGGCGAGTTCGGCGTCAAGCCGCTCGGCTCGCTCGGCTACCCGGCCGGGCCGGTGACGCCGCACGCGCTGGGGCTGGCCCTGGCGGTGACGCCGCGCCCGGCCCTCGACGCCCTCTGGCAGCTGGCGACGCGCTTTCGCGCCTACGGCGAGTACGGCCTCTACGACGCCGTCGATCCGCGCAGCGGCGCGGTGGCGACCAAGTACCTGGCGCTCGACCAGTCGATGCTGTTCCTCGCGCTGGTCAACTACCTGACCGACGGCGCCGTCACCCGCCGCTTCGCCAACGATCCGATCATGCAACGCGTCCTGCCGCTGATCGGCGCCGAGGACTTCTTCCCCACCGCCTGGGACGCGGGCGGCGCGGTGCCCTCCGCCGTCCCGGTCCCCGCCGTCCCGACGCCGCGCGCCGCGGCGCTTTCCGCCGGCGGTTGAGCGCCGAGACGATTCAACGCAGAGACGCAGAGGCGCAGAGGACGCTGAGAATGCGAACTACTTTCACAAGGCGATTCCAGCGCTCGCTCAGATGTGGGACTGCGAGCCGGCTGCATTGGATGGGCTCGCCCTCTGCGCCCTCTCGATTCTCTGCGTCTCTGCGTTGAGCGACAATGGCCAGCGTCCGCTTCGATCAGGTCGACAAACAATACCCCAACGGCCACTACGGCGTGCGTGGCGTCAGTCTCGACGTCGCCGACGGCGAGCTGCTGGTGCTGGTCGGCCCCTCGGGCTGCGGCAAGAGCACGCTGCTGCGCCTGCTCGCCGGGCTGGAGGCGGTGACGCTCGGCCGCATCTTCCTCGACGACCGGGTGGTCAACGACCTGTCGCCGCAGCAGCGCAACGTCGCGATGGTGTTCCAGGACTACGCCCTCTACCCGTTCATGACGGTGGCGCAGAACCTCGCCTTTCCGCTCGAGATGCGCCGCCTCGGGCGCGACGAGATCGCGCGCCGCATCGACTGGGCGGCGCGCGTGCTCGACCTCGCCGGCGTGCTCGACCGCCTGCCGCGCCAGCTCTCCGGCGGCCAGCGCCAGCGCGTCGCGATGGGTCGCGCCCTGGTGCGCGAGCCGAGCGTCTCGCTGCTCGACGAGCCGCTCTCCAACCTCGACGCCAAGCTGCGCGTCGAGGTGCGCGCCCAGATCGCGCAGCTGCAGGCCGAGACCAGGCGCACCATGGTCTACGTCACCCACGACCAGACCGAGGCGATGACCCTCGGCCACCGCATCGCGGTGATGGACCAGGGCCACCTGCAACAGGTCGCGCCACCGGCCGAGCTCTACGATCGGCCGGCCAACCGCTTCGTCGCCGGCTTCATCGGCAACCCGCCGATGAACGTCTTCCCGGTCGAGCTCAGCAGCGATGCAGCAGCGCTCCACCTCGTCGTCGCCGGCCAGTCCCTCTCGCTCGCCGCGCCGCTGCGCGCCCGCACCCTGGCGCCGCGCGCCGCCGCCGTGCGCCACGCCGGCATCCGCCCGGAGGCACTGGCGCTCGCGCCCGACGACGCGCGCGACGACCGCCTGAGCGCCGTCGTCACCCACGTCGAGTTCCTCGGCCACGAAACCCTGGCGCATGTGGCGCTCGACCCGCAACATCAACTCGTCGTTCGCCTCCCCGGCATGCAGCCGCTGAAGACCGGCGACCGCATCCGCCTGCACGTCGATCCGGCGCAGCTGCACCTGTTCGACGAGACGGGCGCGGCGCTGTGACGCTTGTCCCGAACGGCAGCTGGGCTCCTGCCTTCTCGAAGTGGCGGCGGGCGTCCCCGCCCGCATCGGCGCGCAGCGCCGAACCGCGCATGAACAGCAGCTCTTCGGCTGGCCGGACCCGCCAGCGGGCAGGGACGCCCGCGCTACTTGCCTGCGCGTGTCACTCCACGCCGTAGCGCTTCAGCTTCTCGTACAGCGTGCGCAGGCCGATGCCGAGCTGCTCGGCGGCCGCCCGGCGATTGCCGGCGACGCGCGACAGCGCCGCGAGGATGGCGTCGCGCTCCAGCTCGGCGAGCGACTGCGGAGCCGCACCGGCCGGGCGCGCGCCCGCCGCGTCGAGCCGCAGGTGCGCCGGCTCGATCGGCCGGCCGTCGCAGAGGATCAGCGCGCGCTCCAGCGCGTTGGCGAGCTCGCGGACGTTGCCGCGCCACTCGCCGGCGAGCAGCAGCTGCTGCGCGGCGGCGCTGATCGGCGGCGGGGCGCAGCCGACCTGGCGCGCCAGGCGCCGCAGCAGCGCGGTGGCGAGCGGCAGGATGTCGGCGCGGCGCTCGCGCAGCGGCGGCAGCTCGATCGGGAACACGGCGAGGCGGTGATAGAGATCGGCGCGGAAGCTGCCGGCGTCCATCAGCGCGCGCAGATCGCGGTTGGTCGCCGCCACCCAGCGCACGTCGATGGCGATCGTCTGCGTGCCGCCGAGCCGCTCGAAGCTGCGCTCCTGCAGCACGCGCAGCAGCTTGGCCTGCAGCTCCGGCCGCAGCTCCGCCACCTCGTCGAGGAAGAAGGTGCCGCCGTCGGCGAGCTCGAGGCGACCGCGGCGGCGCTGCACCGCGCCGGTGAAGGCGCCCTTCTCGTGGCCGAACAGCTCGCTCTCCAGCAGCTGCTCGGGCAGCGCGGCGCAGTTGACGGCGACGAACGGACGCTCGGCGCGCTCGCTGAGGCGGTGCAGCAAACGCGCGGCGACCTCCTTGCCGGTGCCGCTCTCGCCGCACAGCAGTACGGTCGAATTGGTCCGCGCCACTTTGCGCAGCGCCTCCTCGACCGGCGCCATGGCCGCATCGCCGTAGCCGAGCGGCAGCGCGTCCTCGGCGTCCTGCCGGGAGCGGTCGCGCAGCGCCTGCAACTCGTGCCGCTCGAGGGCGCGCTGCACCAGCAGGCGCAGCTCGGCCGGGCTGGCGAGCGGCTTCTGCAGATATTCGCAGGCGCCGAGCTTCATCGCCTCGACCGCCGACTCGACCGCGCCGTGCGCGGTGAGCACGATCACCTCGGTCTCCGGCCGCTCGGCGCGGGTGCGGCGCAGCAGCGCCATGCCGTCGAGCCGCGGCATCTTCAGATCGGTGACCAGCACGTGGAATGCCTGCTGGCGCAGGCAGGCGAGGGCCGCCTCGCCGTCCTCGGCCTGGGTGACCTGATGGCCGTCGGCCTCCAGCGCGCCGGCCAGGAAGGCGCGCACGCCGGCTTCGTCGTCTACGACCAGGATCCGTCCCACGCGCGCTTCCTCATGCCAGCGGCGGCCGCGGGATGCGAACCTGGAACTCGGCGCCGCCGCCGGGTGGATTGCCGACCGCGATGCTGCCGCCGTGCAGCTCGACGATGCGCCGCGCCACCGCCAGGCCGAGCCCGGTGCCGCGCGTCCTGGTGGTGTGGAACGGCTCGAAGATGCGCGCCTCCTCGCCGGGCGGAACACCGCGCCCGCGATCGCGCACGGTGAACAGCAGGGCGCCGTGCGCAACGCCGACCGAGGCCGCCACCGGCGCACCATCGGGCGACGCCTGCACGGCGTTGCGCAGCAGGTTGGCGAGCACCTGGTGCATGCGCACCGGATCGAGCGGCCAGCGCGGCGGCGCGCCGCCGACATCGAGCGCGATCGGCGCGCCGCCGACCCCCTCGGCAGCCTCGCGCAGCAGGGCGGCGGGATCGACCTCGATCGGCGCGACGCGCGTCGCGCGCACCAGGCTGAGCAGATCCTCGCACAGGCTCTCCAGCCGCGCCGTCTCGCGCACCACCCACTCGGCGCGCTCGCGGCGCGCGTCGTCGCCCGGCAGCGACTCGAGCAGCAGCTGCCCGTGCCCTTTCAACGAGGCGAGCGGATTGCGGATCTCGTGCGCCAGCACCGCCGACATCTCGCCGAGGCTGGCGAGGCGGCGATCGCGCTCCACCGCTTCCTGCAGGCGCTCGGCGCGCGACGACAGGCGCCAGAAGATGATCGTCGCCAGCACCAGGCCGGCGGTGGCGGCAAAGCCGGCGACGACGCTGCGCATCGCCGCGCCGCGCAGCGCGTC
>JANRJF010000378.1:0-11531 GCA_033764095.1 Deltaproteobacteria bacterium | reverse complement strand
CGCTGGGTGACCTCCATGGCCTTGCGCACCTGCGCGGCGGCGTAGGCGAACACGGCGGGATCGGGATTGGTCGCCGCGCCGGCGGCGTAGCGGCGATGGCTGAACAGGTTGGCGGTGCCCCACAGCAGGCGCACGCCGCTGTGCTGCATGTGCGCGGCGAGCTGGTCGGCGATGCGGTCGAGCCGCGCGTTGGTCTCCGCCAGCGTCGCGCCCTCCGGCGCGACGTCGCGATCGTGAAAGGTGAAGAACGGCACGCCGAGCAGACTGAAGAGCTCGAACGCCGCCTCGGCCTTGCGCGCCGCCTGCGCCAGCGGGTCGCCGCCGCCGAACCACGGCCGCTCGAAGGTCTCCTCGCCGAACATGTCGACGCCTGGCCAACAGAGCGTGTGCCAGTAACAGACCGCGAAGCGCAGCTGCTCGCGCATCGGCTTGCCGAGCACGACGCGCTCGGCGTCGTACCAGCGGAAGGCGAGCGGCTCGTCGCTGTCGGGCCCGGCATAGCGGATCGGTTCGGTGAGCGGCAGGAAGGGAGAGGGCATGGTTGGCTCCATAAGTCAGTCAGTAGCGCGGGCCTCCGTGCCCGCTCATGTCGGAAGCGGGCACGGGGGCCCGCGCTACCACTGCAGATCGCGCAGTGCCGGGTAGAGACTCCGGTAACGTCGCCGCCGCTCCGCGCAGAGCGCGACCAGCTCCGGCTCCGGCTCGACCACTGCATCGACCGGCGGCGCCGTGCAGACTGCACGTGGGTCCTCGCCGGTGACCGCCAGGCGCGCCAGGCGGGCGGCGCCGAAGGCGGGGCCGTGCTCGCCGCCGGCGTGATAGCGCAGCGGGCGCTCGAGCGCGGCGGCGAGCAAGCGGCCCCAGAAGCGGCTGTGCGCGCCGCCGCCGATCACCGACACCTGCGCGATCGCGGTGCGGGAGTCGGTCAGCGCCTGCTGCCCGTCAGCGAACGCGAAGGCGACGCCCTCCAGCACCGCGAGGGTGAGATCGGCGCGCGTCGTCTCGTGGCGCAGGCCGGCGAACGCGCCGCTGGCGTGCGGGTCGTTGTGCGGTGTGCGCTCACCAGAGAGATAGGGGAGGAAGAGCGGCGCGCGCGCCAGCGCCTCGGCGCCGCGCGCTTCCGCTTCGCGCACCAACTCGGCCTCCGGCGCGCCGCCGGTGACGCTCGACAGCCAGCTCAGGCAGCTGGCGGCGCTGAGGATCACCGACATCTGATGCCAGGTGGCGGGCCGCGCGTGGCAGAAGGCGTGCACGCCGCCGTCGGGCGCCGGGGTGAAGCGGTCGGTGGCGACGAAGATGACGCCCGAGGTGCCGAGCGAGAGCAGCGCGTCGCCGGGTCGCACGACGCCGACGCCGACCGCACCGGCGGCGTTGTCGCCACCGCCGCCGGCAACCACGACGCCCGCCGGCACGCCCCAGGCCGCCGCGACCTCGGCTCGCAGCGTGCCCGACGCGGCGCTGCCCTCGACCAGGCGCGGCATGTGGCGCGCGCTGAGGCCGGTGGCGGCGAGCAGTTCCTCCGACCAGGTGCGCCGCGCGACGTCGAGCCACAGCGTGCCGGCGGCGTCGGACATCTCCGACACCGCCTCGCCGGTGAGGCGCAGGCGCAGCCAGTCCTTCGGCAGCAACACGTGCGCGGTGGCGCGAAAGACGTCCGGCTCGTGCGCCGCCACCCACAGCAGCTTCGGCGCAGTGAAGCCCGGCATGGCGGCGTTGCCGGCGAGGGCGCGCAGGCGCGGCGCGCGCTGCTCCAGCGCCGCGCACTCGGCGCCGCTGCGGCCGTCGTTCCACAGGATGCAGGGGCGCAGCACGCGCTCGGCGGCGTCGAGCAGCGTGGCGCCGTGCATCTGCCCGGAGAGGCCGATGCCGCGCACCGCGCCGAGCGCCGCGGCGTGCTCGGTACGCAGCGCGCCAACCGCCTGCTCTGCCGCCGTCCACCAGGTGTCGGGATCCTGCTCCGACCACAGCGGCCGCGGCCGCTGCACGGTGAGCGGCGCGCTCGCCTGGCCGACGACGCGCTGCGCACCGTCCACCAGCACTGCCTTCAACGCCGAGGTGCCGAGGTCGAGGCCGAGGAACATGGCGCGGATCGTGTAGACCGCGCGCGGTCGCGGGACAAATGCGTCGTCGGTGACCGGTGGTCCGGCGCGCCGCCGTTCGCCTCACGATTCGTGTTGACTAAGTCGATCGCCGCCCATAGCGATGGTGGTGACTCTTCATTTCTTGTCCGGCCTCTCTCAGCCCAAGCTCGGAGGGGGGTAATCCAGCCGCGAGGGCCTCGGTTTCGACCGGGGCCTTCGTCGTTTCTGGGCTCAGCGCAGGCGCGCGACGGCGCGGTGGCGCGGACAGTCGACCAGGTGGTCGTTGACCATGCCGACCGCCTGCATGAAGGCGTAGCAGATGGTCGGCCCGACGAAGCGGAAGCCGCGCGTGAGCAGCGCCTTGCTCATCGCCCGCGAGGCGTCGGTGGCGGCCGGCACCTGCTGCAGGGCGCTGAACCTGTTCTGCACCGGCGTGCCGCCGACGAACGACCACAGGAAGCGGTCGGCGCCGCCCGGCTCACGCTGCAGGTCGAGGTAGGCGCGCGCGCTGTCGATGGCGGCGGCGATCTTCAGCCGGTTGCGGACGATGCCGGCGTCGGCGAGCAGGCGCGTCACGTCGCGTGCGCCGAACTTCGCCACGCGTGCCGCATCGAAGTCGGCGAAGGCGGCGCGGTAGGCGGCCCGCTTGCGCAGGATGGTCAGCCAACTCAGCCCCGCCTGGGCGCCCTCCAGGATGAGGAACTCGAACAGCAGCCGCTCGTCGTGCACCGGCACGCCCCACTCCTCGTCGTGGTAGCGGACGTAGTCGGGATCGGTACCGGCCCAGGGGCAACGCTGCGACATGGCGCGCCGCAGTAGCACGCGGGCGAGACGGCCGGTAGCACGGGCCTCCGCGCCCGCCGGTCGCGCAGTGACGGTAGCGCGGGCCTCCGTGCCCGCCAGCGTGGTTGGTGCCGTAAGATGCGCGGAGAGGCGGCGACTCATCCACGCTCGCAGCGTGCGGGTCGTCGATCTGGTCGGCGGGCACGGAGGCCGGCGCTACCAACCGGCGCTGCAAATCCGCGCCCGCTGCGATATGACGCGGCCATGACGTCGTCGCTGATCGGCCCGACCTCGCACTACTTCTATTCCCAGCGCCTCAAGCTGCACTACGTCGACTGGGGCAATCCGCAGAAGCCGCCGCTGCTGCTCATCCACGGCGGGCGCGACCACGCGCGCAACTGGGACTGGGTAGCGCAGCAGCTGCGCCACGACTTCCACATCATCGCGCCCGACCTGCGCGGCCACGGCGACTCGCAGTGGGCGATCGGCGGCAGCTACGCGATGGTCGACTATACGCTCGACGTCTACCAGCTGCTCGGCGCGCTCGACATCAGGGAAGTGACCATCATCGGGCACTCGCTCGGCGGCTCGATCGCGCTGCAGTACACCGGCACCTACCCGGACCGGGTGAAGAAGGTGGTGGCGATCGAGGGCCTCGGGCCGCCGCCCGAGCTGCTGAAGGAGAAGCCGCCGGCGCACAAGCGCATGCGCGTCTGGATCGGCGAGATGAAGGCGCTCGCCAACCGCCACCCGCATCGCTACGCGACGCTCGACGAGGCGACCATGCGCATGCAGGAGGCCAACCCGCGCCTGACGCCGGAGCAGGCGCGCCACCTCACCGTCTACGGCTCGTACCGCGACGAGGACGGCACCTACCTGTGGAAGTTCGACAACTACGTGCGCGCCACCTCGCCGTACCTGTTCAACATGCAGGAGGCGTACGACATCTGGACGCAGATCACCTGCCCGGTGCTGTTGCTGCGCGGCACCGAGTCGTGGGCCTCCGACCCCGAGCTCGACGGCCGCGCCAAGGCGTTCAGCAACTACACCTTCTTCAACATCGAGAAGGCCGGCCACTGGGTGCACCACGACCAGCTCGCCATCTTCCTCGACCACGTGCGCCGCTTCCTCGGTGTCGCGCCGCCCAGCTGACTCGCCGCGCGGCGCCGACCTCACCCTGGTCGGCGCCGTGCGTGCGGCGCTGGCGGCGCGCGCCGACCCGACCCGCGCGCCCGCCATGCAGGCGTACATGAAGTCGGCGATGCCGTATCGCGGCGTGCCGACGCCGGCGCTGCGCGCCTGCCTGCGGCCGCTCTACACGGCGACCCGCCTGCCGAGCTTCACCGCCTGGCGCAGCACCATCCTGGCGCTCTGGCGCGGCGCCGCGTTCCGCGAAGAGCGCTACGCCGCCATCGAGCTCGCCGGCCACCGCTTCTATCGCGCGCATCAGACCATGGCGGCCCTGCCGCTCTACGACGAGCTGATCGTCAGCGGCGCCTGGTGGGACTATGTCGACGCCATCGCCTCGCATCTGCTCTCGGCGATTCTCGCCGCCGAGCCGGCGCCGATGCGCCGCGCCATGCGCGCCTGGGCGCACGGCGACGATCTCTGGAAGCGGCGCAGCGCCATCCTCTGCCAGCTGCCGTGCAAGCGCGACACCGACCTCGCGCTGCTCGCCGACTGCATCGAGCCGGCGCTCGGGTCGCGTGAGTTCTTCCTGCGCAAGGCGATCGGCTGGGCGCTGCGCGAGTACGCCAAGACCGATCCGGCGTGGGTACGGCGCTACGTCCGCCAACACGCGGCGCGGCTCAGCCCGCTGTCGCAGCGCGAGGCGCTGCGGCGGATCAGGTAGGACTCCGGAGTTCGAGGACGGTCATCGCGGTGGTGAGCAGCGTCGTCTTGCGCTACGTCGCAGCGCAGCGCCAGCAGGTGTTCAGCCATGCCGACGATCGAGGTCACCACGCACATCGCCGCTCCGGTCGAGCGCTGTTTCGATCTATCGCGCAGCATCGACCTGCACCAGGACTCGCAGAGCGCAAGCGATGAGCGCGCGGTCTACGGCGTGACGTCGGGGCTGATCGATCTGGGCCAGTCCGTCACCTGGGAGGCGCGCCACCTCGGCGTCCGCCAGCGCCTCACCAGCCGGATCACGGCGTTCGATCGGCCGCGCCATTTCCGCGACTCGATGGTCGCCGGGGCCTTCGCGCAGCTCGATCACGATCACTGGTTCGAATCCGACGGCGCGACCGGCACCGTCATGCGCGACGTGTTCTACTTCGAGGCGCCGCTCGGCATCCTCGGTCGCATCGCCGAGCTGCTCGTGCTCACCCCTTACATGCGCCGCTTGCTCATCGCGCGGAACGCGGTGGTGAAGCGCGTTGCCGAGTCCGAGAAGTGGCGGCGATATCTCCCGCCGCCCGGGCCGCCAAGCCGATGAGGCCGGAGCGCTGTTCGATCCGCTCTTTGGTGGTGCGGGGCTCCAGCCCCGTGTGCCGGCGCAGCGCAGCGGAGCAGGCAGCGAACTCTCGGCGCCGCTCCGCGGCGACGAGAAGCATGGCGCCCTGCCAGAGTCCGGTCAGCGCGTAACGCGAAACACTGGGAACAAAGCCAGTCAGAGCATCATACCTTGGGCGGTCAGTCCGTTGATCGGGCCAACTGACGGATGCAAGCCCGCCTTGAGCAGCTCCCCTAACCGCCTAGCAGCCTAACCGCCAACAGCCTTCCGTTCCTCACAGCAGCGAGCCGAACTCCGCGAACACGGTGTAGTAGGGCGAGCGCGAGATCTCGACCTGCTGGCCGATGACGCCGGGCAGCGGGATGGTGCCGAGCGCGGCGGTGAGGTCGGGGAGCAGTCCGCCGACCACGGCCGGGGCGAGCGCGGCGACGGCCGACTCGTCGGCGCCGAGCGGGTTGGCGAGCACCGCGACGGTGAGATCGGCGGCGCTCGGCGCGACCAGCGAGAAGCTGAGACCGTTCGCATCGCTGCTCAGCCCGGCGGTGAAGCCCGCGTCGAGCGCGGCGCGCAGGTGCACGGTCTCGCCGACGCCGGGATTCTCCACCACCTCGAGCAGCACCTGGCCGAGGCGCAGCTCGGCGAGCCCGCCGCTCGGCGCGTTGCCGCTCAGCACCGGCGCCAGGGTGGGCAGCACGCGCAGCGTCAGCGGCGTCGCCGGCGCCAGCGCAGCGAAGGCCGGTAGCGCGGTCGCCAATTGGCCGGCAGTGAGCGGCACGGCGCCGCTGCCGAGATCGATGCTGGTGGTCGACAGGCGCATCAGCCCCTGTTCGGTCTGGGCGCGCAGCAGCGCGTTGAGCGCCGAGCTGGAGAGCCCGACGGCGGCGTCGAACGGCGCCGCGCCAACCGGCGTCGTGGCGCCGAACAGCGGGAATGATTCCGGCACGTCGAGGAAGCTGGCCAGCAGCGGCGCGCCGCTGGCCGGCGTCAGCGCCGCGGCGGAGAGATCGGCGGCGAAGGAGACGCCGAGCGGGCCTTCGGTGATGGCGCTGTACGGCGCCTGCACGTCGAGGCCGAGACCGCTGCCGAGCAGCGTGCCGAGGTCGAGGCCGGCGAGCGCCGATTCGAGCGCCGCCGCGATCGGCGTGTTGCCGTTGCCGTCGGCCTGGTTCAGCGGCGCCGCCAGGCCGTTGGCGAACTGGGCGAAGAGCTGGCCGATCAGCGCATTGACCAGCCCCTGCACGGTGCCGCCGAAGCTGCCCGAGCAGGTGGTGCTGGTGGTCAGGCCGGGCAGGGTGACGGCGACGTTCTGCACCTGCACGACGTCGATCTGCGCCGGGTTGGACGCCAGCGGCGACAGATCGTAGCCGCCGGCTAGCACCGTCGCCGGCGCGTTGAGCTGGATGTCGCAGCTCAGCGGCGTGCCGGTGACGCTGGTCACGGTCAACGGCAGCGCCAGGTTCTGGATGGTGATCGACGCGACCAGCTTGCCGGTCTGCGAGTCGAGGTCGAAGGCGACGCCGTCGATGCCCGGCGGCGGCGCGGTGCCGATGGCGACGTCGATGGTGCCGACGCAGTTGCCGAGCAGGGTGAGGTAGCAGACGTCGTTGAGCAGCACCGTGCCGGGCTGCAGCAGCGCCGACAGGTCGATCGGCGGCACCAGCGTCGAGAGCAGCGGTTCGAGCGCGTCGAAGGCGCTGTCGTTGAGGCGCAGCGCCAGGCCGCTCGGCGCGGCGCTGCTGGCGGCGCGGGCGGCGCCGGCGATGACCACGACGCGATCGGCGGCGACGGCGCCGTCGCGCAGCCGCGTCAGCCGCGCGAAGGCGGGAGTGAAGATGCGCGCCGTGTCGGGCGCCAGCGTGGTCGAGAACGTCTTGTCGGGCTGCACCGCCAGCGGCGCGCCGTTCAGCGTCAGCGCCGCGTCGTTGGCGTTGACGCCGCTGACGTGGCCGCTGACCGTGACCTGGGCCGCCTGGCTGAACGTGCCATGCGCCGGCGTGTCGATCACCACCTGCGGCGCCGGGCACGGCGTCACCTCCAGCTGGCAGGTGGCGCTGCAGCAGTCGCCGTCGAGCGCGTTGCCGTCGTCGCACTGCTCCGCCGGCGCGTCGAGCACGTCGTTGCCGCACACCGGCACGAGGGTGCCGCAACTGCTGTTGTCGAGGCCGTCATCGAGCCGGTCGCAGTCGCGCGCGGTCCCGCCGGCGGTGTTCATCTCCTGGCAGACGCGGCAGTCGACGCGATCGACCAGGCAGGTGCCCGGCGTCGGGCTGGCACCGCAGCCGCCCGGCAGCGCGGCGGCCACCTGGCCGCTGCAGTCGCGCGCCAGCACCGCGTCGATCGCCGCCTGGCACTTCTTCGCCAGCTTGCCCTTCGGGTCGGGGATGCCACCGTTGCCGCTGCCGAGGCAGGCAACGGCGAGATTCGCGGCATCCGGGGCGCCGCCGGCGAGCTGCTTCTTGCGACAGGTGAGCACCGCCTGGCGCTCGGCGCGTGCGCAGCCGGTGATCGCCCGGGCGAGCTTCGCCTGGCAGCGCGCCGCCGCGGCGTTGGACGCGCCGAGCAGCACGCCGTCGTCGAGCGGGGCGCCGAACGCGTCGCGCAGCAGCAGCGCGGCGGCGGCCGGCATCGCCGCCAGGGTCGTCTCGGCGTAGATCTCGTTCAGCGCCGGGTCGAAGGCGGCGGCGCTGGCCGGTGCCGTGTACGGTCCGACCAGCGTCGGCACCGCGAACGCCGGCAGCGCGCCCGCCTGGCACTTGCCGAGCTCGCCGCCCAGCGCGCCGAGGCGCTGCGTGGCGAGCTTGCCCTTCGCGTCGGCGGTGAGGCACGCCTCCACCGCCGGTGGCGCGCCGAGCTCGCCCTTGGCCGCCCGCTTGAGGCAGTCGAGCTCCACCGAGACGGCGGCCTTGGCGAGGCCGGCGGTGCCCTTGTCGATGGCGCCGGCGCAACGGCGCGCGCCGTTGTCGAGCGGCAGGGCGCCGGCCGGGGCGGCGCTGAGCGCCGCCAGCAGGGCGGCCAACACGGAGGCGAACGAGCTGGGACGGCGGCAACGCATGGCGGGCGTCTGTAGCCGACCCGGCGGTGTCGCGCCAACCGCGCGCGGCGGTGCGCCGGACGTCGAAACGGCGCGGCGCCGCGGCGCGTTGAGCTGCGCGGGCCGTGTGGTAAGCCGAGGCCATGTTCACCGGTATCGTGGAGGAAGTCGGAGAGATCATCGAGGCGGGCAGCGGCGTGTTGCGCATCCGCGCGCCGAAGGTGACGGCGGACGCGCAGCTCGGCGACTCGATCGCCATCAACGGCGTCGACCTGACCGTCGCCGAGCTCGACGGCGCCGCCTTCTTCGCGCACGTCATGCCCGAGACCTACCGGCGCTCGAACCTCGGCGAGCTGGCGGCCGGCGACCGCGTCAACCTGGAGCGCTCGGTGCGTCCGACCGATCGCCTGAGCGGTCACATCGTGCGCGGCGTCGTCGAGGGGCGCGCGACCATCGCGTCCTTCACCCCCGAGGCCGAGGCGGTGGTGGTGCGCTTCACCACGCCGGCGGAGCTGCTGCGCTACATGGTGGTGAAGGGGCCGGTGTGCATCGACGGCGCCAGTTTGACGATCATCGACAAGACCGCCGACAGCTTCGCGGTGTCGATCGTGCAGTACACGCAGGGCCACACCACGCTGATGGACAAGAAGCCCGGCGCCTCGGTGAACATCGAGACCGACATCATCGCCCGCTACGTCGAGAACCTGGTGAGCCAACGCGCGTAGGGGCGCGCCGCAGCGCGCGCCACGATGCGAGGAGGACGTCTCATGGACGACGGCACACGCGAACGCCTGCTGCGCACCGCCTTTCTCGCCGGCGCGGTCACCGACACACTGGCGCTCGGCCCGCTGCTTTTCCCGCCGCTGGCGCGTTTGCTGTGGGGCTTCGAGGCCGCCGGCGGCGCCTACCGCTTCGTCACCGGCTACGCCGCCGCGCTGATGCTCGGCTGGACCGCGCTGCTGCTCTGGGCGCTGCAGCGCCCGCTCGAGCGCGCCGGCGTCGCCGCATTGACCGTGATGGTCATCTACGGGCTGGTCGCCGCCGAAGTTGTCGCCGTGCTGAGCGGCGACCTCGCCGCCTGGCGCATGATCCCCACCTGGATCCTGCAAGCCGGCCTGCTCGTCCTCTTTGCCTCGGCGTACCACTACCCGGCGCTGCGCGCCGTCCGCGTCCGCTGGCGTCGATAGCGCTCCGGCTGGATGACCGCAGTCGTGGAAGGGCGCTCCCTGGCGCGCGGCGAAGATCGCGTCCTGCACAAGTTCCCCGTCCAGACGGTCGATGCGCACGAACAAGTTGGCTGAGGTGGACACTTCCATGCGCAAGCGACGCGCGTCCTGTTGCTGCGGACAGCTGACCATCGAAGTGGAGGGCGAGCCGCGCGGGGTTGGCGTGTGCCATTGCCTGGCGTGCCAGCGGCGCACCGGCAGCGTGTTCGCGGCGCTGGCCGGCTTCGCGCCGCCGTACACGGTCAGCGGTACGGCAACCGAGTTCGTCCGCAGCGGCGACCAGGGGGCGAAATTTCGCTTTCGCTTCTGTCCGCGGTGCGGCTCGACCGTGTTTCACACCGAAGAGGGCTACGAGGAGCGCGGCGTCGCGGTCGCGGTCGGCGCCTTCGCCGATCCGAGCTTCCCGGCGCCGCAGGACTCGGTCTACGACTGCCGGCGGCATGCGTGGGTACAGCTGCCGCCGGGCGTGACGGTGTACGAGAAAGACCCGCCATGAGTCGCGCACCGGCGTGCACGGTCGTCAATCGTAGCGCGGGCCTCCGTGCCCGCCGTCGAGCTCGGCGATATGAGAGCTGAAGCGCGGACGAGCGGCGGCACGTCTCCGTACGAGCTGCGCGGGTCACCGACCTGGGTCGCGGGGCTGGAGCCCCGCGCCACTTCATCCGGAGCGGCCGCGGAGGGCCGCGCTACTGGATCCGGGGCGGCCGCGGAGGGCCGCGCTACGGTTCGAGGTGGGCTGGTACGGTCACCACCTCAGGCAAGCCGGGAGTTGATGTTCCGATCGGAACGATCAACAGCGTCCTGAAGCAGGCGGGGCTGCGAAAGTAGGAGCAGGTCATGCGCTATCTTGTCGTCGTCGAAGAGGGTGCCACTTCATTTGGGGCGTACGTTCCCGACCTGCCGGGCTGCGTCGCCGCAGCCGAGTCGCGCGAGGAAGTGTTGCAGGTGATCCGAGATGCGATCGAGCTTCACATCGAAAGTCTCAAGCAGGACGGTCGACCGGTCCCGCCTGCAGCATCGACGAGCGCAATCGTCGATGTTCACGCAGCGTAGTCGGCGCGAGGCAACACCCGTCGCGCGGCGTCGGCCGTGAGTCGCCGGTCGTTCAGCGGACGCTGAAGCGGCTGCGGTCGACGACCGCCTCGGCGGCGTCGACCAGTGCCAGGTCGTGCGATCCGGCGACCGGGGGCCACAGCAGGATGCCGGTGACCGGGCCGAGGTCGCGGCCGTCGAGGCGCCAGCGCAGGCCGGCGGCGTCGGCGGCGCTGAAGGCGACGCGCTGGCGGCCGGCGGCGATGTCGGGGTCGATGGCAATGGCGGTGCCGTCGACCGGATCGGTGAGGCGCGGCAGCCTGGCGCGCAGCGCCGGCGCGCCGCCGGGCTCGCTGCCGGCGAGGAACCAGTCCTGGCGCGGCGGCTCGACCGCGTTGGCGAGCTCGACGCTGGCGCGCGTCACGCCGGGCGGCGGCGGCGGCGCCGGGCTGGGCTGGTCGCGGTGCAGATACTCCATCACCTCCTGCCAGATCGGCGCCGCGCCGCTGATGCCGCTGACGTCGCGCATCGGCGCGCCGGAGAAATTGCCGACCCAGACGCCGACCGTGTAGCGGCGCGAGAAGCCGACGCACCAGTTGTCGCGCATGTCGGTGCTGGTGCCGGTCTTCACCGCCGTCCAGAAGCGCGTCGCCAGCGGGCTCTCGAGGCCGAAGGTGACGCTGCGGCTGCCGCGGTCGGCGAGGATGTCGGCGACGATGAACGCCGCGGCGGCCGAGAGGGGAGCGCGGGCCGGTGTGCCTGAAGCGGCAGTAGCGCGGCCCTCCGCGGCCGCTCCGAATGAATTATCCAGCCCCGCCCCCCCCCTCGCCGATACGCCCCGACCCCGCGTTTACGAGGCGCCCCACGCCGACGTCGCATCAGCCCAGTAGCCGACCACCCCAACGGGGCTGGAGCCCCGCGCC
>JANRJF010000377.1:0-17376 GCA_033764095.1 Deltaproteobacteria bacterium | reverse complement strand
GCTGACGATCTGGCCGCCCGGACCGACCAGCTGCATCGGCGTGTCGTCGGGCACGATCTCGAAGAAGACCGGATAGCGCGCGCCCTTCTCGCCCGGCGCCTTGCGGTTGCCGAAGCCGCCGAAGATCACCACCGTCGAGCGTTCGTTGTACTCCAGGTTGGGGCTCACCGACGCGACCTTCGGGGTGACGACGCTGCCGTCGTTGAGATGGACGCGGAAATCGCCCGCATCGACGGTGCTCGGGCGCACCGGCCAGCTGAACTCAATCGGCAGACCGTCGCAGTACTGCACCTGCCACCCGTAGGCGTTGGCCACGCCGGAGGGCGAGATCGCGGAGGTGTAGGCACGCTGCGCGATGTTGGTCGCCGTGCTGGTGAGGATCTCCCAAGCGCCGCCGGCGTCGAGCGCCGCCAGGCGCTGCGTGTTCAGGTCGGACGAGCTGAGCCCTGGCACGCCGATGATGTCGGTGAAGCCGAGGCCGGCGCCGAGGATGCGCGGCTCGTCCTCCCAGTAGTCGGCGTTGGTCAGCACGTCCTCGCGCAGCGTCAGGTACGACGGCGCGGGCGGCACGCCGGGGCTGACGCCGCCGCTGCAGGCAGGGATGGCGTCGGAATCACTGTCGCCGCAGCCCGCCAGCAGCATGGCGAGCCCGGCAACCGCGAGAAGGGAAGGCGCTGCGCGCCGCACGCGTGTCATTGCCTTCTGGACTACGCGAGGCCGCGCCCCCGTCAATACGAAAAATGCGTCGACGCTCGTCGTCACGGCGCGCTTGCGCCGCCGGCCAGCGCTCCGCCATGCACGGGGGGCGATGGGCGACTTCGGCGAGCAGACCGCGGTCGAGGGAGGCGACGGGCGTTTCACCGCCCGGCTGTCGCCCGACTGGGAGATCTGGGGCCCGAACGGCGGCTACGTCGCGGCGATCGCACTGCGCGCCGCCGGCGCCGGCACGCCATTGCGCCGACCGGCGAGCTTCAGCGCTCATTTTCTGAGCGTCGCCGAATTCGGCCAGGTCGAGCTCAGCGTCACGACCCTGCGCGCCGCCAGGCGCGCGGCGTCGCTGCGCGTCGCGATGACCCAACAGGAACGACCGATTCTCGAGGCGCTGGTGTGGGTGGTCGACGACGCGCTCGCCGGGCTGGCGCACGACGACACCGCCAAGCCCGACGTGCCGGCGCCGGACCGCTTGCGCTCGATCGAGGAACTGGTCCCCGAGGCGGACCGCCGCCAGCGGTTCAAATTCTGGGACAACCTCGAGGTACGCCCGACCACCGCCTGGATCCCGTGGCCGGATCGCCGGCCGGGCCCGCCGCGCTGGTGCGAGTGGTATCGCTTGCGGCCGCGCGCGACCTTCGACGATCCGTTCACCGATGCGGCGCGCGCGCTGCTGCTGATCGATACGATGACCTGGCCGGCGGCCTGTCAGCCGCATCTGCCCGACTCCGGTTACGTCGCGCCCAGTCTCGACGTCAGCGTTCGCTTCCACGCGGCCGCGCCCGCCGCCGAGTGGCTGCTGTGCGAGGCGGCGGCGCCGATCGCCCGCCACGGTCTGATCGGCGGCGCGGCGCACGTCTGGTCGCCCGACGGCGCATTGCTCGCGTCGGGCGGCGGCCAGTTGCTCTGCCGGCCGGCGCCGCGTCCGTAACGCGGACGCTGGCACCGTTGCGCAATCCCGCGCGTAGGGCGCGCCTCGGCGCGCCGGGTTTGTGTCGACACGAATGCTGTGATGGCCGGCGCGCCAACGCGCGCGCCTACGCCGGAGGTCCGTAGCGGCTGCCGGAACGCAGCGCGGCGAGCGTCGGGCGGACCTCGATGCTGCCGAAGCGGGCGGACGGCCAGGCGGCGGCAATGCGCACCGCCTCGTCGATGTCGCGCGCCTCGATCAGGAAGAAGCCGCCGAGCGTCTCACGCGTCTCGGCGAACGGGCCGTCGGTGGCGAGCAGCCGTTGCTGGCGCACCCGCACCGTGCGCGCCGTGTTCACCGACTCCAGCGCGCGGGTGACGACCAGGTGGCCGCTGCGCTCGAGCTGCTGCACGTAGGCCTGCGTCTCCTGCTTGAGCGCTTCCCACTCGTTCGCCGTCAGGCGGTTGAGCGTACCCTCGTCCTCGTAGGCCAGACAGAGAAACTGCATCGATCCTCCCCGGTCGTTCAGCCGCCGGCCATGGCGCCGACGATGAGAAACGGCTCGGCGCCGCGCGCCACCGCATCGGGCAGCGGCGCGTCGTCCGGCTCGTGCGAGAGATCCTCGTTGCAGGCGAAGAAGCGCACGAACGGGCGGCGACGGCGGGTGACGTGGTCGCGGATGGTGCCGCGCAGGCTCGGGAAGCGCGCCTCGAGCGCGTCGAGAATGGCCGCCGCGGTGACCGGCGCGGCGACCTCCAGCTCGACCTCGCGCTCGACGCCGGCGAGCTTGCGCAGGTGGGCGGGCAACCCGACGCGGATCATCGCAACGTCTGCACTTCCACCGACAGCACCGGCGGCAGGTGGCTGACGATCGGCGCCCAGTGGTCGCCGGCATCGGCCGAGGCGTACACCTGGCCGCCGGTGGTGCCGAAGTAGATGCCGCACTGGTCGAGCTCGTCGACCGCCATCGCGTCGCGCAGCACGTTCACGTAGCAGTCGCGCTGCGGCAGCCCGTTGGTCAGCGCCTCCCACTCGTTGCCGCCGCTGCGGCTGCGGAACACGCGCAGCTGGCCGTCGGGCGGATAGTGCAGCGAGTCGCTGGTGATCGGCACAACGTAGACCGTCTCCGGCTCGTGCGCGTGGACGTCGATCGGGTAGCCGAAGTCGGTCGGCAGGTTGCCGCTCACCTCGCGCCACGTGTCGCCGCCGTTGTCGCTGCGCATGACGTCCCAGTGCTTCTGCATGAACAGCACGTCGGGACGCGAGCGGTGCATGGCGATGCGATGCACACAGTGGCCGACCTCGGCGTCCCCGTCGGGAATGCCCTCGGAGTGGAGGCCCCGGTTGATCGGCTTCCACGACCCACCGCCGTCGTCGCTGCGGAACGCGCCGGCGGCGGAGATGGCGATGAAGATGCGCTGCGGATTGCTCGGATCGAGCAGAATGGTGTGCAGGCACATGCCGCCGGCGCCGGGCTGCCAGTGCGGCCCCGAGCCGTGCTGGCGCAGGCCGGAGAGCTCCTGCCAGGTCTGGCCGCCGTCGCGGGTGCGGAACAGCGCCGCGTCCTCGACCCCGGCGTAGACGGTGTCCGGGTCGCTGAGCGACGGCTCCAGATGCCAGACGCGCGCGAAGGCCCAGGGGTGCGGCGTGCCGTCGTACCACTGATGCGTGCCGGGCACGCCGTCGTAGACGAACTGGTTGCCGACCGTCTCCCAGGTCGCGCCGCCGTCGTCGGAGCGCTGCATCACCTGGCCGAACCAACTGCTGCTCTGCGACGCGTAGATGCGGTTCGGCGCCACCGGCGACGCCTTCATGTGGTAGATCTCCCAGCCCGCGAAGTGCGGCCCGCTCACCCGCCAATCGCGCCGCGCGCCGTCCGCCGTGAGGATGAACGCTCCCTTGCGCGTGCCCACCAGAACCCGAACTCCGCTCATCGTGCCCTCCTTGTACTATGGTCGATCGCGCCGCGCGCCGATCGACAGTCGAGCCGAAAGAAAAACGCGCTCGCCGCCGCGCCGCGGCTGGCATCACCACCGCGTGCGTGATTGCTTGCGCTCGAGGGGGACACACCATGCGGCACCGCTTCATCATCGTCGCGCTCGCCCTGTTGGCGACGCGGTCTTTGGCACAGGACGACGACAGCCGCTGTCTCTCCACCTCCGGCCGCGCCGCGGCGATGTGCCTGCTGCAGTATCAGGGCAGCGTCGAGCGCTGCCGCGGCGCCGGCGCCCCCGGCTGCGAGGAGCTCCTGCAGGCCGAGGACGGCCCGCTCGACGCCTGGCTCGATCGCGCCCGCACCGCCGCCACGGCGCACTGCGGCGAGGCCAACGCCGCACCGCTCGGCTTCCTGTCGCTGGCCGACATCGGCGCGAAAGCCGACGACGCGTGCGCCGACTGGGCCGAGGACGGGCTCGACCTCGCCTTCGCCGACGCCCCCCTCAATTCCCCTGCTGCCGCCAGCTGCCAGCGCACCGTCGCGGCGGCGCTGCGCGTGCTGAGCCGCAGCACGCTGATCGCCTACGGCCCGCAGTGCTACGTGCCGGCGTTCAACGGTACCGGCTGCGATCACGCTGCGCGCGACGCACGGGTGGCGCTGGCGCGCCGCAAGGCGGTGCGGCTGATCGTCGCGCGCTGCGGGAATGCGTTCGACGAGTTGCACCTGACGCCGGCCGACGGCGGAGGGCTCGCCGAGCGGGTCGGCGACCTGGCCGACACCGCCATCACCCGCGCCAAGCACTTCGCCCTGCGCGTCTACCCGCCCAACGACCTCGGGCCGACCGCCGACTTCGGCCCCTACCCGGTCGGCATCACGACGCTGCAGTTGACCGATGCATCGCGCATGAACACCGCCGGCGACGGGCCGCGCCCGGTGACGGTGGAGGTGTACTACCCGACCACCGCCGCGGCGATCGCGGGACATCCCAGGGACGTCGCCACCGTGCTCGGCATTCCGCTGCTGGAGACCCCCGCCTATCGCGACGTCGCCATGGCAGCGGACGGCCCCTATCCGCTGGTGCTGTTCTCGCACGGCAACAACGGCATTCGCATCCAGTCGTTCTTCTTCGGCGCCCACCTGGCGAGCCACGGCTACATCGTCGTGTCGCCCGACCACCACGGCAACACCTTCCCGGACACCCTGGCGGGCCTCTTCGACGCGCAGGTGGCGATCAACCGGCCGCGCGACATGCGCTTCCTGATCGACACCTTCCTCGAGTTCAACGCCTCGCCGGCCGGCTTCTTCGCCGGCGCCATCGATCCCGACCGGATCGGCATGTCCGGCCACTCCTTCGGCGGCTACACCACCTTCGCGCTGGGCAACGGCGAGTTCGCCGAGCCGCGCGTCAAGGCGCTGCTGCCGCAGGCGCCGGCGGCGGTGTTCGACGACGCGTTCTTCGCCGGCATCACGCAACCGACGCTGATCATCGGCGGCTCGATCGACGAGACCACTCCGCCGGCCGAGAACCAGCAGCGGCCGTTCGACGCCCTGCCGTCCGGCGCTCGCGTCGTCGCCTACGCCAACCTGAGCGGCGCCGGCCACTTCACCTTCTCCGACTTCTGCGAGGTGCCGCGCATGCTGCTCAGTTTCCTCGGCGGCTTCAGCGAGGCCTGTGAGCCCCGCCACCTGCCCTGGCGCCACGCGCACGACATCACCAACTACCTGGCGCTCAACTTCTTCGACGCGACACTGCGCGACGACGCCGCCGCGCTGGCGCGCCTGTCGCCGCAGGCGGTCGGCACCATCGAGGACGTCGTCTACCAGACCAAGTAGGGGCGCGCCGCGGCGCGCCCGCGGTTGCGTGCGACGGAACGGTCGCAACCGGCGTAGCCGCCTCACGACTCGACGAACGCCTGCAAGCGCCGCAAGGCGTCGTCCCACTGTCGGGCGATCGTCTCCAGCGCCTGCCGCGCGCCGTCGAGCGCATGCGGCTGCAGCGCGAAGCGACTCTCGCGCCCCTGCCGCACGCCGCGCACCAGCCCGGCACCCTCGAGCACGCGCAGGTGCTTGGTGACCGCCTGGCGGGTGACGGCGTGATCCTCGGTGAGCTGTGCGATCGAGCGCGGCGCGCCGCCGCTCAGCTTGGCCACCAGCCTGAGCCGGGTCGGATCGCCGAGCGCGGCGAAGACCGGCGCGATCGCGTCGAGCCGCGGCGCCGCGGCGCTACGCCTGGACATACGCGGCGATGTTCTGCATCTGCCCACTCCAGCCGTCGCTGTTCATCCGGTATGCCTCCGCGCGCCGGCCGGGCGGCAGCGCATCGAACCCCGACTCGGTAACCGACACGCGCGTACCGCTGCGGGTCGGCTGCAGACGGAACTCGACCAGCGTCATCGGCTCACTGGCGTAGTCGACCGTCGGATCGACCGCGTACGGGTGCCAGGTGAACGCGAAGCGGTGCTGCGGCTCGATCGCCTGCACGACGACCCGCATCACCACGTGCTCGTAGCCCGGATAGGTGATGCGACCCTGCGTCGGCTGTCCGACGACGAACGGCGCCTCGAGCTGGACACGGAACCAGGTGCCGAACTGCTGGTGGTCGGTGAGCGCCTGCCAGACGCGGGCAAGCGGTGCGCGCATCTCCATCTGCTGCTCGATACGGTCGGTGCTCGACGTGGACATAGGCAACCTCCTGGTTGCTCATGGCACACCGCCGCGGCGATAGGCAACCCGGCGGTTGCGGATGGCGCGGACCTCAGGCCAGCCCGGCGCGCAGCGCCGGCTCGAGCATCACCGCGTGACTGACGCCGACGGTGGCGAAGACGCGCGGCTGGACCTCGAGCGCCGCGAGCAGGGCGTCGAGCATGTGCTCGTCGCGCAGGCGATTGGAGAACGTCGCGATGCGTTGCGTGAGCTGCTCGCGGCGGGTCGGGTCGGTGTCCAATGCCGTGACACGCTCGACGACCAGCGGCCGGCCGCACAGCCGCTGGTGCGCCGACTCGATCATCGGCCAGTCGATCGCGGTCAGGCCGAGGCCGGGCGCGATGCGCGCGAAGAAGTCGGCGAAGTAGCCGGTGAAATCCGGGCGCGCCGTCTTGCGGTTGTACGACGCCAGTTGGCGGACGACGAGGAACACCAGCGCCTCGGCAAGCGGCAGGCGCCGGCGCAGCAGGCGCGCCTCGTCCTCCAGCTCGATGTCCATGCTCGCCGTCTCGACGCCGGCACGCGCCGCCAGGTGGCGCACCAGCCCCGACTCGCCGTGGCGCCGGATGGCGATCTCGCGCCGCGGCTCGACCGCCGGCGGCGTCCCCTCGTGCAGGGCGAGGCTGGGGGCGAGGCGGGCGAAGGCCGCCTCGATCTGGGCGAACACCGGATGCGTCGGATCGGTGGTGTGCGGTCCGCCGAACAGCAGCAGCCGCCGGTCGTCGCGCGACAGCTCGACGACGTACGGCGTCGGATGGCGCAAGCGGACGTAGGCATCGAAACCCAGAATCAGGTGCCGTACCGCGGCGCCGGCCGCCTTCCCCGTCGCCATGGCCGGGGCCGCGCCTCAGATCTCGTAATGCAGCGGCGCGTGCACGTCGTGCCGGCGCGGGCAGGTGGGACAGAAGTCGGTGAGCCGCTCGTAGGCGTAGCGGACCGCCAGCACCGTGCTGGTCTGCTTGACCGGCTGCTCGAGGAAGATGTGGCTCGCGTCGATGATCTCGGTGAGCCCGCAGTTCTGCATGCGCTCGGACAGCGCCTCCTGCACGCCGCAGAGAATGACGTGCACGCCGCGCGCCTGCAGGTGCTCGATGAACTTCTGCAGCAGCGACAGGCCGACCGCGTCGGCGTTGCGCGCCCGCTTGAGCCGCAGCACCACCGCGCGCGTCGCCGGCAGCACGCGCGCCTCGATGGCGTCGAAGTGCTGTTCGAGGCTCGCGCCGGAGCCGAAGTACATCTCGCCCTCGAGACCGAAGATGAGGATGCGGTCGCAGCCCGGGTCGTCCGCGTGCCGCTCGCGGATGGTGCGGTCGGCAGTGACGACGAACTCGGTGAGCAGCATGCGGCTCATGCGCGGCACGGCGAGCAGGAACGACATGAAGACGCCGATCAGGACGCAGAACTCGATCGAGATCGCCACCGCGGCGATGGCGGTGGTGGCGACGATCGCCGCGTCGAAGCGCGAGGCGTTGACGTGGTAGCGCAGGTCGCGGAAGTTCACCATGCGCCCGGCAGTGATCATCAGCAGCCCGGCGAGCGCCGAGCGCGGAATGAAGCGCGCATAGGGCGCGAACAGCAGCATCACGGCGGCCACCGCGATGGCGGAGATGACGCCCGACCATTGCGTCTGGCCGCCGGCCTGTTGGTTGATCGCCGAGCGGGTGAGCGAACCGGAGCCGGGCATGCACTGGAACATGCTGCCGGCGACATTGGCCAGCGCCTCGCTCAGGCACTGCTGGTTCATGTCGAGCTTCTGCCCGGTCACCGAGGCGATCGCCTTGGCCATCGAGATCGCCTCGAGCAGGCCGAGCAGGCCGATGGCCAGCGCGCTGCCGGCGAGATCGGAGAGGTAGGGGGCGTTGAAGTTCGGCAGCTGCATCGTCGGCAGCGCGCTGGGGATGTCCCCGACCACCGCGACGCCGTGGTCCGCCAGTCCGAACTGCGCCACCACCGCCGCCATCAGCAGCACGACGATCAGCAGCTCGGGCAGCAGCGGCGCGTTCAAGCGGCGCTTCAGCCAGCGCAGCGCGAAGATCAGCGCGATCGACGCCGCACCGATCGCCAAGGTCGGCAGATGCGGCGTGCCGCCCTGCGTGATCGTCTGCCAGAAGCGATGCAGGAAGTGGTCGTGCACGTCGCCGACCGCCTTGAGGCCGAGCAGGTTCTTGGTCTGGTCGAGCAGCAGCAGCACGCTGGCGCCGGCGGTGAAGCCGACGATCACCGAGTGCGAGATGAAGCGGGTCAGGTCGCCGAGCCGCAGGACGCTGATCGAGAGCTGGATGGTGCCCATCAGGAAGGCGACCAGCACGGCGGCCTGGACGCGCTCGTCCTGCCCGCCGAGCGTGCCGATGGCGCTGAGCAGGGCGATCGAGATGGCGTTGGTCGGCCCGTTGATGAGCTGGCGCGACGAGTCGAGCAGCGCGCCGACGGTGGTCATGACGATCGCCGTGTAGAGGCCGTACTGTGCCGGCAGGCCGGCGATCATCGCGTAGGCCATGGCCTGCGGCACGGCGACGGCGGCAACCGACAGGCCGGCCACCAGGTCGGCGCGCGCCGTGGCGACGTTGTAGGTGCGCAGCGAATCGAACGCCGGGACGTAGGCGTAGAGCGTCCGGCGCCAGGGTGAGGGAGTCGCGGTCATCGCGGGTCGGGCCCTGCTAGCAGAATCGCCGCGGCCAGCGCACGCGCCGCGCGGCGCGGCTGCCGACCCCCACTTGGTTTGCCGTTGAACAACGTTCATCTGTCCTGAACGCTGGGATCTTTGGAGGAGTGAGTTGATGTGGAAACACCACCTGGGATACGCGCTGGCCGCCCTGTTGAGCCTCGCGGCCGGCCCCGCCCTCGGCTGCACCGGTGACTGCGACGGCGACGGCGAGGTCGCGATCAACGAGGCCATCCGCGGCGTGAACATCGCGCTCGGCAATGCCCCGGTCGGCGAGTGCGCCCAATTCGACGCCAACGGCGACGGCAGCGTCGCGGTCAACGAGCTGATCGCCGCCGTCGCCGCGGTGCTCGACGGCTGTGCCGAGCCGACACCGAGCCCGACGCCGGACCCGGACAGCCCGGCGACCCTGACCATCGTCAGCGCCAACGGCCAGGAGTTCGTCTCCGGGCGCTCGTACGGCTTCGACCTCGCCGACCTGCGTCCCGGCAACCTGCGCATCGCGCTCTACGGGGGCCTGCTGACCGAGGACCATCCCGACACGCTGGCCGAGGTGCGCCTGTCGCAGACGCTGCTCGACGGCGCCGGCAATCCGATCCGCGACGGCGAGGGCCGGCGGCGCATCGTCTACATGCGCTTCAACCACTTCCCGCTGCAGACCGGCACCTTCCACTGCGGCGAGGGCCTGCCCGCCACGCCCGGCTCGCTGCTCACGTTCAACGCCTACGTGACGGTGCGCAACGACGAGCTGTTCCAGGAGCTGACTCTCGACGAGTATTTCGGCTATCCGCGCGTCACCACCGCGGTGGACTGCACGCTGAACATCACCTCGCTCGCCGACGGCCTCATCGTCGCCAGCTTCGAGTCGCACATGCTCAACGCCCAGGCCAATGATCTCGCCTTCGCGACCGGCACGCTGCGCGTCCCGAAACCGACCTGCACCTACCCGCAGCTCATCGACTCGCCGCAGACCTGCTACCCGTGGGCCTTCGAGTAGCGGTGCGGCAAGCCGCGCCCCTACGCCTGACGGCAATGACACCGCCGTCGCCGCTCCTGGTGTAGGGGCGCGGCCTGCCGCGCCCGTCTTCGCGCCGACACGCGCGCGCCAAGAGCGGCGCGCCGTTAGGCGCTGCGGGCGGCGACGTCGTCGGCGAGCGGCGGCAGCAGGCGCTCGATCAGCTCGAAGAGCTCGGCGGCCTGGATCGGTTTGGCGATGTACTCGTCCATGCCGGCGAGCAGGCAGCGTTCGCGGTCGCCCTTCATGGCGTGCGCGGTCATGGCGACGATCGGCAGGCGCTGGCCGCTGCCGCGCTCGCGCGCGCGCAGCGCCGCGGTGGCCTCGAAGCCGTCCATCTCCGGCATCTGCACGTCCATCAGCACCAGGTCGAAGGGTTGGGTGAGATGATTGGCGAGCGCCTCGCGGCCGTTGTTGGCGACCACCACCAGATGGCCGCGCTTCTCCAGCAGGCGCATGGCGAGGCGCTGGTTGACCAGGTTGTCCTCGGCGAGCAGGACCCGCAGGCCGCGGCCGCGCGCCGGCTGCGCGACGCGCGACGGCGCCGGGGCGGCAGCGGGATGCGGCGAGCCGAGCGCGGTGACGATGGCGTCGAGCAGCTCGGTCTGGCGGATCGGCTTGACCAGGTAGGCGGCGATGCCGAGCTCGCGGCAGCGCGCCAGGTCGCCGGGGCGATCGTCGGAGGTGAGCATCAGCACCGTGCTGCCGGTCAGGGTGGGATCCTCCTGGATGCGCGCCGCCAGCGCGAAGCCGTCCATCTCCGGCATGCGGCCGTCGATCAGCACGAGCGGAAACGGCGTGCCGGCGGCGCGCGCGCGCAGCAGGGCGCGCAGCGCCTCGGCGCCGCCGTCGACCAGCGTCGGGTGCATCTGCCAGTTGCGCAGCAGCTGCTCGATGAGGCGCCGATTGGTGGCGTTGTCGTCCACCACCAGCGCCGGCAGATCGCGCAGCTGCGCGGCCAGGTCGCCGGTGACCGACGGCAGCGTCGCCTCGCGCAGGCGCTTGAAGCGGGCGGTGAAATGGAAGGTGCTGCCCTGCCCGGGCTCGCTCTCGACCCAGATGCGGCCCTCCATCATCGCCACCAGCCGCGCGCAGATGGTGAGGCCGAGGCCGGTGCCGCCGTAGCGGCGCGTGGTCGAGCTGTCGGCCTGTTCGAACGCCTGGAAGACGCGTGTCCGCTGCTCGGCGGTGATGCCGATGCCGGTGTCGCGCACCGACAGGTGCAGCAGCACCTCCGCGTCGGTGGCGTGTTCGAGCCCGGTGTGCACCACCACCTCGCCGCTGTCGGTGAACTTGATCGCGTTGCCGACCAGGTTCACCAGCACCTGGCGCAGCCGGTTGGCGTCGCCGATCAGCAGCGGCGGCACCGCGTCGTCGCGCTGGTAGACGACCTCCAACCCCTTGCCATGCGCGCGCACGGCGAGGGTCTTGAGCGTCGCGTCGATCGCCGCGTCGAGGTCGAACTCGTTCGCCTCCAGCTCCAGCTTGCCGGCCTCGATCTTGGAGAAGTCGAGGATGTCGTTGATCACCGACAGCAGCGAGTCGGCCGACGACTTCACCATCTCCAGGTACTCGCGCTGCTCGAAGGTGAGCGCGGTGTTGAGCGCCAGCTCGGTCATGCCGATGACGCCGTTCATCGGGGTGCGGATCTCGTGGCTCATGTTGGCGAGGAATTCGCTCTTCGCCTGGCTCGCCGCCTCGGCCGCCTCCTTCGCCTGGCGCAGCTCGACGGCGGCCTGCTTGCGCTCGATGGCGATGGCGGTGAGGTCGGACAGCGCCTCGACCAACTGCACCTCGGCCTCGCTCGGCGTGCGCACCTCGCCGTAGTAGACGGCGAAGGTGCCGAGCACGCCGCCGGTGGTGGCGAGCACCGGCGTCGACCAGCAGGCGTGCAGCCCGTGCGCCCGCGCCAGCTCGGCGTAGTCCGCCCAACGCGGATCGGCGGCGACGTCCGGCACGACGACGCGCCGGCGGGTGAAGGCGGCGGTCCCGCAGCTGCCGACCGCCGGACCGACCGGCACGTTGTCGATCGCCGCGACGAAGGCCGGCGGCAGGCTGTGCGCGGCGCCGTGGCGCAGGGTGCCCGATGCCGCGTCGAGCACCAGGATCGAGCAGCGGGCGCGGTGCGCCTGCGACTCCATGAAGCGGGCGATCGCCTCCAGCGTCTGCGGCAGCGGCGCGTCCTCGGCGATCATGCCCAGCACGTGCTTCTGCGCCGCCAGCAGCGCCTCGGCGCGACAGCGCTCGGTGACGTCGCGCGAGTTGAAGATGATGCCCGGCGTGCCGGTGTCGCCGAGGCTGTTGCCGACCGCCTCGACGATGCACCAGGAGCCGTCGAAGCGGCGGAAGCGGCAGCGCACCGGCGCGATCGCGCCCGGCGTCGCCAGCGCGCGCGCGAACGCGTCGCGCAACGGCGCCGCGTCGTCGTGGTGCACGAAGCTGAAGATCGACTGGCCGAGGATGATGTCGGCGGAGCCGCCGAAGATCCGCTCGAACGACGGGCTCTCGTAGCGCACGATGCCGTCGGCGTCGACGATGGTGATCAGGTCGGAGGCGTGCTCGATGAGGGCGCGGAAGTGCGCCTCACTCTGGCGCAGCGCGGCGGTGGCGCGCGCACTCTCCTGCTCGCGCTGCTCGATGCGCCGGCGATAGTCCATCACCTCGCGCGCCACCAGGATGGAGACGCCGAAGGCGACGAAGGTCAGCAACTGGATCGGCTCGACCAGGGTCGCCAGGCCGTCGCCCGGGACCAGCGCCGCGTTGACCACCAGTGAGAGGACCTGCACCGCGACGATGAACGCCTGCGTGCGCCAGCCCCACGGCACCAGCGCCGCGGTGAACATCGACAGGACGACGAAGGAGATCGGCACCAGGGCGTTGTCGCGCGGAATGAGCACGCCGGAGAGGCCCGCGGAGACCGCCACCAGGCAGATCGAGGCCACCCCGAGCGGCAGCGCGCGCGCCTGCATCGACGGCCGCCGCAGCGCCAGCAGGCCGGCGGCGAACAACCCCGCGCACGCCAGGCGCACGACGCCGAGCTCGAGGCGCACCGCCTCGCTCACGCCGGGCGTGACGAAGGCGTAGGCGCCGAACAGAAGGTAGATCACCAGGCTGGACCACAGCCCGATGCGCAGGCGCCGCACGAGCAGCGCTTGGAGGCCGTCGGCGCTCTCGGCCGGTGTGGGCGACGCTGCAGCACTCGTCATCGGGCGCGGCTCCCTGCACCCGCCATGCCACCTGCTGCCCGCCCGCTCCGCGCTCTCGGCGCTGGACGCGGCGGGCGCCGACAGTCATGAATTTGCCCCTCCGCTGGTTCTGAATCGCAGCCAGCGCCGCTGCTCGCCGCGATTCAGACCCGGCGGCGGTCAGCCGCGACCGCCGCCGGGCGGGCGCGCCGGGCTCGGCCAGCGCAGCTCGATCGGCGCCGCCACCCGCACGCCGAGCTCGCGCCCCATGCGCAGCGCCGTCTCGCGGCCCTGGTAGTAGCCCGGCAGCCGCGCCACGACGCGATAGCCGAGCCGGGTGTAGAACGCCTGCGCGCCGCGATTGACCGCCCGCACCTCGAGGAACACCGCGCCGATGCCGGCGACCAGCGCCGGCTTCTCCAGCCACTCCAGCAGCCGCCGGCCGAGCCCGCTGCCGCGGTGCGTCGGCGCGACGCCGAGCAGATCGAGGTGCGCGTCGTCGTCGCCGTACCGCATGATGCCGAACCCGACGAGGCGCGCGCCGTCGCGCGCCACCACCACCAGCACGTCGCGCCGCCGCACGCTGTCGGCCACCCGACCCGGCGTCCACGACCAGCGCAACCCGTCCTCGATCAGGTCGCGCGACATCGCCGCGATCGCGCTCGCATCCGCACGGCGCGCCAGACCGAGCTCGAGCTCGCGGCTGGTCATCGTAGGCTCGTCATAGCGGATGCGGAGCGGACGGGCACGCACGCGGGCGGAGGTACGGAGACAGACGGGGTCGGCCTGCGGGTTGCCGCGGTGAGTGGGTACACCGCGGCACGGCCGCCAGCGCACGAGGGATTCGCCGCCCAGGCGGATTGCGCCACTTCCGCCGTCGCACGGTGCGGCGGCCGACCGTCTCGCGACGCGGCGCAGATCGATCCCGCCGGTGGCACCGATACTGCTGGCGCCAGCGGCGTGACGTCCCGACTGACGCGCCGACTCGCCGCCCTGCTCGCGCTCTGCCTCGGCGCCTGCGGCGGCGATGCGGGCAGCGGCGCGCTGCCGACCAGCTTCCAGACGCTCGGCACGCTGCCCGGCTTCGACGGCGGCTCCGACGCGCTCGGCATCTCGGCGGACGGGCGCGTGGTGGTCGGCCGCGCCTTCTCCCTCGACGACGTGCAGGCATTCGCCTGGACCGCCGACGGCGGCATGGTCGGGCTGGGCTCGGTCGGCGGCTTTCCGTTCAGTATCGCGCACGGCGTCAACCGCGACGGCTCCCTGATCGCCGGGCTCGCCTTCGACCGCGCCGGTCAGGATGCCTGGGCGTGGACGGCGGACGGCGGCATGCGCCAGCTCAGCGGCACGCTCGATCTCACCCCGTGCCTGGCCAACGACGTCGCCGCCGACCGCACCCTGGTCGTCGGCGCGGTCGGTTGCTTCACCCAGCCGCAGGCCGCGCGTTGGGGCGCCGCGGGGACGATCGAGCCGCTCGGGTGGCTCAACCCGGACGGCAATCTGAAGTTCAGCGAGGCCAAAGGCGTCTCCGCCGACGGCGCGGTCGTGGTCGGCCTGAGCAGCTCGCCGGGCGATCCCGACCGACCGCATGCAACGCGCTGGACGACATCCGGGGCCGCCGAGTTGCCGCGCCTGGCCGGCGCGACCTCGTCGGTCGCCTGGGCGGTGTCCGACAACGGCGCCTATGTCGTCGGCAACTGCAATTTCGACTACGGCTTCGAGGCGACGCAGTGGAGCGCCGACGGCGCGCACAGCCTGCACACCATCGAGCAGCGCAACCCGGCCTCGATCGCCTACGCGGTAGCCGACGACGGCCGCGTCGCCGTTGGCTCGGCGGACGCCGACGGCGTGCGCCACGCCTTCGTCTGGACGGCGCGCGACGGCATGCGGCTGCTGCGCGACGTGCTCGTCGCGCAGGGCCTCGGCGCGCAGATCGACGGCTGGATGCTCGACACCGCCTTCGACGTCACGCCCGATGGGCGGCGCATCGTCGGCTCCGCGTACTCGCCGCGCGGAGTGCTGGAGGGGTTCGTCGTCGTGCTCGGTGGTGCATGACCGCCGGCCATGCACGGGCACCGGGGCGGGCCCGTCAGTTCGTCCGCACGATGACGCGCGCCACCAATCCGCGCAGCCGCCCGACGAGCTGATCGCGGCTCGTGCGCATGCCGCCGGTGACCCAGTCGGCGAGCAGGACCTGGTCAAGGGCGCTGAAGATCTTGGCGAGGAAGGCGGGGTCCTCGTCGACGAAGACGCCATCGGCGACGCCGCGGCGCATGAGCTCCGATTGCAGCGCGTGGATGTCGGCCCACAACTCGACCTGACCGCTGCTGCCCTGCGACGGACCGAGCACCCATGACGAGCCGTGCCGCAGGTGCATGCGCAGGAACTGCGGGTGGGCGATGAAGAAGTCGAGGTAGGCCTCGATCAGGCGGTCGAGCGCGGCGCGCGGATCCCCGGCGCCGTCGACGGCGGCGCGGGCGACGGCGAGGATCGCCTTGCCGCGCAGGTCGAGGATGGCGCGGAACAGATCCTCCTTGCTCGGAAAGACCGCGTAGATGGTGCCCATCGACACGCCTGCCTCGCGGCCGATGTCCTGCAGCTTGGCGTTCTCGAAGCCGCGCTCGGCGAACATCTGCTCGGCGACCTCGAGAATGTGCTCGCGGTAGAGGTCGGTGCGGGCCTGCCGCGCCCTGTCCTGCAAGCTGCGCGCGGCGGAGCGCGCCATCTTCTTGGCCGGCACTGGCGAACCGTATCAACACCGCGGGCACTTGACAATTCGAAGCTGCGAACTGGGATTCGCCGTCTCGAATGCGAGGAGCAACGCCAGGGCGTGCTCGCGTCGCGCGCGGCGCTGCAGAGGGGCGAGCGCTGACGCAGCGGGGACGGTGCCTCGGGGCGGGAGCTCGCTCCGCCCCGAGGCCGTCGTGACGCTGCTTACTGGACGTCGACGGTCGAGGGCGCGTTCAGGCCGGTGAACGCGAAGCCCTTCAGGCCCTTCGACGGCGGCGTGCACGCCGTGGTGAAGGCGGCCAGCGTCTCGTCGGTGACCGCCACCGCGACGATCGGCGAGCCCACGAAGGAGCCGCCGGCGGCGCCGACGCCGTTGATGGTCAACGCGATCGAGCCACCCGGTCCGGCGAGATTGATGTCGCCGGGGCCGCCGGCGGCGAAGTTGACGGTGCTGGGCAGGAGCTTCGGTGAGCCCGGCGAGACCTTCCATTTGACAGTCGCCGTGAAGGCGGGCAGGCCCGCCGCGAGCCCGAGGCAGTCATTCGCGTTGGGGCCCGGATTGGTGATGAGGCCCTTGACCTTACCGGCGATGACGGTGGCGCCGTCGAGTGTGCCGCCCGAACACGTCAGCTTGCCGCCCAGCTTGGTGACCACCGGCGAAGTGGTGCCGCCGATGATGAGCTTCGGCTTGATCTTGGCCTTGCCGACGAAGGTGCAGCTCACCGTGCCGACGCCCGCGATCGGCGGGCCGGCCAATGCCGCCTGCGCGCCCAGGAGTGAGAGCGCCATTCCAGCTGCCGTTGCGACCAACGTTCCGCGTACCATTCAGTCCCCCTCTCGAGGCGCTGCAGCCTCGTGCCGTGACGTGAAAGGTCTCCGGGCGACCCCTTACGCAGCGGCTTAACTCGCGCGCTTTCCAATCGTCAAGAAACTTCATCAGCTGGTTGTCTCTGCCCTGGCTAGAGCCGGTCGTCCTGCCGTGCATTGCGCCGCTGCGACGCGGCAGCCCGCAGGGCCTTGCGCGCCGCGGCGCGAACCCGATCAGCGCACAAAACAATTGACAGTTCGAAAGTGCGAATGGTAATTCGTCGAGTCGAACGCGCATGGCATCACACCGCATTGCGCGGGACGCTCACCGCTGCACACGATCCGTCGAACCGAGGAGGACCTGATGGAATTCGGCATTTTCTCGCAGATGCACACGCCGCATGACGATACCGAGCAGTCGCGCTTCCGGCGCGAGGTGGAGGTCGCGCAGGCGGTGGACGCGGTCGGCTTCAAGTACGACTGGTCGCCGGAGCATCACTTCCTCAAGAACTACTCGCACCAGCCGGCGCCGGAGGTGTTCCTCACCTGGGTGGCGGCGAAGACCAAGCAGATCCACGTCGGCACCGCGATCACCAACATCACCGCCAAGGTGAACCACCCGGCGCGCGTCGCCGAGCGCATCGCGACGCTCGATCACCTGAGCGAGGGGCGCGTCGAGTTCGGCACCGGGCGCGGCTCGTCGTCGGCCGAGTGGGC
>JANRJF010000376.1:0-2134 GCA_033764095.1 Deltaproteobacteria bacterium | reverse complement strand
GTGTTGACCAGCCCCATCGCCAGCGCCTGCTGCGCGTCGTACTGGCGGCACAGGTACCAGATCTCGCGCGCCTTCTTGTGGCCGATGATGCGCGCCATCAGCGTCGCGCCGTAGCCGGCGTCGAAGCTGCCGACGCGCGGGCCGGTCTGCCCGAAGCGCGCGTTGTCGGCGGCGATGGTGAGGTCGCAGACCAGGTGCAGCACGTGCCCGCCGCCGATCGCGTAGCCGGCGACCATGGCGATCACCGGCTTCGGGATGGTGCGGATCAGCCGCTGCAGGTCGAGGACGTTGAGGCGCGGTACGCCGTCGTCGCCGACGTAGCCGGCCTCGCCGCGCACCCGCTGGTCGCCGCCCGAGCAGAAGGCCTGGTCGCCGGCGCCGGTCAGGATGATGACGCCGATGCCGCGGTCCTCGCGTGCCGCGGCGAAGGCGTCGAGCAGCTCGACCACGGTCTGCGGCCGGAACGCGTTGCGCACCTCCGGCCGGTTGATGGTGATCTTGGCGATGCCCTCCGCGGTCTCGTAGCGGATGTCGGTGTAGGTGCGAGCCGGCGTCCATTCGATGGTCATGCGCGTGTCTCCAAGCTGCGTCCCGCGGCCGCGCCGCGGGAGTCGGTCAGGGTGGGGGCAGCCGCGAGGAACGACGACACCGCCTCGCGGTACGCCTGCGGTTGCTCGAGGTGCACGGCGTGGCCGGCATCGGCGACGATCCGCAGCGCGGCGCGCGGGATGCGTGCCCGCATCGCCCGCGCGATGCCGGTGAATTTGGCGTCGAGCCCGCCGGCGAGCAGCAGCACCGGCATCGGCAGCGCGGCGAGGCGCGGCCAGTACGACGGCTGCGCGCCGCTGCCGAGCCCGCGCAGCGAGCCGGCCAGGCCTTCGATGCGATTGTCGAGCCGCTGCGCGCGCGCCGCGGCGCGTCGTGCCGGGGCGAGCCGCGCCTGGCTGGCGAACAGCGGCTGCGCCATCCAGGCGTCGACGAACGCGGGCAGGCCGTCGCGCGCCAGGCGGGCGGCGAGGGTGGCGTCGGCGGCGCGGCGCGCGGCGCGTTCGACCGGCGCGGCGAGGCCGGGCGAGCTGCTCTCCAGCACCAGCGCGCCGACGCGTTGCGGCTGCTCGACGGCCAGTCCGAGCGCGACGCGCCCGCCCAGCGAGTAGCCGAGCAGGGCGGTGCGCTCGACGCGCAGCGCGTCGAGCAGCGCGGCGAGGTCGGCGACCGCGTGCGCCATGCCGTAGCGCGCCGCGGCGCGCGGCGCGTCGGAGGCGCCGTGGCCGAGCAGGTCGACGGCGATGACGCGATGCCGCGCCGCGAACGCCAGCGCCAGCGGCTCCCACAGCGCCGCCGCGCCGGTGAAGCCGTGCAGCAGCAGCAGCGGGGCGCCGCTGCCCCACTCGCGCAGCGCGTAGTGGACGCCGCGCACCGCGATGCGCCGGCTCACAGGCCCTCCCGCGCCGCGCCTCCGGCGGCGGCCCACAGCGCGCGGTGCCGCGCGACGCTGGTGTCGAGGTCGATCGGCACTTCGATCACCGTGCAGCCCGCGCGCCGCATGCCGGCGTCGAGCGCGGCGGCGAGCGCCGCGGCGTCGTGCACGCGGGCGAAGTGACCGCCGTACATCTCGACCCCGCCGCGCAGGTCGAGCCCGTGCGCGGTACGGAAGAAGCGCGCGAAGACCTCGCTGCCGTCGGCCTGCGGCAGGTAGGAGAAGATGCCGCCCCCATCGTTGTTGCAGACCACGAACACCGCGCCGACGCCGCAGCGCCGCACCGCCAGCAGGCCGTGCAGGTCGTGCAGGAAGCCGAGGTCGCCGGTCAACGCGACCGTCGGTCCGGGGCTGGCCGCGGCGGCGCCGAGCGCGGTGGAGACGAAGCCGTCGATGCCGTTCGCGCCGCGATTGCAGAGAATACGCCGCGCCGGCGCGCCGCCTGGCCAGAAGCACTCGAGGTCGCGCGTCGCCATGCTGTTGCCCACCACCAGCGTCGCGCCCTCCGGCAGGCGCGCGGCGAGGGTGGCGACGACGCCGTCCTCGCACAGCGCCGCGGCCGCCGGCGGCGCGTCGAGCACGGCACGGGCGCGCGCCTCGGCGCCGCGCCACGCGTCGCGCCAGGAGGCCTGCGGTGGCGCCGCGATGCGCGCG